>NZ_JBHWHV010000028.1:0-115203 GCF_042732375.1 Streptomyces sp. NPDC059785
TGTCTAAACCCCGGCCAGGCGTCGCGCGCCCGGCCGGGGTTTAGACACAGGCTCTGACCGTTCTTCCTACACCAGCGCCAGGGAAATCCTCCTGAGCACCAGATTGATGCCGACGATCTCCACGGTCAGCTCGTCACCGATCCGCGGCGCGGCCGGCAGGTGCGTGAACGCGTCGTTGGGGAGCAGCCCCTGCAACCCCTCGGCGACCTGCACGAACGTACCGAAGGGCGCGAGGTGCGTGACGGCTCCGCGCAGCACCCGGCCGAGCCCGTCCCGGGCGAGCCCGGCCAGCGGGTCCGGTTCCAGGGCCCGCAGCGACAACTGCACCTGCTGCCGTTCCACGTCGATGTCCAGTACCTGCGCGGTGATCTCCTGCCCGACCCGCACCACCTCGTCGACCGAGTTCACGTGCCGCCAGGTCAGTTCGGGGACCCGGATGAACCCCTCGATGCCGTCGAGGTCGACGAACACGCCGAACCGGGGGGTGTGCGTGATGACGCCCCGGCAGATCTGGCCGCGCTCCAGCGCGTGCAGCCGGTCGGCGGCCGGGGGTCTGCGGGTGCCGACCACCGTGCTCAGGTCCGGGGCGAGGCGGACCTCGGTCGAGTACAGCAGCGGATGGCCGAGCCAGTGCAGCCGGGCCCGGTCGGGCACGCCGTGGTGCAGCGGCGGCCAGGAGGTGGCCGGGGTGAAGTCGTCGATCACCACCGTGCCGCCGGGGGAGAGCAGCGGGAACAGCCCGGCCGTACGCGCGTCGTGCTCCTTGCCGTGCCCGCCCCCGTCGAGCACCAGCAGGTCGTACGGGCCGTGGTCGCCGATGCGCTGCCAGTCGCCGTGCACCACGCGGACCGCCGGGTGACCGGCGAAGACCTCCGCGGCGATGCCGGCCCGCTCCCGGTTCCGCTCGACACTGACCAGCGGCACCCCCTCCGGCGCCCCCGACGCCAGCCACGCGAGCCCCACGCCGCACCCGGTGCCCGTCTCGCCGATCCGGCGCTGCGCGCCCCTGGCCAGCAGGTGCAGCAGCCGGCCCTGCTCGGGGCGGCAGGAGTGCTGGAAGCCGGCGCGCCGCGCGGCGGCGACCGCCCGCCGGACGAGCGGGGGAAACGGTTCCTCGGTCCGGTCGTACGCGTCCGTTCCTGAGATCGCCATGAGGCGATCGTGCCTCGCCGGCGGCCGGGTCGCGTCGTCCGGGAGGGCGATCGCGCCACCCGGATCCGCCCCGGGGGGCGCCCCTCCGGCGACGGGTGTGCCGCCCGTCGGCTCCTGGGTGTCCCGTTCCGTCCCGCCCGGCGGGCGATAGCCCGGTAAGCATGGCGCACGCTCCGGCGGACCCGTAGTCTCGGGGCCCTGGGTGTGGCTACTTGACGGGTCAACTGCCGGGAGTACATGGGTGACTGAGTCCCTGCCTTCTGCTTCGACACGCGCGCGGTTCGACGCGCGTAGCCCGCTGCGGGCCCTGCGGGGGCCGGGCGGCACGGAGAACCGACGGTGAACCCCGTCGGCGGAAGACGGGGCCCGGCCGGCCGGGCGCGCGTGACGGCGGGCCTCGTCGCGCTGCTGCTGCGACGCCGGGCCGCGGGCGAGATGCGCCGGCTGACGGCCGGTCTGGCCCGCGCCCTGCGCGACCGGCTCGACGCCCCGGTGGACGTGCGCGACCTGGCTCGCGCGCTGTGCGCGGAGATGAGCCGGCGGCGCGGCGGCCGCCCCGTGGACCTGCGCTTCGAGCGGTTCCCCGACGAGCTCGAGGTGACCGGACTCTGGCTGGAGTTCGAGGATTTCGACCTCGTCATCGTCGAGGAGCGCGCCGAGGCGGTGCAGCAGCTGGTGATACTCGGTCACGAGCTGTGGCACATGCGGCAGGGGCACCGCGACCACCACGTGACCGGCGCGGCGGCCCTCCCCGCGCTGTCGGGCGGCCCCGGTACCGGCACCGCTACCGGCGTCGGCACCCGGATCGCGCTCACCGTGGCCGCCCGTGACGGCTCCCACGCGGCGGAGGAGGCCCAGGCCGAGGACTTCGGCGTACGGCTGGCGGGCGAGTTCCGGTCGTGGGTGAGGGGGGCCGGTACGGGCCGCGGTACGGGCAAGCCCGTCGGGCCGGCGGGACTGGTCGGGCCGGCCGGCGAGACGGTGCGGGCGTCGCAGTAGCCCCCGCCGGGTACTTCGCCCCGGGTGAACCCGTCGGTCCCGGCGCCCTCCCCGGCGACCACGAGTACGTGATCGGGCCGACCGCGGGGCGGGCGGCCGGTACGCCGTCCGGTACGGGTCCGCCGGGCTGGACACGGCGTCCGCACGAGCAGGGCACGACCGCGACGGTGCGGCCGTACGCGCGGCACACGGGCACCTCGGGCGCGTCGCAGGCCGCCCCCGCTCCGGTACGGCGTCCTTGCCGCCGGCGTGCGGGAGGCGTCCGCCGAAGTACGGCGGCGCCCGCTCGCCGTGGTGTCTCCCACGAGCCACCCCTGGCCGCCGAACCGGCGGTCTCCGAGGCCGCGTTGGCAGCCGAGACCGGGATCGTCGGGCCCGGGATCGTCGGGGGCCGCGTCCGACGGCGCCGGACCGCCGGCGTGCGGTCCGCTGGGGTGCGGTCCGCCGACGCGCGGTCCGCCGGGGCACGGCTAGCCGACGGTCACCCGCTGGAGCAGGCCCCAGGTGAACTCCGCCGTGCAGGCGTGCGGCGTGCCCGTTCCGTCCGGGGCGGTGAAGGCCAGGCCCCAGCGGGTGGGCGCGGTGCCTTCGAGGGGGCGGGCGGGGGCGAAGGCGCGGGCCGCCTCGTCGACCGTGCACGACCACGGGCGCAGGTCCTCGACGGTGCGCAGATCGGGCGCCGGCGCGTCCGGCGCCCGTACCAGCCACTCGTTCCACACCGCCCGGTCCGGCCCCGCCAGCACCTCGAAGCGCAGCTCGGGCCAGAGCGGTACGGGCCAGCGCAGGGCCTCGCAGTCCAGGTCGCCGATCCGGCGGCGGGCCACCGACTCCGGGGCGCCGAGCACCGAGCGGTAGCGGCTCAGGGCCGCCCGCGACCGGGGGCCGCGCACCATCGCCTGCCAGCGGCGGTTCGCCTCCCGCAGGTCGGCGACGGACACGCCGAGGCGGTGGCGGGCGTCATCGACCAGGTCGGCGTTGTGGTCGGCCATGCGGCGCAGCAGGACCAGCTGGAAGTCGAGCGGGGTGAACGGGGCGGCGGGACGGTCGGCGGGCATGCCGTCCATCGTCGCGCATCCCCGGCCCGTCCGGACGGCGGCCGTCCGGCAGGAACAGCACCGAGTTGACGTACCGGGGCCCGCGCGGCGGGAGCACCCGGCGCAGCAGTCCGTGCGCGGCGACGTGGCAGGTACGGGCCTGGTGTTCGGCCAGCGGGAAGATGTCCAGCGGCAGCCAGGTGTCGCCGGGCAGCACCCAGCCCGCGTAGCCGCGGGCGGCGAGGTGGCCGACGACCGGGGCGATGGGCTGGATGCGGGACTCCAGCTCCACGAAGAGGGCCGGGCTGTCGCGGCGCAGCAGGGTCTCCGCGCCGCGCAGCACGGCCAGTTCGCCGCCGTCCGTGTCGATCTTGACGAAGCCGACGTCGCGCAGGCCCAGGCCGTCCAGGGTGACGCACGGCACCTCCACCGAGCGGGCGTGGATGTCCCGGCGGACCAGCGACGACACCCCGCGGTCGCCCGCGTCCCCGGCGGGCAGCCAGAGCCGGGCGGTGCCGTGGTGGTCCGCGGCGGCGGCGCCGACCACCCGGACGTTGCGGGGCGCGCCCGAGGACAGCAGCCGGGCGAGCCGGGGCACCGGTTCGAGGGCCACCACCTGCCGGGCCCGCGCGGCCAGCCGGTGTGTCCAGGGCCCGTACCAGCCGCCGACGTCCACCGCCGTGCCGCAGCCGGGCGGGCACAGGTCGGCGAGCCGGGCCAGTTCCGGTTCGAAGCGCGGGTAGACCAGCCGGGCCGTCGCGGCGACCAGCCGGACGGGCAGCAGCGGGGCGACCCGGGCGGCCAGTGTCGTCGTCACGGGGCTGTCCGGGGAGCCGGGGGCACCCGCGGCGGTGCCTGTTCCGTCCGCCGGAGGCAGTCCTCGTGCTCGTCCTGCGACACCTGCTCCCCGGAGGACGGCAGCAGTTGCGGGATGCCGTCGACGATCGGGTAGCGGCGGCGCAGCCGCGGGTTGTACAGCGCGTCGTCGGGGCGGAGCAGCAGCAGCGGGCCCTTGTCCAGCGGGCAGGCGAGGATCTTCAGCAGCGGGTCGTCGGGGTTCATGGGGGTCAGCTCCTCGGCGGTCGGGGCGGGGCGGTGTCGTGCTGTGAGGCGTTGTCGTGCTGTGGGGCTGTGTCGTGCTGCGAGGCGGTGTCGTGCTGTGAGGCGGCGTCATGCTGCGGGGCCGTGTCGTACCGCGGGCTCGTTTCGTGCGGCGGAGCGGCGTCGTGCTGCGGGCCCGTGTCGTGCGGCGGAGCGGCGTCGTGCTGCGGGCCCGTGTCGTGCTTGGGCATGGTCAGCAGTACGCCGACGGCGAGGACCGTGCCCGCCAGGCGCAGCGCCAGCCGGACCGGTTCGTGCGGCAGCGCCTCGCCGAACGCGAGCGTGCCGAGCACCGCCGTGAACAGACAGGTCACGGTCGTGCAGACCGGCACGATGAGGGAGGCGCGGCAGCGTTGCAGCGCCGCCTGCGACATCACCAGACCGAAGGCGCCGGTGAACAGCAGCAGGTACGGGTACGGCGAGCGCAGCAGCCCGAGGAGCGCGGCGCCGGGGCCGTCGGACGTCAGGAAGCTCGACACCCCCTTGATGGCCAGCGAGCTCACCCCGTACAGCAGCCCCACCGCCACGCCGTACTCGACGCCGGTGGTCGGCAGCCGGTGCCGGTGGCGGGCGCGGCGCTCCGCGGAGCCGTACAGCCAGACGCCCGCGGTTAGCGACGGCAGGCAGACCAGCAGGATCAGCGGGGCCGGCGCGCCCCTGCCGACGGTGTCGGAGTCCTCGCGCAGCGACAGCACCACCATCAGCAGCGCGGCGAGGACCGCCGCGAGCGCGTACCGCTCCCGGCCCGTGGTCTCCTCGCCGAGCAGCCGGGCCGACAGCAGCACGAGCAGCACGAGCCCGGAGACGAACAGGCCCTGGGCGGCGGCGATCGGCAGCGTCCGGTAGACGGCGAGCTGCGCGCCGAAACCGGCGGCCAGCGCCAGCGAGCCGCCGAGCCACAGCGGGCTGCCGACGACCAGGCGCAGCAGCCGGGCGGGGCGGCGGATGTTCACCTCGGGCAGCGCCGACAGCGCCCGTTTCTCCAGCACGAAACCGGTGCTGTACAGCACGTTCGCCAGCAGCGCCGCGGCCACCCCCCACCACACGGCTACGTCCTGCGCGCGTGCAGCAGCAGGATCGAGGCGGCCGGGGGGACCGCGCAGGCCAGCCGGTCCAGGGGCCGCAGCGCACGCGGCACCCCGTGGAACGGAGCACCCCGCAGCCGTACGGTCTCGAAGCCCGCGGCGGTCACGAACTGCCGCAGCGCGCGGGCCGTGTACAGCCGCAGGTGGCCGACCACCTCGCGGCCCGGCCTGCCGTGGACCGCGCGCAGGCTCACCTCCGAGAAGACGGGCTGGACCCCGGCCGCGAGCAGGACGCGGTTGTACCAGGCGGCCAGGTTCGGCGTGGAGAGCATCAGGTGCCCGCCGGGCCGCAGCACCCGGCGGATCTCGTCCAGCGCGGCGTCCGGGTCCACCAGGTGCTCGAGCACCTCGCTGAACAGCACCGCGTCCGCCGACCCGGTGGCGAACGGCAGCCCGCCGTCGCCGAGTTCACCGCGTACGGCGTACGGCAGCCGGGCGTGCGCGCGGCGCAGGGCGTCCTGCGACCAGTCGACGCCGACGATCCGGTGGCCCGCGAGCAGCGGGGCGGCGGTGGCCGCGGCGGTGCCGTCGCCGCAGCCGAGGTCGAGGACGGTGCGCGGGCCCGCCGTGGCCGGGCCGAGCGCGGCGGCCAGCATCCGGGCCTGCCGCAGGGTGCGCGCGGCGCCGGAGGCCACGGGGACGGCGGGATCCTCGTAGAAGTCCCGCAGCTCTGTCCGCCGGGCCGGCGCGGTCGTGGTCATGAGGGCTCCTGCGTCGTGTGCGTGTAGTGCTCGAAGAGGTCACGGAGGTGGGCGCCGTCGCCGGGGCCGAGCAGGGTGCGCGACCAGCGCAGGGTGAGGTGCAGCCGGCCCGCGGTGGCGGCGGTGGTCACGGTCAGGCCGCGCGGCATCCGGGCCGGGGCGGAGAACCAGACGGCGTGCGCGCGTCCGGCGCCCTCGCCGAAGTCCAGCGGGTACGGGACCCGGCCGATGTTGCTGAGCAGGGTGGTCGACGTCCACGGCACGGCGGCCCGGCGCAGCCCGCGGGTGACGGCGGCGCGCCACGCCACCGGGACGACCGGTGCGGTCAACAGGGCTGCACCGCGCCCCAGTTGGGGCCGGGGCAGCGACTTGAGCGCCCGGGTGCGGTCGGCCGTGCGGCGCAGCAGCGCCGCCATCCGGGCAGGGTCTTCCGTCCCTTCCAGCTCTTCCGGGGCGAAGGGGACCTCGACCAGCCGGGTGCCGTTGCCGATCGGCATGTCCGTGCCCCGGGGGCGGTCGTCGACCGGCATGGTGATGCGCAGCGGGCGGGGGCGGGCGCCGTGTTCCCGGTTCCAGTGGGCGATCGTCAGCGCGGTCGCGGCCATCAGCTGGTCGTTCACGGTCCAGGGCGCGCCCTTGGGGCGGCGCGGGACGGACAGCTCGGTGACGAGCATTGCGTTGCCGGGGGACGGCTCGGGGGTGCCGGGGGCCACGCGGGCGGGCGGGGCCCAGGTGGAGGGGGTGTCTCCGCGCGCGGGCGGGGCGCTGTCGGGTGCGCGGACCGGTGGCGCGGCGGGGGCGTTGTCCCGGCCGCCGTACAGCTCGGCCGCCGTGGCCAGGATGCGCAGACAGGCGGGGCCGTCGAGGGCGGTGTGGTTGATGGTGAGGAAGAGGACGGTGCCCTCGTCTTCCTTGCTTCCCTCGACCACCTCGAGCCGGATCGGCGGGGCCGAGGACAGGGGCGGGGCCTGGGACAGTGCCCTGGTCCTGGCCTCCCGGAGGGCGTCGCGGTGCGGCGGCGGGAACGTCACCACCGGTACGTCCGGGTCCGGGTCCGCGGTCAGCTCCCACTCGTAGCGGCGCCGGTACCAGGGGCCCGCGGCCTCGCGCATGAGGATGCGCGGGTGGCGGTGCAGCGCGTCGGTGAACGCCCGGGTGAGCCGGGCCCGGTCGAGCCGTCCGGGCAGATGCACCTCGATGTGCACGGTCTCCGGCTCCTCGTCCTGATGACAGTGCCGGGCGACCTCGTCGACCACGGGAAACGGCACCCGAACCGGAGACCACGCGTCCCCGCCGGACTTCCCGGTCCCACCGGACTTCCCGGTCCCGCCGGGCGTCCCGGTCCCGCCAGCCCCGCCGGTCCCGCCGGCCCCGCCGGCCCCGCCGGATCCCCCGGCCCCGCCGGATCCCCCGGCCCCGCCGGCCCCGCCGGGCGTCCCGGTCCCGCTGGGCGTCCCGGTCCCGCCGGTCCCGCTGGGCCCCCCGGTCCCGCTGGGCCCCCCGGTCCCGCTGGGCCCCCCGGCCCCGCTGGGCCTCCCGAGCGCGCTGGGCCCCCCGAGCCGGCTGGACCCCCCGGTCCCGCCGGATCCCCCGGTCCCGCCGGACCCCCCGGTCCCGCCGGACCCCCCGAGCCCGCCGGACCCCCCGAGCCCGCCGGCCCTCCCGGGCCCTTCGGCCCCGTCCCGTGCCGGACGCTCCACCGCGGTCATGCGCTCCCGTCCTTCCCGGAGTCGTCGTCCTCCCGCGAGCCGGCCCGCTCCCCGGAGCCACCACGGCCACCCTCCGCACCGGACCCCGCCCGGAACCGCGGCTTCCGCGACGGCGGCGCCTCCGGCGGCGGGGCACCGGGCCCACGGGCGGAGACGGTCGGCCCGACAGCGACCCCGGGTCCGGCACCGGGGCCGGGGCCCGGTCCGAAGTCTCGCCCGTGCCCCGCCCCGGGTGCGTCTTCGTAGCCGGGCTCCGCCGTCCCGGTGGTCGTCGGCCCGGACGTCCTGCCCGGCGGGTGGCCGGTCCCGGGCCCGGTCCCGGGACCGGGGCCCCGTCCGTGCCCCGCCCCGGATGCGTCCCCGACCCCGCGCCCGCGCTCCCGCGGTAAGCCCTCGCCGGGCGTGCGTGACTGCTCGCCAGGCGTCCGCGCCCCTTCGCCGCCCCGCCGGGCTCCCTCGCCCGGCCCCCTCTCGACGGGTGGCCGCGGCCCCAGCGGGCGTCGTGCTCCCGGGCCCCGGGTCTCGCCCCGGCGGCGGCGTGGGAGGGGTTGCGTCGGGGCCTCGGAGGGTGGGGGCGGCTGCCACTGGAGGGTCGTGCCCGGGGCGTCCGGCGCGGTGCGTTCGCGCACGCTCACCAAGCCGGCGAAGAGGCCGGCCAGGGCCAGGACCTGGGCCACGGGCCCGAACGCGCCCGTACCCTCCGCGGGCGCCGACCCGGCGCCGACCGCTGCGGCGGCTCCCGCCCCCGCGAGCGCGAGGAGCGCCAGCGGCACCAGCAGGGCGTGCCGCTTCCACGCGAGCAGCGCGAGGAGCGGGACGAGGGCCGCGAACCAGCCCGCGATCACGATGCCCACCAGCGTGAGCACCACCGTGCCGAGCCACAGCCCGGGGTTCGGCGGCACCGGCTGCGGGGCGTCGGGGTTCGGCGTGCGCCGCCGCCACAGGACGAGCCCGGCGAGCGCCGCCACCGCGACCGCGCCGCCGATCAGCCCGGCCTCGTACGTGTCCGCCGGCTCGTACGACAGCTTGATCGTGCCGCCCGCGCCGGCCGGGACCAGCCAGCCCTGCTGCCAGCCGTCGAGCCGTACCGGCGACAGCTTCCGGCCGCCCAGGGTGGCCCGCCAGCCGTCGTTGTAGTTCTCGTACGTGGTCAGATACGCGGCGGCGCCCGCGCTCGCGGTCACCTCGCGGCGGTCGCCGAGCCAGTCGCGCACGCGCAGGTTCCGCCCGGCGGGCGCCGCCTCCGTGAGGGTGCCCCGGGTCAGCGTCACGTCGGTGACGGCCAGCGGCCCGGCGTCCCCGGCCTCGACCCGGTGCTCACCGGCGTCGAGCCGCAGCGTCCTGTCCCGGCCGCCCTGCTGGCACAGCGTCACCTCGACGCCCCGGCGCTCCACCAGGTCCCGCACGGTGCCCTTGGCCGCCGTCTCGTACAGGTCACCGTCGATCGCGAGCACCGGCCCCTTGCCGCACGGCAGCGAGAAGGCGCGGGTGCCCGACGGCTGCGGGGTGCGGTACTCGGCGAGCGCGGGGACGTACGCCTCCGCCAGTCCGACCGGAAGCTGGAGGTTGTCGCCCGCGACCGGGTTGTGGACGGTCAGCGGCGCGGTCCCGGTGACGGTGATGTCGAGCCGGTCGGTGGTGATGGGGTCGAAGCGGGCCCAGCCGTTCTCGTCGACGCCGGTGATCGCGGCGCCGTCCGGTGAGCCGATGCTGACCTTCGTGGCCCGGGTGGAGAGTCCGCCCGCCGGGGCGAGGACGATGGAGCTGATCTTCTTCTTGCCCGGCCAGCTCAGATGGATGACCGGACGGCTGCCCGCGAGCCACGCCGTCGTGAGGTCGCCGTCGGTCAGATTCCGCGCCGACAGCCCGCTGCCGAGCCGGGCCGTGGAGTCGGCCGTGGCGGTGATCCGCTTCTGCTGCTCGGGCGCGACGTCGTAGAGGAGCTGGTCGAGCGCCGCGCCGGGGACCGGGACCGCCGTCGATTTCACCTCGTACGTCTCCGCCTGCTCGGTGGAGAAGCGGCGGTGCAGGCCCGCCTCCGTGCCCGTGGGGGAGAGCCCGGTGGGGTCGGCGGCGCGGTGCAGCGAGACGATCCCGGCGGCGGCGTCCACCTGGTCGGCGACCGTGGCGTCCGTGGGCAGCCGCAGCAGCCGGGTGACCTGCACGCCCGGGATGCCGACCTCGGCGAACCCGGCGCCGGTGAGCCCCGCCTTGCGGGCGGTGGAGCCGACGATCGTGATCTTCAGCCACTCCGTCGCCCCGGCGCGCGCCCTGATCCGCTGGGTGGAGCCGTCCGGCTGTAGATAACTGGTGACGGCCCCCTGCTCCGTCTCCACCCGCACCCGGGTGGCCGCCGACCGCACCCCCTCCTGCGGCAGCGGGGTCACCTCGACCGACGAGGGCATGTCCACGGAGCCGGTGAAGGCGATGCGCAGCCACTGCCCGTTCGCCGACCCGGCCGAGCCCTCCGCCCACGCGGTGTCCGGATTACCGTCGAAGGCGTTCACCGGGTCGGCCTGCGGCAGGTGGAAGAGCCAGTTGCCGGTCGAGGAGGCGGTCACCGAACGGGCGCCGCGCAGCTCGGCCACGGTCTGACGGCCGGTGCCCCCGGCCGTGCCCCCCGGCAGGATCTGGTGCGGCTCCTCGCCCGGGTTCTGCACACTGCCGGGATCGTTGCGCTGGTCGCGCGTGTACGTGTACGAGGTGTTGGAGTTGACCAGCCCGAACCGGGTGTCGGCGCGGCGCAGCCCGTCGCCCGTGACCTGCACCTCGGGGGTGCCGAGCCCGGGATGGCTGTCGCCCGCGAGCACGGTGGCCCGGTTCCGCATCGCCGGGTCGGCGGACAGCGGCAGCAGCGACTCCGGGCCGCCGGAGACCACGGCGGTGTCGCCGACCGCCCGCAGCGCCGCCTGCCCGGGGCGCGGCACGGCGGCGTCCGCGGGCCGGTAGACCTCCACCGCCCGCTGCCGCGGATACAACCCCTCCACCTGCAACGGGGTGTCCTCGGCGATCCGCCCGCCGGTCATCACCGGACCGAACCCGGTCTCCCGCACGTATCCCGACTGCTCCAGGGTCCGTTTGACGGTCGCGGTGGGCACGTAACCCAGCTCGTCGGGGTCGAGGTCGTTGCGGACGACGACGTAGTACAGCCCGGCCCGGCTCAAGTAGTCGGCGAGACCGGGCACTTCGGACCCCGTCAGCAGGGCTTCCTCCACCGCGTCCATGGCGCGCCGGTTGCCGGGGGTGCCGAAGGGCACGAAGTCGCGCTGCGCCCAGCGGGACTCGGCGAGCACGTCGAGGGGGTGGTCGATGGGGGAGCCCCAGGCGTAGAGGCCGTGCGCGGTGGCCGGGACGACGAGGGCGCGGGAGTCCGGCGACTGCTTCGCCAGCCAGTCGGCCGTGGTCTGCCAGTACCGGGGCAGCTCGCGGAACGAACCGGGGTTGAGGATCGACCCGTTGAGGTAAGGCCAGGCGAGCCCCGGCAGGACCAGGACCGCCGCGATCAGCGGGGCGAAGCGGCGCCCGCGCACCCGGCGGGCCCCGCGCGGCGAGGTGGCGACGCCCACCAGGTGCGCGAGCCCCAGCACCAGGGCGAGCGCGAGCCCGGTCTGGAACTTGTAGATGTTGCGGAACGGGACGAGCGGGCCGTCCAGCCAGTCCTGCACCAGCCCGTGGAACGGCGCCCCGGCCCTGCCGCCGTACCCCGCCAGCGTGATCAGCGCCACCGACATCACGGTCAGCACCAGCCACCGGCGCTCCGGCAGGTCCCGCCGGGCGAGTCCGGCGAGGCCGAGCCCGGCCGCGAGCGCCGAGCAGACGATCACGACCACGGAGGCGGCGACGGTCCAGCCGGCCGTCAGCCACGGCTCGCCGAAGTGCAGGTACGCCACCCAGTTCCCGGCGCCGCGCAGCGACTCGGCCGCCGACATGGTCTCCGTCGTGACCTGCGCCGTCTCCACGTACGGCAGGAAGTTCTCGCCGTAGACGCCGAGGACGAGCAGCGGGATCACCCACCAGGCCGTAGCCAGGACCACCCCCGGCACCCACCAGGCGATCAGCTTGCGCTGCCGGGGCCCGCGCGGCCGGGACAGCAGGTACAGGCCGACGGGCAGCAGGGACGCCAGGGTCGCCGCCGCGTTCACCCCGCCCATGAAGGGCACGAGCAGCGCCGAGCGCAGGGCGGCGACACGGGCGGCGCACCGCTCGTTCGTCAGCGGCAGCAGCACCCACGGCAGGAAGGCGCCCGGCAGGGCCGCGGCCGAGGTCGAGCCGACGACGGTGGTGAAGACCGGCCACAGCGCGTACGCCACCGCGGCGAGCAGCCGGGACGCGGACGAACCGAAGCGCAGCCGCTCGGCGAGCCGCAGCGCGCCCCAGAACGCGACCGAGACGATCAGCGACAGCCACAGCCGCTCGGCGAGCCACACCGGCAGGTGCACCAGTTCGCACAGCCCGTAGAACGGCAGCATCGGCCACAGATATCCGGCGTACTGGTCCTGAAGACCGCCGAAGCCGCCCCGGTCGTGCCACAACTGACCGAGATCGGACAGGAACTGCCACGGGTCGAGCACGACCCCGAGCTTCGTGTCGAACGTCGTACGGCCCGGGTGCACGGCCAGGAGCAGCACGAACACCACGGCCCAGAACCCCAGCAGCCACCACCGCGACCGCGGACCCTCCGGGGGGCCCGCGGCGGTCGCGACGGGGCGGACGGCTGCCGGGGGTGGGGCCTGGACCGTGCTCGTCATGGGGGACACCGCCGGAGGATGAGGAGGAGGTTCCAGGTGGCGAACTCGCGCAGCCCCGGCGCCTTCGCGACGGCCGACGCGAGGAACGGCCAGTAGCGGGAGCGCGCCGAGACCACGCGGACGTCGTCGCGGGCGCGCACCTGCCGCAGGGTGGGTCCGATGTGCACGGCGAACAGGTTCTCGCCGAGGGTGTGCTTGGCGTCCTTCCCGGTACGGCGCCGGTAGCGGGCCCGCGCCCGCCGGGCACCGAGGTAGTGCCAGGGCGCCCACTCGTGACCGCCCCACGGGGACAGCCAGTTGGTGAACGACACGTAGATCAGCCCGCCGGGCCGGGTCACCCGCACCAACTCGCTCAGGAACGTCTGCGGATCGGCCACGTGCTCCAGGACGTTGGACGAGAAACAGACGTCCGCCACCCCGTCCGCCAGCGGCAGCAGATAGCCGTCCGCGACGACGGCGCCGTCCGGCGGCCGGTCCCCGAACTCCCGCACGTCCGGCTCGAAGAGGAAGGCGTGCGCCCCGCGCCGCCGGAACTCCGCCGTGAAGTACCCGCCCCCGCCGCCGACGTCGACGACCGTCCGCCCCCGTACGGGCCCGTACGCCGCCTCGACCTGGTCGGCGGCGTCGCGGGCGAGGAGCGAGTAGCAGCGCCCGGGGTCGGCCTGCTCGTGCCGGAAGGCCCGAAGGAGCGCGAGGGAGCGGCGCAGGGAGGGATCTTTGAAGCCGGTGCCGGCACCCGTACTCGTACCGGCCCTTGCACCGCCGCCGGTACTCGCCCCGTGTGCTCCCGCCTCCGGCCGTGCCCTCACGGTGTCCAGCTCCGCGCCGCCTCCGCGGCCACCGCCTCGAACCGGCGGACCGTGTGCGCCCAGCGGTACCGGGCGGCCCGTTCGCGGGCGGCCCCGCCCAGCAGCGCGCGGCGCCGCCCGCTGAGCGCCAGCGTGCACCAGGCCGCCGCGAACGAGGACTCGCCGTGGGCCAGTATCCCGGTCCTGCCGTCGGCCACGGAGTCCCGCAGACCGGGTACGTCGAAGGCGATCGCCGGGGTCCCCCGGGCCGCCGCCTCCATGACCACCAGGCCCCAGCCCTCGACCGCCGAGGGATGCAGCAGCAGCCAGGCGGCGCACAGCAGCCGGTGCTTCTCCGCCTCGTCGACATGACCGGCGAACTCCACGTCCGCTCCCGCCAACCGTCCGAGGCGGGCGCGCTGCGGACCGTCGCCGACGATCACCAGCCGGCCGCCGGTGACCGGCCGCACCCGCTCCCACAGCCGCAGCAGCAGATCGATCCGCTTGTACTCGACGAGCCGTCCCACCGCCAGGAACAGCGGCTCCGGCGAGCGCGGCGCCCGCGGCCCCGGCTCCTCGACCCCGTTGTGCACCATCCGGATACGGTCCCGCTCGACGCCGATGCCGTGCAGCGCGTGTGCCGTGGACGGCGAGACGGCGACCAGCAGGCCGCGGTGCTGGGCGCCGGTGAGCGCCCATTGTTCGAGTCTTCGGCCGACCCGCGCGGCGGGAGCCAGCGCCCCGCCGAACCGCATCCGCCACAGATCGGTGTGGACGTGGTTCACCAGACAGAGGGTGGGCCCCCGGTGCCAGTACGGCGCCAGGTACGGCATCCCGTTGCACACCTCGACCAGCAGATCGCAGGCGTCGCCGACCCGGCGCCGGAAGGCGGACCGGGCCCGCAGGAAATGGCCGAGGTCGCCGCCCGCGGAGACGACCCGGTACTCGCGCGGCGGCGACGCGGGACCGCCGCACAGCAGGGTCACCTGGTGACCGAGCCGGGTCAGTCCCGAGGCGAGCCGGTCGACCAGCAGCTCGGAGCCGCCGGCGGCCGGATGGCCGAGATCACGGTGGGCGAGGAAGACGATCCGGCGCGGACGTGGGGGGAGCGCCGGGGGGTACTGCGCGGAGCGCGGGAACGCCTCGCGCAGTGAGGAAGGCACGTGCTGGGGCATGGGTGCTCCAACTCGTCTCAGGGTGCGGAACTTCGCGTGGGGGGATGGACGCGGGGGGACGGACGGTGTGGGTTGTGGAACGCATCGGAGTGTGGGCGTGCTGTGCTCGGGTGGGGTGGACAGTTTTCGCCCAGTGGTTCGATGCTGCTACTCACCGACGTGACAATTTCCGGGCTTTGTGGAGCTGACAGCACATCAGTTCGTGAGTTACGTTCCGGACGACTCGGACGTACCGGGACGCCGCCGGCCGCGCGCCACCAAAACGGAACCCGCCATCGCGAGGACGAAGCCCAGGACCGCGGCGACCAGCGGCAGCGTCTCGCCCACCAGGCGCAGCTGACCGCTCTCCGTCCTCGCCTGTGCCACCTGGTCCTTCTGGGTGGCCGGGGTGAACGCGATCTTGCGGCTGTCGAGCAGCACCGTCGCGTCCTTCGTGGAGCCGGGCGCCCGCAGCGTCCGGCGCGGGCCGGTCCGCGCGTAGATCACCCGGCCGGTGCGCCGGTCGACGACCAGCTCGACCAGGTGGTTGGCGTACCACTCCTCGGCGAGCACCTGGCTCCGCTTCGGCTGCCCCACCAGCGTGCCCGGCACGAGCCGGGTCCCGGTCCTGGTGGCGGGCACGGTGCCGGTGAAGCGGTACCCCTCGTAGCCGCGGATCTTCCGGGTGCCGCGGTAGTCCAGGGTGATCGCCGCGCCGAGCGTGTTGTCCCACCAGCGGTAGGCCCGTTTGCGCACGTCGAAGGGGAACTTCAGGTACGCCTCGCCCTCGATGTAGGGCTTCTCGTGGCAGCAGTGCACGGGCGCGTTGGTGCGCCGGTCGGTGACCCAGCGGTGCGGGGTGAACTCCAGCGCGTCGTGCGGGTCGGCGGCGGGCAGCGAACGGTCCGTGTCGACCGTCGTCGTCACGTCCCACACCGCCTTCCCGCTGCGCTCGCTGTCGGCGACGTCGCCGCGCACCCGCTGGGTGACGGTGATCCGCTGCTTCGGCACGGTCTTGATCTTCTCGAGGTCGAAGACGCTGCCGGTGCCGGTGTAGACGGCGGTGGTGTCGATGTCGACGGGGTTCACGGCGGCGCGCGGCTCCACGTACCACGACAGCATCGGGGCCAGGACGAGCAGGAAGGTGCCGAGGCCCAGCAGGATCAGGGAGAGGGGCGAGGCGGTACGTAACGAGGCGTTCCGGCGCATCCGGGCACTCCAGGGCTTGAGGCGGCGACACCGTCGGGGTGGCGGCACCGAGGGGGGAAAGTGCGCGTGCGGTATGGGCCGGGAACCGTAGGCGCACCCTTGACGGGGTGTCAATGCATTGCTGAGACTGAGGACTCGTGCGCAGTCGTGCCCGCGGTACGACGTGTTCGGGTGTGGGCCTTTCGACCGGGATCGGGTGTGGACCTTTCGACCGGGAGTCGACTGAAGGGCTGACCCTGCGATGTCCAGACTGCTAGCCGCCGCACTCACCGTCGTGGCCGCCGCCGTACTCGCCGTGGGCGCCGCGCTCGGGATCGTCGCCCTCCTGGAGGCCACCCCGGAGCAGCCGAACACCCCGCTGATCACCTATGAGCAGGCGGGCGGGGAGCGCTCGCCGTGACCTCCCGCCCGGGAACGGTCGCGACGGGGTCGGCCGGGTCGGCGGGATCCACCGGGCCGGCCGGGTCGGCGGGATCCACCGGGCCGGCCGGGTCGGCGGGGTCTGCCGGGTCGGTCGGGTCGGCGGGGTCTGCCGGGTTGGTCGGCCCGTCCTCGTCCTCGACCTCGTCCTCTGGGGCGGCCGGGGCGGCCGGATCGGCCTGGCGGGACGTACCCCGGCTCCAGGTAAGGCAGTTCGCGGACCTCGCGATGGCCGAGGCGCCGGTCCTGGCGGAGGAGATCCTGCACGAGATCCGCCGGGAGTACCCGCACCTGCCGGTCGTCCTGGACGACTCCGGGGAGCCGATGGCGCTGGTCGGCATCCGCCGCGCGATCGAGGTCTTCGTCCAGCACCTGGAGACCGCCGAGGGCCGCCCCCGCGTCCACCCCGAGGTCTTCCAGGAGTTCGGCCGCGGCGAGGGCCTGCACGGCCGCAGCCTCGACGCGCTCCAGGCGATCTACCGCCTCGGCGTACGCCTGGCCTGGCGCCGCTTCGCGGAGATCGGGCAGCGGGTCGAGATCCCGCCGCCCGCGATGTACGAACTCGTGGACGCCGGTTACGAGTACCTGGACGGCCTGGTCGACCAGTCCGTGCGCGGCTACGCCGAGGCGGCCGCCCGCCAGGCCGGTGAACGGCTGCGCCTCCAGCGCCGCCTGATGGAACTGCTGCTCTCCGAGCATCCGCAGGGACCGCGGGGGCTGCGGGACGACCCCGCCGACGCGCTCGCCGAACGCGCCGCCCGGGTCGGCTGGCCGCTGCCCGCCCGGGTCGCCGTCGGCGTACTGCTGCGCCCGGCCCGCGAGGCCGTCGCCCCCGCCGTCGCCCAGGAGGTGCTGCTGGACATGGAGTGCGAGCAGCCCCGCATGGTCGTCCCCGAACCGGACGCGGCGGGCCGCTCCGAACTGCTGCACCGGGCGCTGGCCGGCTGGGCGGGCGCCATCGGCCCGCCGGTGCCGCCGGCCGACGCCGCCAAGTCGCTGCGCTGGGCGGAGGCGGCGGTCCGGCTCATGGAACGAGGGCTGCTGCCGGCCGGCGAGGTCCTGCTGTGCACGGAGCACACCGAGGCCCTGGTCCTGCTCCAGCCGGAGGAACTGCTGGACGACCTGGCGCTGCGCTGTCTCGCCCCGCTCGCGCACTGCGGCCCCACCCACGGCCGCCGCCTCGCCGAGACCCTGCTCGCCTGGCTGGAGACGCGCGGCGGCGCCCCCGAGGTCGCGGCCCGCCTGGGCGTCCACCCGCAGACCGTCCGCTACCGCCTGCGCCAGATCCGGGAGCTGTGGGGCGACGAGGTGGACGACCCGGACCGCCGCTTCGAACTGGAACTGGTGCTGCGGGCGCAGCGATTACGGGGAGAGCTGGGGGAGGCACGCCCCCGACGCTGAGCCCATTGCCTGGCCAGACGACCCTTGAGTAGCCTGTGTTCGTCATCCCGATCGCCAGTTGAAATTTCGAACAAAAGGGAGGGGCTGCTCGTGGGACGCCTCGTACCTGCCGTGACCCGGGCTCTCGACATACTGGAGCTCTTCCTCGACGGGGACGGCACGCTCTCCGCCCCGGACATCGTGCGCAAGCTCCAGTTGCCGCGCACCACCGTGCACGAGCTGGTCACCACTCTGGCCGCCCGGCAGTACATCGTCCAGGTACCGGGCCAGCCCGGACGCTACCGCCTGGGCGTGCGCCCCTATCAGCTGGGCAGCCGGTACGCCGAGCAGCTCGACCTGGCCGCCGAGGGCCAGCAGGTCGCCCGCTCCGTCGCGGAGACCTGTGACGAGACGGTGCACGTGGCCATCCTGGAGGGTGCCGACGTCATCTACATCGCGAAGGTGGACTCCACGCACGCCGTACGCATGGTGTCCGCCGCCGGACGCAGGCTGCCCGCGCACTGCACCTCCGTCGGCAAGATGCTGCTGGCCTCGCTCCCCGAGCCGGAGCTCGCGGCCCGCGTCCCCGACGACGCGGAACTGGTCGCGATGACGCCGAACAGCATCACCGAGCCGGCCGCCCTGCGCGAGGCGCTCACCGAGATCCGCCGGCGCGGCGTCGCGGTGGAGAGCCGCGAGTCGAATCCCGACGTGAGCTGTGTGGCGGCGCCGGTGCGCGACCGCACCGGCCGGGTCGTCGCCGCGCTCTCCATCTCCGTACCGATGATCCGCTGGAGCGAGGAGCGGCTCGGCGAACTGGAGCAGCTCGCGGCCAAGGGCGCCGCGGAACTGTCGGAGCGCCTCGGCCACCGGAGCGCGTCATGAGCACGGTGAACATCGGCGGCGTCGAACTCGCCGTACGGGCGTCCGCGATCCTCGGCGAGGGCCCGACCTGGGACGCGGCCGCGGGCCGCCTGATCTGGGTGGACATCCTCGGCAGCCGGGTGCACACCTACGACCCGTCCTCGGGCCGCCGCACGGTCATGCTCACCGAACAGCACGTGGGCGCGGCGAAGCCGCGCGAGGGCGGCGGTCTGGTGGTGAACCTCCGGGACGGAGTGGCCCTCTACGGCCCGCCGGGGTCCGATTCTTCGGTGTCGGAGGGCTTCCACTGGCTGCACCACGAACCGGTCCCGGGCCGCAGGGGCAACGACGCGGCGGTGGCCCCGGACGGCACCCTCTGGGCGGGCACCATGCGCTACGACGAGGCGGCGGGCGGCGGCACGCTGTCCCGCTTCTCCGCGGACGGCACGGTCCGCACGCTCCTGGACGACGTGGCGGTGAGCAACGGTACGGGCTTCAGCCCGGACGGCCGGCAGGTGTACTACATCGACTCGCCGACCCGGAGGATCGACGTCTTCGACGTCGACGGGGGTGGACTCCCCACCGCCAGGCGGGAGTTGGCGACGATCGAGGAGGGCGCCGGCTTCCCGGACGGCCTGACGGTGGACGCGGAGGGCTGCGTATGGGTGGCCCTGTGGGACGGCGGCGCGATCCGTCGCTACACCCCCTCCGGCGTCCTGGACCGGACCGTCCCCCTCCCGGTCCGCCGCCCCACGGCATGCGCCTTCGGCGGCGACGACCTGACCGACCTGTACATCACGACAGCGCGTACGGGCCTGACGGCGCCGCATCCGCTGTCGGGATCGGTACTGGTGGTACCGGGCGCGGGGAAGGGGCTGCCGCAACGGGCGTTCGCGGGCTGAGGAAAAGCACTCCTGCCCCGTACGACTCTCCTCTCCCGTACAACCCTTCGGGTTCATCGAAGGTCAACTCTGAGTTCGCACGTACGACTTGGAGGGGAACCCATGTCCCGCCCGCTCACGTCCCGCCCCCACTACAAGTACAAGCGCGAGTACCGGCGCTCCCGGCTCTCCGCCGTCCTGAGCGCCACCGCCGTCGCGGCTGCCGTGGCCGGCGGTCTGGTCGTCGCCCTGCCCGGCGCCGCGAGCGCCGCCGCGTCGGGTCTCGCCGACGACTTCAACGGTGACGGCTACCGCGACCTGGCGACCGGTGCGCCGGGCGCGGTGGCCAACGGGAAGGCGAAGGCGGGCGCGGTCGTCGTCAACTACGGCTCGGCGAGCGGTATCACCGCCGCGAACCACAAGATCACCTCGCAGAGCTCCGCCGATGTGCCGGGAGCCTCGGAGGACGACGACCGCTTCGGCACCGAGCTCGCGCACGGCGACCTGAACGGCGACGGCTACGGCGATCTCGTCGTGGGCACGCCGCTGGAGGACGTCGACGGTGACGTCGACGGCGGTTCGGTCACGATCCTGTGGGGGAGCGCGTCGGGCCTGTCGGGCGGTACGACGGTCAGCGACCCGGACCCGTCGGGCCACGACCGGTTCGGCCAGTCCCTGGCGGTGGGCGACTTCACCGGGGACGGGAAGACGGACCTGGCGGTCGGTTCCACCGGCAAGGACGTGTGGATCTTCAAGGGCGGCTTCACCAAGTCGGGCGGCGCGGCCGGGAAGCTGAGCTTCGAGGCGACGCAGATCGACTCCGGCGCGTACCCCGACGGCGCCGTCCACCTCGCGGCCGGTGACTTCGACGGCGACGGGGTGGACGACGTGGTCGTGGGGTCCGCCGCGGGCAACTTCGTCTACCGGGGCGCGGAGAGCGGGCCCGTGTTCCAGACGGAGGCGGGCTCGGGGTACGCGGGCGCGCTCACCGTGGCCGACTTCGACCGTGACGGGCACGACGACCTGGTGGTCGGCACCGACTTCCTCGACATCTTCGACTCGACGGCGGAGGGCGGCTACGTCACCGTCTTCTACGGCGGTGCGACGGGCGTCGACACCACGCGCACCACCGTCATCAGCCAGGCCACCGAGGGCGTGCCGGGAGCGGACGAGTCCGACGACATGTTCGGCGGCGCGCTCGCCGCGGGCGACGTGAACGGCGACGGTTACGCGGACCTCGCCGTCAGCGCGGTCTTCGAGGCGATCGGGGACGCGGACAGCGCGGGCAACGTCTGGGTGCTGCGCGGCGGCGCCTCGGGTCTGACGGCGACCGGCGCGCAGTCCTTCAACCAGGGCACCGAGGGCGTACCGGGCGCGAACGAGTCCTCGGACATGTTCGGCACGGCCGTCCACCTCGCCGACCACGACAAGGACGGCCGCGCCGACCTGTCGGTGGGCGCGGGCGGCGAGAACAGCGACGACGGCGCGGTCTGGAGCCTGCACGGCTCCACCACGGGCATCACGGCCACCGGCGCGGTGAGCTTCAGCGCGACGACGGTGGGCATCGGCAACACGGGCGAGGACCCGATGTTCGGCGATGTGATGTCCCACTCCTGAGCATGTGGACAGATAGCAGGCAGGGGGGCACCAGAACGTTCTGGTGCCCCCGGCTTCGATAGGTGTTATGGGAGCGTGAGGCGACAGCGCGTCGTTCTCGTCACCGGCCGGAACCGGCCGACGGGGACGCTCACGCGCCCGGCATGACCGGTAGGCGCCAACTCGGTCCGTCCTCGGGGTCATCCAGCCACACCCGCTGACAGTCCGGCTCGACGCTCATCCCGAACGCGGTCGCGGCCGGTGAGCCCGCCGCGTGCCACAGTGCGAGAAAGTGCTCGACCTCGGCCCACAGCGATACCGGGCCGCCCTCGCGCACCTTCCATCCGGTGCCGGCACCGTCTCTTGAGAGCACCGCGAAGGAGTCGTTCGCCGCGTCGAGGACGTACGTCTGCACGGTGCCGTCGTCGGCCGTCATGTCGAAGGTGCGGGCATTCGGCATCGCGAGCTGTGCCACGAATCCGCTGTCGGGCATGCGCAGCAGCCCGGGCCCGTGCGGTGTCTCGCGTACCTTGCCGGCGTCGTCGCCCGGCAGCATGCCGAAGTTCCTCGGGGCCTCTTGCTGCCGCGCCATCATGAACGCCGGATCGGCCGCGATGAACCGCCCGGTCGCGTGCCGACCGTCCTCGACCGTCAGCCGTACGAGGCCGAGCGAGCGCAGCCACCCGCGCAACGTGGCCACGATGAGCCCGCCCGGCTCGGTCTCGCGGACCCACGCCCACGGGATACCGCGTACGCCCATGGTGGCGATCGTGCGCTCGGCCGGAACCCTGCGGTCGGCGCCGGTGAGCCCGTTGCCGACGACCAGGCGCGGGGCGTAGCCGCAGCGGTCGAGGGCGTCACGGGCACGGGCGGTGACCCCGGGATCGGTCTCGACCGAGGTGACGTTCGCGGCGCCGAGGCGGTGGCACATGAGGGCGGTCGAGTAGCCGGTTCCGGTGCCGTACTCGGTCACCGTCGTTCCGTCATCGGCGTTGAGGGCGTCGAGCATCTGCACGACGAGCGAGGGCATCGTCGAGGACGACGTAGGGGTGGCGCCCCTGATCGGTTGCGGGTCCGACCAGTCGAGGTCACGCCCGTCGAACTGCGTGATCAGCGTCTCGTCGCTGTAGACCCGGCGCAACCACGGCTCGGTACCGACGAGTTCCCGGGTGAACGGTACGTACGTCGTGATGCCGGGGGCGTCGCTCGGCACGTAAAAACGCGGCGTGCACTCGTGACGGGGCACGCCCTCGACGGCGGCCCGCCACTCGGGGGCGTTCAGCTTGCCCTCGGCGGTGAGGCGTCCGACGAACTCGGGCCTCAGCTCGGCGACCATCTCGTCGAGATCAAGATCGGGTCTGGCTTCGGTCATGGGTGCCTCGTTCCTCGTTCCAAGAGATCAGCGAGCGCGGCGGTCATGGGCAGCCCGGTCGGAGGTTCCATCCAAGCCCACTGTCCCGAAGGGTTGCACTCGATGAACGTCCACGTGCCGTCGGCGGACAGCGTGAAGTCGAACGCGCCGAAGACGAGCCGGAAATGCCGCAGGTATGCGAACAGCGCGTGCTCAACGGCGGGCGGGGTCTCGACCGGCGTATAGGTGTGCGTGCCGTAGTCGGTGCGCCAGTCGAGCAGCCCCGAGTCGATCCGCACCGCGAACACCCGCTCGCCGATCACGGTCACGCGGACGTCGGCGACCTTGTCGACGCGGGCCTGCAACAGATGCATGGTCCCGGTGACATCGTCGTCGATCTCGTCCTCGGCGACCTCGTCGACGCGCACGGTCTGCGCCTGCCCGTCGACGAGGTACAGGGGGGTCGCAAGCGGCTTGTAGATCACGGGCCCGTGCTCCTTCACGAACGTGCGGGCGTCGACCGGGCGGTTCGTGATTAGGGTCGGCGGCAGGACGAACCCGGCCTCGGCCGCGGCGGCAAGTCCGGCCGGTTTGTACTCGGCGTCGCCGATGCGGTGCGGGTGGTTGACGTACAGGCAGTCGGGCAGCGATACGAGCACGCCGCCGAGCCCGTACCGGGCCTGCGCGGCAGCGAAGCGGGCGTCCTGTTCGCCGAGGTGGGGGAACGCGAACCCGGATGGGCGCCGGTAGTACAGCGCCCGCACGCCGTCGAGCTCCGCGACGCGGGTCGGGGTCGCGAGACTGCCCTGCCACCGAGCCGTGCCGCCGCCGATGTGGGCGGAACACGACAGGGTTGCGGGGAAGTGACCGGAGTCGAGCCGCACGACCGGGACACCCCCGGCCGTGCAACTCGGCGATCACGAAGTCGGCGGTCGGGTCGTCGTCGTTCGTGACGACCGCGACCGGACGAGCGTCGTCGTCCTGTGTCACTGGTCGGTGTCGTTTCCCGTGTCCGAGTCGGTGTTGCCGCCGCCTTGTCCGTCGGGCGAGGTGCCCGTCGACGGGTTGGTGCCGCTGCTCGTGCCGTGCCCCGGTGACGCCACCGGGACGCCGGCTGCGTTGAAGTAGCGGCTGGTCTGCGTCGTTGGGTCGATCTCGACGTGCCTGTGCTCATCCTCGGCCACTGGGTACGGGGCGAAGCGCCGCGTGCCCCAGGGCTTGGGGGTGAGGTGTCCTTGCGGGAGCGGGGTTCCGGTCGGGATGCGATCCGCGTGGTTGAACATTGCGTTCCTCTCGGTGGACGGGACAGGTCTCGGTGGATCGGTCAGGTCGTGCGATGGGGCACCGCTCACGTCGGCAACTCGTAAACGGCGAGGCCAGAGGGCAGGGACGGGTTGCGAGCTGCGCGGCGAGCGGTGCCTCCCACTGCCGTACAGGGACGTGCGCGGCAGGTTGACGCGGCCATCCGCTTGGCTCGTGGGACCGGTAGCGGGTCGAGGCGCAGCTCGTACCGGGCGCAGCGGCGGGTGGTGGTGAACGCATAGGCGGTGATGCCTCGGCCGTCATGACCGGACGACGCCCCAGCCGAGCAGCATCAGCAGGATGGCGACGGCGAGCACGTACAGGAGCTGCGCGGTGCTTCCTTTCACCAGCTGCCCTTGGCGTCCAACTCGGCCCACACCCACTTGCCGGTTGCTCGCGTCTCCACGCCCCAGTCGGCGGCCATGGCGGCGATGATGGTCAGCCCCCGGCCGCCCTCCTGCTCCGGTGCTGGCTTGCCCGGCACCGGCCGTTCCTCGGAGGGGTCGAACACGGCGATTCGCGTCCGGTCCTGAGCCAGCCGGGTCACCTTTACGACTATCACCGGGCAGCGGGTGTGCTTCACCGCGTTTGCCACCAGCTCGGTCACGACCAACTCGCCGGCCGGTACGGCGGCGGGCAATCCCCGACCCTCCAGTGTGCGGGCCACGAGTCCGCGGGCTGGACATGCCGATGAGGCCGCACCCTTGAGTTTCTGCCGCATCTCGATGCACGTCGCGAGGGTTGGGAGGATGTCTGCCATCACGGTCATGTCACCCCTCGCAGACACTCCGTGTCCGGCCGTCGTGGCCAACGGCGCGTAGTGTCGAACGAGATGAGCAAGCTGGCCCACGACCAGCAATTCGCCGCTGAGACCGCCTGTCTCTCGAACGTTCTGGCTGCTTCTGGCTCGCAGGGGGCGAGTTCGCTTGGTTGGGCTGTGCCGTGCCTCATGCTGATGCTCCTCGGCTGTTACTTCGGGCCGTTCGCACGGCCCTGGGGAATTGAGTCGTCGGTTCGTTCGTCCTCAGTTGCGCCCAGAGCCCGAATCCGTCGGCTGTGCGCCCAGCCGAGTCGGACAGCCCGGTGACCAGCCTCCAGGCGAGCAAGTCGTGGCAGGCAGCGGGGATCGGCTCGTCGCCCTGTGCTGTGACTTTGAAGCGGGAACCTGCCGTCGACAGGGCCATTACGACGACAAGTGATCCCCAGCCGAGGACGGCGACGTACAGCTCGCCGGCGATGAGCGGCGCGTCGGGGTGCCCGACGTAGCCAACGGTCCAGGAGCGGACGTGGGCCGCTTTGATGGGCTCCGCCTTGAATGCCTTGTGCCACGAATGGCCCGTATCGGGCATGGCTGTCCCCCTGCAAGTGGTTATCCGAGTACGGATAATTTTTATCTGTACACAGAATCTCCGGCCGATTGGCGCTGGTCAAGCGAACCGAGAGAGTATGTGTACTCAGATTGACGCGATCATTCGAAGCGGGGTCCCTCGGTGGCACAGCCTGAGTACCTACGGATCGCCGCTGACCTGCGGCGTCGCATCTCCTCTGGCGAGTGGGGGCCGGGGGAGCAGATCCCCACGCTTCCCGCGCTGTGCACGGAGTACGGCGGAGTCTCCGAGACAACGATCCGGAACGCTCTCCGGCTGTTGGCCAATGAGGGCCTCATCGAGACCCGGGCACGGGCGGGCACCCGCGTCCGGCCGCGGCCGCCGATCCACCGCATGGTCGCCGACCGCTACCGGACGGCGACCGGTGCCAAGTCGACCCCGTACACAAAGGACCAGGGCATCGGCTGGTCCGAGTACCGGCTCGACAAGCGGTTCGAGAAGGTCCAGGCGGACGCGGAGTTGGCCGCGCTCTTCGAGTGCGAGGCCGGCGAGCGGCTTCTCGCCCGGCACTTCGTCTTCAATGACAACGGTCAGCCGACCCAGATGTCGACCAGCTACGTGCGCTGGTCCGACGTCGCCGGTACGCCGGTCGCGGATCCCATCAACGAGCCGTGGCCGGGCGGGACCCGCGCGCAGTTGGCCGGCCTCGGCATCCGCGTTGTGCAGATCGCAGAGTCGTTCACGGCCGGAATGCCGACCGAGTATGAGGCGGCGACGCTTCGCATCGGCGCGGGCGTTCCAGTCCTTCGCTACACGCGCAGGCACATCGCCGATACGGGCAGGATCGTAGAAGTGGCGCACCCGATCGTACGTCGCGGAGACACCACCATCGTCGACTTTCGCATCGATCTCGACGACTGACGCGGGCAGAAACGAAGTGACTCGTTCACCGCTGCCGTTTCCGGTGGGATCACCTGGAACTCGCGCTCGCCCGGGCACGATATGTGCATGGCATCGGAGTGGATAGCGCCCGTCGTCACCGGCGTTTCAGGAGCTATCGGAGTTGTCTTTACATGGCTCGCGGGTGCGCAGGGCAGAGCGCACGCTGAACGCATGGTCGCCCGGACGCAAGCAGCGGAGCAAGATGCTTATCTCCGTACGGAGCGGCGCGATGCGTACTTCGCGGCACTCCGCGTGGCCGTCCTCGACGTACGCCGCCTGAGGTACGAGCGGGAGGGCAAAAGGAGGAAGCTCCGTGAAGTGGAGCGGTATTGGACGAAGGCCAAGCGGGTCGAGATGAGCATGGAAGCACTAGCTGCCGTGCATGCTTTCGGCAGCGACGAGGCTTGCCACTTCGCTGAGGCGTGGCGAGTGGCCACGGAAGTGGACGACTTGGACGCGATGCAGCGACTTGTCGTGGAGTTCCGCTCCGTCATGCGGGCGGAACTGCAGGGCGACTGAACCGCAGGAGCCGTTGCGCGCTGATCGTGGCAAGGGCATCTGACCGGCCCCGCAGTGGACGGAACGGCGGTGCTCGCAGCAGGCGTACGAGCCGTCAGCGGCCCGGCGGCGACGCCGGCTCGCCGGCCCCCATCGCCCGCTCCTGTGCCCGCAGCATCTGCGCCACCGCCTCCAGGTTTTCCGCCGCGGCCGTGCCGCCGCCGCAGGTCAAAGAGGCTATGAGGTTGCCGAGCAGGCCCGAGCGGTCGGCGACGATGCGGACCTGGCCGATCTCGACCACGAGGCCCAGCAGGTCAAGTCGCAGGCCCTGCGGGATGTCGAGCACGACACAGGGCGGAAGCGGTGTCGTCATCTGGATCTCCCCCTCCACGTCTCCCTCTCTGGGGTATTGGCCGAGTCGTGATACCCCACAAACGCGCAAATCATGCTCATCTGAACTATTGGGGCGCATTGCCCCCGAAGGGGCTGCTGGCGCGGTACGTCTCCCGCGGTGAGCCACCGCCCCCGCGATGAACAGCCGCTCCAAAGTTCTGCGCAACCCATTGACGCGCAAGCGCTTCGAATCTACGGTCCGTTCGAAGTTACGAGCACTCGTCGAAATATCGAACATTCGCAATCTGAACAGTAAGGGCAGGGCATGGGACGACCTGGCCTGAATCGCAGGCAGATCCTGGCTGGACTCGGTGGGCTGACGGTCGCGGGCAGCTTCGGCTTCGCCGCGCTCGGGACCGGCGCCGACGCGCTCGCGTCCAGCGCGAGCAGCCGCGTCCGGTACTGGAACCTCTTCAGCGGTGGCGACGGCTACAACATGATCGCGATGCTGGACTCCTTCCGTAAGGCGAACCCGGACATCGACGTGAAGGACTCGACCCTCCAGTGGGGCAGCCCCTTCTACACCAAGCTGGCCATGGCGGCGGCCGGCAACCGCGCGCCGGACCTCGGCGTCATGCACCTGGGCCGGGTCACCGGATTCTCGCCCGGGCGGCTCCTGGACCCCTGGGACGTCGACCTCCTCGCCAAGTACGGCGTGCGGGAGGCCGACTTCAATCCGGCCCTGTGGAAGCGCGCCGTCATCGACGGCAAGCTCTACGCCCTCCCGCTCGATATCCACGTCCAGCTCTGCTACTACCGCAAGGACGTGCTGAAGAAGGCGGGGCTGCTCGGCGACGACGGGCGGATGACGTCACCGACCTCCGTCGACGAATGGTTCGGGATGCTCAAGGAGGCCAAGAAGGCCACCAAGAGCGGGCTCCAGACCATCGGGCTGTGGCACAACGACCAGAACTTCCAGTGGTGGTTCTTCGTCGCCTTCTACACCCAGCTCGGCGGGAAGTGGTTCAACGACGACAACACCGAAGTCGTTTTTGATACCGGCAAGGCCCAGCAGGTACTTGAGTTTCTGCGGCGGCACATCACCGACGGGTACGCCAATCCCAACTTCGGCGGAGCCGCCGGCGCCGAGCAGTTCGTCAACGGCGCCCCCTTCGCCTGGGAGGGCAACTGGTCGGTGCCGGTCTTCGACACGGCCAAGGTCGAGTACGGCGCGGTCCCGCTGCCGCCCGTCTTCGGCAAGCAGGCCACCCACGCCGAGTCGCACTCCTTCGTCCTGCCGCACCAGGCGGACCGCGGAGGCCCCGCCAACGAGGGCGCCCACCGGCTCGCCGCCTACGTCGTCAAGCACGCCAGGCAGTGGGCGGCCGGCGGCCACATCCCCGCCTACACACCGACCCTGTCCACGGCCGCGTACCAGAAGCTCGAGCCGCAGAACGAGTACGTCTCGGCGATGGACCACCAGGCCACCGAGCCGAAGGTGTGGTTCGCCGGGTCCACCGGCATCCTCGCCCAGCGCGTCGGGCCGATCGTCGTCTCCTCGACCACCGGCTCGGCCAAGCCCGACGCCGTCGCGGGGCGGATGAAGAGCACGCTCGCCCAGCTCCTCGCCATGAAGAACCCGATGGACGGCAAGACCGCCGCGCAGGGAGGTGCGGTCGCGTGACGACGACCAGTGCAGAGACCGTCATACGCCCGCAGGACAGGACCACCGCGGCGAGCGCCACCACACGCCGTAAACAGGGCTTCCAGCACGGGGGCTGGTTCGTCGCCCCCTTCCTCGCGCTGTTCGCGCTCTTCGTGATCTGGCCGCTGCTGCGCGGCCTCTACCTCAGCTTCACCGACGCCAACATCTCCGGCGACAGCGCGAGTTTCATCGGGTTCGACAACTACACCGAAGCTTTTGACGATCCGCTGATGTGGGACGCGCTGGGCCACAGTGCCTGGTTCACGCTGCTCGTCGTGCCCTGCATCACCGTCCTCGCCTTCCTCCTGGCGATGCTGGCCCACCACATCGAGCGCGCCAAGTGGCTGTGGCGGCTCTGCTTCTTCCTGCCGTTCCTGCTGCCGTCCACCGTCGCCGCCAACCTGTGGCAGTGGCTGTTCAACCCCGGCAGCGGCATGATCAACCACGTCTTCGGCATCGAGACGCCCTGGCTGACCGACAAGTCGTACGCCATGCTCGCCATCGTCATCTGCACCCTGTGGTGGACGGTCGGCTTCAGCTTCCTGCTCTACCTCGCCGCCCTCCAGGGCATCCCCGACCACCTCTACGAGGCGGCCAAGCTCGACGGCGCCAACGCCTGGCACCGCATGGTGCACATCACGCTGCCCATGCTGCGCAACATCACCGGGCTCGTCATCGCCCTCCAGATCCTCGCCTCGCTCCAGGTCTTCGACCAGGCCGTCGTGATGCTGGACTTCGGCTCGGGACCGGAGGACTCGACCCGCACCTTCGTGCAGTACACCCTCGAACAGGGCTTCACCAGCTACCGCGTGGGCTACGCCTCCGCGATGTCCATCATCTTCTTCGTGATCATCGCGGCCGTCGCCCTCGCGCGCATGTGGCTGCTGCGCAACCGTGAGGAGGGCGGCCGATGACCACCAGCACCGCCGGAACCCAGGTCCCCGTCAAGTCCCGTCGCGCCTGGACGCCCAGCCAGATCGTGCTCACCCTGCTCGGGGCCGCCGTCTCCGCCGTCATCCTCTCCCCGCTGCTGTGGGCGCTGTTCACCTCGCTGAAGTCGGAGACCGAGTCCGTCGAGGTACCGACGCACTGGCTGCCCAAGGAGTGGACCGGCCAGGCCTGGTCCGCCATCTTCGAGACCGGCAACATCACCGACTGGTTCGTGAACTCGCTCGTCGTCTCCGTCTGCGTCACCGCCATCGTGCTGCTGGTCAGCGCCCTGGCCGGGTACGGCTTCGCCCGCACCGAGTTCCGCGGCAAGAACGTCCTGATGGGCGTGGTGATGGCGGGCCTGATGGTCTCGCCCGCCGTGCTCGGCGTGCCGCTGTTCACCACCGTGCAGCAGATGGGGATGGTCGACACCTACTGGGGCATGATCCTGCCGCAGTGCGCGCCCGCCGCCATGGTCTACATCCTCTACAAGTTCTTCCAGGGCATCCCGCGCGAACTGGAGGAGGCCGCGTTCATCGACGGCGCCGGACGCTGGCGGGTCTTCTTCACCGTCGTGCTCCCGCTCTCCCGCCCCTCCCTCGCGGCGGTCGGCATCTTCACGTTCATCGCGTCCTGGAACAACTTCCTGTGGCCGTACATGGTGACCAACAACCCCGACCTGATGACCATGCCGAACGGCATCGCGACCGTCATGAACTCCTACGGCATCCAGTGGGCCCAGCTCATGGCCGGCGGCCTCATGGCGGGGCTCCCGCTGATCGTCGTCTTCATCTTCTTCCAGCGCCAGATCGTCGCCGGTATCGCGCACACCGGTCTCGCCGGACAGTAACTCCACAGAAGGAGCTGCGCAGTTGAAGAGCCTCAGGCCGGCCGCGGTCCTCGCCGCGGCCCTCCTCGCCCTGCTCCCCGCCACCGCACAGGCCGACACCGCCTACCCCGACCCCCAGCCCGTCACCGGGCAGGAGATCATCCACGATCCGTCCGTCATCCGCCTCAGGTCGGGCGGGTACGTGGCCTACTCGACCGGCGGGATCATCGGCGCCCGGACGTCGAAGGACCGCAAGCAGTGGGACGACGCGGGCAACGCCTTCGCCGAACCGCCGTCCTGGTGGTACGAGTACAACGGCACCGGCGACCCCTGGGCCCCCGACATCTCCTATCGCGACGGCCGCTACTGGCTCTACTACGCCGTCTCCTCCTGGGGCACCAACCACTCCGCCATCGGCGTCGCCACGTCGAAGTCCGGGCTGCCGGGCACCTGGACCGACCACGGCAAGGTCTTCACCTCCGAGACCACCGACACCTGGAACGCCATCGACCCCGGCGTCATCCAGGCCGACGGCCGGCTGTGGATGGCCTTCGGCTCCTACTGGACCGGCATCCGCATGGTCGAGCTGAACCCGAGGACCGGCAAGGCGGTCACCGGCGCCACCGTCCACCACCTCGCCACCCGCCCCGACGAGCCGTACGCGGTCGAGGGCCCGTACATCGTCAAGCACGGCCGCTACTACTACCTCTTCGCCTCCTACGACGCCTGCTGCTCCGGCGTGAACAGCACCTACAAGATCCGCGTCGGCCGGTCCACGTCCGTCACCGGGCCCTACCAGGACAGCAGCGGCACGCCCCTCCTCGAAGGCGGCGGCGACCTGCTGCTCGCCGGGCACGGCCGGTACGTCGGCACGGGCGGCCAGTCGGTCTTCAGGGACCACGGCCGCGACGTCCTCGCCTACCACTACTACGACGCCGAGGACGAGGGCACGCCCAAGCTCGGCCTCAACACCCTGACCTGGACCAGGAACGGCTGGCCGAAGGTCTGACCCCCTCCCAGTGAACGCCCCAGTGAAACCCAGAAAGGCGCACATGCGATCCGCCCGCTTCACCCTCGACCCCGCCTTCACCGTCGGCGAAGTCAACCCCCGACTCTTCGGCTCCTTCGTGGAGCATCTCGGCCGCTGCGTGTACACGGGCATCTTCGAACCGGACCACCCCACCGCCGACGAGGCGGGCCTGCGCCAGGACGTCCTCGACCTGGTCCGCGAGCTGGGCGTCACCGCCATCCGCTACCCCGGCGGCAACTTCGTCTCCGGGTACAAGTGGGAGGACTCGGTGGGGCCGGTGGACGAGCGGCCGCGCCGGCTCGACCTCGCCTGGCGCTCGACGGAGACCAACCGCTTCGGCCTCTCCGAGTACATCGCCTTCCTGAAGAAGATCGGGCCGCAGGCCGAGCCGATGATGGCCGTCAACCTCGGCACACGCGGCGTCGCCGAGGCCCTGGAGCTCCAGGAGTACGCCAACCACCCCTCCGGGACCACCCTGTCCGACCTGCGCGTGGCGCACGGCGACAAGGACCCGTTCGACATCCGGATGTGGTGCCTGGGCAACGAGATGGACGGGCCCTGGCAGACCGGGCACAAGACGGCCGAGGAGTACGGCCGGCTCGCCGCCGAGACCGCCCGCGCCATGCGCCAGATCGACCCGGGTCTCGAACTCGTCGCCTGCGGCTCCTCAGGGCAGTCCATGGACACCTTCGCCGCGTGGGAGGCGACGGTCCTCAAGGAGACGTACGACGTCGTCGACCACATCTCCCTGCACGCCTACTACGAGCCCGTCGACGGCGACGTGGACTCCTTCCTGGCCTCGGCCGTGGACATGGAGTCCTTCATCGAGAACGTCGTCGCCACCTGCGACCACATCGGCGCCCGCCTCAAGTCCAAGAAGAAGATCAACCTCTCCTTCGACGAGTGGAACGTCTGGTACCTCCTGGAGCACCAGAAGGAGGCCGCCGAGAACCCGCTCGACTGGCCGGAGGCCCCGCGCCTCCTCGAGGACAGCTACTCCGTCATGGACGCGGTCGTCTTCGGCTCGCTGCTCATCGCGCTGCTGCGGCACGCCGACCGGGTGACCGCCGCCTGCCTCGCCCAGCTCGTCAACGTGATCGCGCCGATCATGACCGAGCCGGGCGGCCCGGCCTGGCGGCAGACCACGTTCTTCCCGTTCGCGCAGGCGTCGCGGTACGGACGCGGCGAGGTCCTCGACGTACGCGTGGACTCGCCGACGTACGAGACGGAGAAGTACGGCGAGACGGATCTGCTGCACGCCACGGCGGTGCGTGCCGAGGACGGCACGGTCACCGTCTTCGCCGTCAACCGCGGCCGGACCGGGGCGCTGCCGCTGGAGGTCGCCCTCAACGGCCTGGACCTGTCCCGGGTGGTCGAGCACAGCGCGCTCGCCGACGCCGACCCGGACGCCAGGAACACGCTCGCCGACCCGGAGCGGGTGGCCCCGCACCCGGTCGACGGGACGGCCCTCCGGGACGGCACGCTGAGCGCCGTCCTGGAGCCGATGTCCTGGAACGTGATCCGGCTGGCGTAGCGGTCAGCCGGGCTGCGCGCCGGGGGAGTCCACGGTGTCCACCGGGACTCCCCCGGCCGCGCTGCCCAGCAGCGTCAGCTCCACCTCGCCCGGACCCGACGGTGTGGTGCCGTCGGCGAGCACGGCCAGCGCGAGGGTGTTCGTGCCCCGGGTGCGCAGGATGCCGTTGGGGAGCACGAAGGTGCGCTGCGGGCCCACGTCGTTGATGTACTGGCCCATGTTCCAGCCGTTGAGGAAGATCTGTACGCGGTAGGCGCGGGCCGGGTCGTCGGTGAAGGTCAGTCCGACGGAGGCGTCCACCGCCGGGTCGACGGCGAGCCGGAACTCCGTGCGGTACCAGCACACGCCCTGCCCCCGGTCGCCGCGCGGCAGGGCGGCCGTCTCCCACCCCGTGTCCCGGAAGCCGGGCAGGTGCCAGCCCTTCCGCTCCCCGTACAGACCCCCGTGGTTGAGGGGTCCGCGCACCGGGTCGGGGGCCGTCATGCCCTGGATGCGCCAGCTCACCACGGGTGCGGCGCCCGCGAACGAGACCTCGGTCAGGCCCCGCGCCACCTTGTGCGCGTCGTCCGCCTCGCCGTCCATGTCGTGCTGCATGGGGCGGACGAGCACGGAGAGCACGTGCGGTCCGGTGCCGGACACCTCGACGGGGAAGGTCGCGATCGCGCTCCACGTGCCCTGCCGGACGGTCTTCCGGTCGGGCACCGGCATCCGGTGCGTGCCCAGCGGACGGCCGTCGAGCCAGGCCATCAGCAGCCCCTGGGTGCCCGCGGTGTACGACAGGGACACCGACCCGGCTCCGGCCGCGCCCGTGAAACGCCCCCGGTACCAGACGTCCCCGTAGTGGAAGCCGTAGTCGTCGCGGAAGAGGACCGGGCGGCCCCCGGGGACGGGGGTCGTGCTGAAGGAGACGGTCCTGTCCGCCGTGCGCCACGCGGAGTCGTCGAAGCCGGGCGCGGACTCCGGGTTCTCCCACCGTCTGCGCCAGCCGGTCAGCGGGGGCAGTGTCACCCGGGGGACGCCGGGCAGTTGCCGTTCGGCGCGCAGGCTGCCCGAGCGGGTGGCCCGGGTCCGTACGGCCGAGCCGTTCCAGGTGACCTCGTCGACGCCGCGCGGTGCCCAGACCTCCAGGTCCGCGTCCTCGACCGTGTCGCCGGTGAGGTCGGCGGCCGAGCCGTGCAGGGCGGCGGTGCGCAGCAGCGCGGGCCCGCGCACCAGCACCGTCCCGGACGGGGTGTCGTACCGCCACAGGCGGGCGGAGGCTTCGTCGTCGGCGAGGAGCAGCAGCAGCGGCGCGGTGACGCCCCCGCCGGTCACCAGTACCCGGGTCAGCCCGCCGAGCACGGTGTCGATCCGCAGCGCGCCGTTCTCGTACGCGTGCCGGGCGTCTCCGCCGAGGACGGTGACGGCGGGCTCGTCCGGGGACTCCAGGACGGTCCTGCTCGGGTCCCCGGCGCGGCCGGTGAACACGGCGATGTCCTGGCGGCCGGTGGTGAGCCGGAGCATGGGCTGCGCGGTGGACCAGCGCAGCGTCCGCCGCCCGAGCGAGATCCCGGCGGCGAGGAGGCGGGCGTCGCGGCCGGGCACGGGCACGGAGACGTCCGTGCCGGCGAGCGCGATCCTGGCCACGGACTCGTCGGCGGCGTCGTTGCGCAGCACGTGCACGTGCGCCCCGGTGTCCGGGTTGACGAGGTGGTACGCCCTGATCCCCGCGCCGGTCCCCTCGTCCGCGGCGTCCGCCGCCCGGTCCAGCTTGGCCAGCTCGGGCACGCTGCCCAGGAGCTGCCCGAGCTGGTGCATCGGGACCAGCTTGGCGGTGGGCCGCCGGGCCTCGTCCAGGGCGGCCCCGTAGTCGTACGAGGTGTAGACGATGGGCGCGGGCAGCCAGCCCCAGGTGGTGCCGCCGAAGGTCATGTAGACGTTGTGGATCTTGATGCCGTTGGCGAGGTTGGTGAGGTAGAAGCGCCGCTCGTACGCCGCGTCGCGGGTCCGCCGGGACTCCGCGTACCCCTGGCCGCCGAACTCGGCGCCGCCCCACGGGTCGAACCAGCCGCCGCCGAACTCGGCAAGCAGCCCTGGGGTCGCCGGGCTCGCCGTCGAGCCGCCCTTGACGCCCCCGGCGCCGAAGTAGCCCCAGTCCGGCGGCGGCTGGGACGGGGACGGGTAGCCGTCGAAGCCGTACAGCCAGCGGCCCTCCTCGCCGCCGGTGTCGAAGGTGCCCGGCGCCCAGTGGCCGTTCCTGCCCTTGTCGTTGTGGAAGAGGGGGACGTCGATGCCGTCGGCGCGGACCTTCGCGTACAGGTGGGCCATGTAGTCGCGGCCGGCGGGCTCGGTGACGTGGTCGGCGTACTCGTTCTCCAGCTGGTAGAGCACGATCGTGCCGTCGCCCCTGGTGTACAGGTGCCGGGCGGCGATCCGGTCGACCTCGGTGAGCCACTCGTCGACATAGCGCAGATAGGTGGGGTGGGAGGTGCGGGCGGTGCCCTCGGTGGCGGTCAGCCAGCCGGGGAAGCCGCCCGCGTCGACCTCGGCGTTGATGTAGGGGCCGGGCCGCAGGATCACGTACAGGCCGGTCTCGGCGGCCGTGCGCAGGAACAGGTCCAGGTCGCGCACACCGGTGAAGTCGTACGAGCCGGGGGCGGGGGAGTGGTAGTTCCAGGAGACGTAGATGCTGATCGCGTTGTAGCCGTGGGCGCGCAGTTTTTGCAGGACGTCCCGCCACAGCGACGGGCTCGGCAGCCGGAACGGGTGCACCTCGCCCGACCACAGCACCACCCGGCGGCCGTCGACCAGCAGGGAGTACCGGTCGAAGCCGACGGTGTGGGCCGCGCCGTCCGCCACCGGCGGCCGGGGCGCTGGGCCGGTGGGCGCGGTGGACGCCGCCCGGGCCAGTTCGGCGGCGCTTCCGCCGAGCGACAGGCCGAGCGCGGTACTCCCGGCGATCGCGCTGAAGGTACGTCTGCTGAACACCAACGGAGTCTCCTCGGGGGAGCGGAGAGGGGAGCGGAGAGGGGAGGGGGAGGGGAGGGGGGAGAGGGAGGGGCGCGGGTGCGGCCATTGTCCACAGTGGGAGACCCGACAATGGGTGCATGAGGATCTCGGCGCGGGCGGATTACGCGGTACGGGCGGTACTGGAGCTGGCCGTCCGGCAGGACGAAGGGCCGGTGAAGGCGGAGACCGTCGCCACCGCTCAGGACATTCCGCACAAGTTCCTGGAGGGCATCCTGGGCGATCTGCGGCGCGGCGGCCTGGTCAGCAGCAGGCGCGGCGGCAGCGGCGGCTACCGGCTGGCGCGGGCCGCCGGGGAGATCACCGTCGCGGACGTGATCCGCGCCGTGGACGGCCCGATCGTCTCCGTGCGCGGCGAGCGCCCCACCGGTCTCGCCTACACCGGCACCGCCGAGCCGCTGCTCCCGCTGTGGATCGCGCTGCGCGCCAACGTGCGCCAGGTCCTGGAGGGCGTCACGGTGGCCGATCTGGCGGCGGACGCGCTGCCGGAACCGGTACGGGACCTGGCGGCGGAACCGGCGGCCTGGGAGAACCCGTAGGACCGTCGGTCACCGCCGGCCGGGGCGTTCCTGTGTCTGACCCTCATTCAGGTCTAAGGCGGTCCTCAGGTTGAGGACCTAACGTCGCGTCCCGCTCATCCCCACCAATCCGGTGGGAATACCGGGAAACGACGGGACCCCTCATGCGCACGCTGATCCTGCTCGCCCTCGCGGGCCTCGGCGCCCAGCTCGTGGACGGCAGCCTCGGTATGGCGCACGGGGTCATCTCCACCGCGCTGCTCCTCGCGCTGGGCACGGGACCGGCGGTCGCCTCGGCGGTCGTGCACTTCGCCCAGATCGGCACCGGTCTGGTGTCGGGCGCCTCGCACGCGCGCCTCGGCAACGTCGACTGGCGGGTCGTCGCCCGGATCGGTGCGCCGGGCTGTGCGGGCGCCTTCCTCGGTGCGACCGTGCTCTCCCGGCTCTCGACGGACACGGCCGAGCCGGTGATGGCCGCGATCCTGCTGGCACTGGGCCTCTACGTCGCCGTCCGTTTCACCCTGCGCGGACTGCCGCAGGGCGGGCTCGGCCGTCCGCTGCGCACGCGTTTCCTCGTCCCGCTCGGCCTGGTCGCCGGGTTCCTCGGCGCGACCGGCGGGGGCGGCTGGGGCATGATCGGCACGCCGGCCCTGCTGGCCAGTGGCCGGATGGAGCCGCGGAAGGTGATCGGTTCGGTCGACGCCAGCAAGTTCCTGGTGGCCGTCGCCGCCAGCCTCGGCTTCCTGCTCTCCCTCGGCTCGCACGGGGTGAACTGGTCGTGGGTGCTCGCCTTCCTGCTGGGCGGCATGGTGATCGCCCCGGTCGCGGCGTGGCTGGTGCGCTTCGTGGCGCCGCGCATCCTGGGTTCGGCGGTCGGCGGCCTGATCGTCGTCACCAACATCCGCACCCTGATCAACAGCGACTGGGCGAGCGTGACGGGCACCGCGGCCGTCTGCCTCTATGTCTTCCTGTACGCCGTGTGGGCGGCGGCGCTGGCGTACTCGGTCCGGGCGCATCTGCGGGAGCGGGCGGCTGCCGCCACGCTGACCGGGGGTGAACAGCGGCAGCCGGCCGGAGCGTAGGCGCTCCGGCCGGCCGCCGGGCCGGTGCTTCGGCTGCCGGCCCGCTGTGGCTGGTCGCGCCCACGCGGCGGAGCCGCACCTCGCACGGCCCGGCGCCCCTTGGGGGGCGCTGACACCTCAGCTACTCGTCGATGCCCAGCGTCAGGCTTCCGGTGTAGCCCGCCGAGGTGGAGCCGGTGACGGTCATGAGGCCCGCGGCGGCGCCTCCGTTGCCGTAGATGCCGTCCTGGGAGAGCGGGACGCGGCGGACCGTGTTGGTCGAGTACGGGGAGACGGCGGCGACCGCGGTGGTGATCGTCTCGTTGATGAAGAGCTGCCCGGTGTGCAGGGTCTGCCCGCCGGTGAACGAGCCGTCCGAGGTCAGCGTGACGTCCGTGTGCACCTTGATGTGGATGTGGATCGCCCGGCCCTGGTACCAGCCGGGGTAGACCGTGGTGATGCGGGCGACGCCGTCGCTGCCGGTCAGCACGCCGCCGCGGAGGAACTTGCCGTTGTCGGGCTCGCTGTGCCCGTTGTTGCCGACGAAGCCCGAGTACTCGCCGAGCGCGTCGCAGTGCCACACCTCCACGAGCGCCTCGTTCAGCGGCGCGCAGGTGCTGTCGTCGACGACGGTGAGGACCAGGTCGAGCTTGATGCCCGGCTTGTCCTCCCTGATGTCGGCGCGGACGAGTGCCCCGTCCAGGTAGTAGGGGCCCTCCGTGAGCTCCTTGGTGAGGGTGCAGACGGCCGCGGCGGCGACCGGCTCGGTGCGGTCGGTCCGTACCTCGGCGGCGGAGTCCTGGGACGCGGCGGCGGCGGTCACGGTGAGCGCGGCGGCCGTGGCGCCCGTACCGATAAGCACGGTGCGGCGCCGGACGTGGGGGGAGTTATTGTCTGTCATGGACACGGCACCTTAAGGGCGTCACCTGGCAGCAAGCTGTGTGCCGGGTAAAGTGACACTCTGTCAAGTCCCGTACCGGACGCACGAGTTCCAGGCATATGCGAATGGGCCGGGGGTGCCGGTGCCGCACCTGCGTGGTGCGCCGCGCCTGACCTCCCTCGCCCCGTGGGCCCCGTCCGTCACGACTACGGCGGGTTCCCGCCGCTCCCCGCCCGGCCGCACGCGGACCTCAGGGAGCGTTGACAGAAACACTTCAGGTACGTCATGGATTTTGGTCCGTATGCACGGACACCGACCACGCACCCTCCAGACCGAGCGCTCCCGCCGCTGGTTCATGAACAAGTCGCTGCTGCTCGGCGGAGCCGCCGCCGTGGCGACGATGACCGGCTGTTCGGCGGGCTCCTCCGGCACCGCCGCCTCGTCCTCCTCCGCGGCCCCGTCCGGCGCCCCGAGCGGCATGCCCGGCGGCGGCAACGGCATGGGGCCCGGCGCGACCGAGGTCAAGTACGCCGACTTCAAGGGCGTCACCACCGACGGCACGATCGTCGACGACCTGTACTCGATCCACTCCACCGACGTGTCGACGGACAAGGTGGTGCAGGCCGCCCAGGCGTTCCTGGACGGGCTGACCGCCAAGGAGCGCAAGGCCTCCGTCTTCGACGTGGACGACGACGAATGGCTGGCCTGGAGCAACGTCGACGGCTACCAGCGCGAGGGCGCCCGGATGGGCGACCTGACCGCCGAGCAGCGCAACCTCGGCTACGCGCTGCTGGGCGCCGCCCTCTCCGCCGACGGGCTCACCCAGACCCGCAACATCATGAAGCTCAACGCGTTCCTGGGTGACTACAACGGCGGCAACAAGGACACCCTGACCGAGGGCGCCTACTTCTTCACCTTCATGGGCACCCCGTCGACCACCAAGCCCTGGGGCTTCCAGTACGAGGGCCACCACGTCGTCATCAACTACTTCGTCCTCGGCGACCAGGTCGTCATGACGCCCACCTTCATGGGCTCCGAGCCGACCTCCGCCACCTACAAGGGCGAGAAGATCACGCTCTTCAAGCCGGAGACCAAGGCCGGTCTGGTGATGCTGCGGTCCCTGACCACGGCCCAGCAGAAGAAGGCCATCGACTCCAGCAAGGAGAAGAGCGGCACCGACATGCTGGCCGGGGCGGGCCAGGACAACCTGAAGCTCGCCTACGCGGGCCTGCGCTGCGACTCACTGACCGCCGCGCAGAAGCAGGCCCTCCTCGACCTGGTCGGCGTGTACGTCGGCTACATGGACGCGGGGCACGCGAAGGTGCGGCTGGCGGAGGTGGAGGAACACCTCGACGACACCTACTTCTACTGGCTCGGCGCGACGAAGGACTCCTCCGCCTTCTACTACCGCGTGCACAGCCCCGTCGTACTGATCGAGTACGACGCGCAGTCGCCGCTCGCGTACGGCACCAAGACCGGCAGCGGCGGCAACGCGGGCGGTATGCCGTCCGGCGCGCCCAGCGGCGGCACGGGCGGCGCGCCCAGCGGTGCTCCCAGCGGCGGCCCCGGAGGCGGCGGCATGGGCGGCATGGGCGGTACCCCCACCCAGCAGCACATCCACACCATCATCCGCACGCCCAACGGCAACGACTACGGCGTGGACCTGCTCAAGCTGCACCTGGAGAACGACCACTGACGCGGCCCGCGGCCGGCCGCGGTCACTCGATCGAGTCCGCCGGCGGCTTCCCGTAGGTGCAGGCGTACTCGGTCTGCCAGTACGGGTACGCGCCGTCCTCGACGCCCTCGGTCGTGGCCTCGGCCCCGTCGATGCGCACCCGCACCAGGTCGTCGTGGGCGGTGGCGGCGCACCTCGCTGTGGCCGAGGGCGCCGGGCGTCCGGGCCACGGTGCTCAGCAGGGTGTCCGTGTCGCCGACCTCGCAGCGGCCCGGCCGGTCCGGGTCCAGGCCCACGCAGTCGTCGACGGTGACCTTCGGCAGGTCCGCGCCGGCGAGGACCCGCTGCTCCAGTGTGGAGCGGGTGCCGGAGCCGGGGTTGCGGCTGACGAGGTGGACGGGGAGGTCCGCGCCGCCCACCTCCTTCCAGTTGGTGATCCGCCCGGCGCAGAGGTCGCGGACCTGCTTCAGCGACAGCGTCCTGACGCCGGCGTCCTCGCTGGCGACCAGGGTGAACAGGGACAGGGCGATGGGCCTGGGCAGCAGCTGCGGGCGGCCGTCCGGCGTGGGGCCGTCGCTGAACGTCAGCTCGTCCCCCAGCCCGTCGTCGCCCGCCTTCGTCCCCCCCCCCCCCCCGGGGTCCCCTTCCCGGGCTGCTCGCCCGCCGCGACGAGGGCGTTCAGCCCGGCGACGCTGCCCTTGAAGGGGTTGTCGTCGACGGGAATCCTGGCGCCCGTGCAGGTGTCCGTGTACTGCTTGGCGGCCCCCCGCAGCACCGGCGCGAACGCGGTGGAGCCGTGCAGGTGCAGCGTCCCCTGAGCGCAGTCCGGCGGCGTCGCCCGGACACGAGGCGGTCAACCGCGGACGCCCCTGTTCCCCGCCCGGAATTCACCGGTGTGTCACCGCGGACACGCGCCGTTTCCCGGGAGTTGGCGCTGTTGCTGCGCGGACTGTTGACGCGCACGGTGTTCGATTCTACGTTCCCGTCCGAAGTACTGACCGCCGTTCGGTATGCCGAACGCATCCGGGTGTACCGACGCCGACCCCTTCGGCGCCGGACCGCTCGATGCCGCACGGGCCGGTGTCGCGCCTGCCGAGCGTCCGACTCCCCCCACTCGCAAGGAGGCCCCGCGTGAGCCGCACCTCCCGCACGACCCGTACCACCCGCACGCCCCGGAGCCGCCGCCGGGCGACCGCGCTCCTCACGGTCCCCGCCGCCGTCCTGCTCGCCCTCGTGCCGTCCACCGCGTCGGCGTACCCCAACCCCGGCACGGTCACGGGCTCCGTCGTCGTGCACGACCCGACGATGATCCGCGACTCCTCCGGCCGCTATCTGCTCTACGCCACCGGCGGCGGCCTGTCGTACCGGACCTCCACCAACCGCACCGCGTTCTCCGCGGGCAGCGACGCGTTCACCTCGCGGCCGAGCTGGTGGTCGAACTACGGCACCACCGAGGCGTGGGCGCCGGACATCTCGTACCACGGCGGCAAGTACCTGATGTACTACGCCGTCTCCACCTTCGGCTCCAACAAGTCCGCCATCGGGCTCGCGGGCTCGTCCACCGGACTGCCCGGCTCCTGGTCCGACTACGGCACGGTCTACACCTCCACCACCTCCAGCGACTACAACGCCATCGACCCCAACCTCTTCGTCGACGACGACGGCAAGTGGTGGCTGTCCTTCGGCAGTTGGTGGACCGGTCTGAAGATGATCCAGATCGATCCGTCGTCCGGCAAGCAGCTCTCCTCCAACACCACCCGGTACTCGATCGCCTCCCGGCCCACCGGCACCAAGGCGGTCGAGGCCCCGTACATCGTGAAGCGGAACGGCTACTACTACCTCTTCGCCTCGTACGACACCTGCTGCGCCGGCACCAGCTCCACGTACAAGGTGAAGGTCGGCCGCGCCACCAGCATCACCGGCCCGTACTACGACAAGAGCGGCGTCGCGATGACCAACAACGGCGGGACGGCCGTCCTGGAGTCGCACGGCAGCATCATCGGCCCCGGCGGCCAGTCGATCATGAACGACGTGGACGGCGACCTGATCGTCTACCACTACTACGACGGCAACGACAACGGCACGCCCAAGCTCGGCATCAACCTCCTGAACTGGAGCACCGGATGGCCCGTCGCCTACTGACCCTGCTGGCCGCGCTGCTGCTCGCGCTGTCGCTGGGCCAGTCCTTGGCGAGCGCGGCCTCGTTCACCAACCCCGTCAAGGCGGTCAAGGGCGCCGACCCCTGGATCTCCTACTACAACGGCAACTACTACCTGGTGACGACGAGCTGGACCGATGTCATCACCATGCGCAAGTCGGCGACCCTCGCGGGCCTCGCGACCGCGCCGAGCGTCCAGGTCTGGCAGGGCGACGCCGCCTCCCGCTGCTGCAACATCTGGGCACCGGAGCTCTACTACTCCGGCGGGCACTGGTACCTGTACTACGTCGCGGGCCAGAACATCTCGGACTACAACCCCACCCAGCGCACCCACGTCCTGGAGAGCGCGGGCACCGACCCGCAGGGCCCCTACACCTACAAGGCCCAGCTCAACTCCTCCTGGATGCTGGACCCGTCGGTGGCCTCGATCAACGGGCAGCTCTATCTCTTCGGCAGCGCGAGCGGCGGCACCCAGAACCTGGTCGCGGCCCGGATGTCCAACCCGTACACCCTGGCCACGGGCTTCTCCACGATCTCCACCCCCACGTACTCCTGGGAGACCTCCGGAGGCTCGGTCAACGAGGGCCCCGAGATCCTCCAGCGAGGCGGGAAAACCTTCCTCATCTACTCGGCGAGCGGCTGCTGGACCCCCGACTACAAGCTCGGCCAGCTCACCCTCACCGGCTCCGACCCGCTCTCCGCCTCCTCCTGGACGAAGAAGTCGACCGCCGTCTTCCAGCGCAACGACTCGGCGGGCGTGTACGGCCCCGGCCACAACGGCTTCTTCACCTCACCCGACGGCACGGAGAGCTGGATCGTCTACCACGCCAACGACTCCTCGTCCGACGGCTGCGACAACGGCCGGACGACGCGGGCGCAGAAGTTCACCTGGAACTCGGACGGCACGCCGAACCTCGGCACCCCGGTGGCCCTCGGCGCCTCCCAGACCGGCCCGTCCGGTGAACCGTCCACCGCCTCCACCACGTACACCCTCACCAACCGCAACAGCGGCAAGTGCCTCGACGTGGCGGGCAGTTCGACGGCCGACGGGGCCAACGTGCAGCAGTACACCTGCAACGGCGGCAACAACCAGAAGTGGCGCATCGAGGACCAGGGCGACGACACCAGCCGCCTGGTCAACGTCGCCTCAGGCAAGGTCCTCGACACCGCGGACTGCTCCAGCGCCGACGGCGCCGACCTGCGCCAGTGGTCCTGGCTGAACAACACCTGCCAGCGCTTCCGCTTCCTCACCACCGACAGCGGCTACGTACGCGTCGTCAACCAGGCCACCGGCAAGGTCGCCGACGTGGCCGACTGCTCGACGGCGGACTCGGCCGACGTACGCCAGTGGTCGTGGCTGAACAACACCTGCCAGCAGTGGAAGCTGAACCCGGTGTGACCGCACTCCCGCTACGGGGCGGCCCTCAGCCCGCCGCCTCGTAGCGGGGCAGTTCGTCCGGGAACTTCCGGGTGCCCTGGCACCCGGCGAGGTCATAGGCGTGCACGGTGAACTGGTAGGCGAAGTCGGTCACGGCCTGCCGGAGCGCGGCCGGGGAGCCCCTGCCCTTGCCGATGACACCGACCTCGACGGTGAGCGCGTACGACTCGCGCGCGTCGCCGGCCTCGGCCCCGCGAGGGACGCACGGCACGTACGTGTTGGAGGTATCGCTGTCGAGTTCGGCGAAGGCTTCGACGCCGTCCGCGGCTACCTGGACGCTGTCGTCGTCGGGGGTGTGCCAGGTCTTCAGGGAGACGTCCGCGATGTCCCCCATGGCGGAGATGAGCGGACCCGCGCTGGTGTCGACGCGGCACCCGAAGTGGAAGTCCTCCCCCTCGTTGTGCTGCTCGGCCTCGTACCCCGCCGTGCGGGTACGCGGCAGGATCCGGATCACCACATCACGCGACACGGCCCCGTCGCACACCTTGTCCGGCAGCAGGTAGAGCCCCTTGTTGAAGTACGCGACGACCGCGCAGCCCGCGAGCAGGATGATCACCAGGCCGATGACGAGGGTCTTCGCGGTGTATTCCGGCGCGGCCTTCGGCTCCGGCGGTGCGCTCACGTCAAGGGGCCTTCCAGGAAGCCGAGTCGGGTGATCGGTACCCTACCCGGCCCCGTTCCGGCCGTACGGGGCTACCCGACCTGCTGCCCGTACGAGCCGCCCGCCGCGGGCCACGCCGTGGCGCCCGGGGACGGCTGGGTCTGGCCGCGGACCTGGGCGGCGGTGAGGCCGCCGGCCGCGCCGAGGCCGTTGCCGCGGCCGCCCTGGGCCGCCGCGGCCATGCCGGGCATGCCCGTCTGGGCGACGGCCGTCAGGCCCGCGGCGGGTGCCGGGGCCATGCCGGGGGCGGCAGCGGCGGGGGCCGGAATCACGGCGGGGGGCGGGAGCTGGGCGGGGATCTGCGCAGGGATCTGCGCCTGAATCTGCGCCGGGATCGGGGCGGGCGCCGGGGGCGGGGCGACGGGCAGGGGGGCCGCCGCCGGCGGGGGGAGCGGGGCGGACTGCTGCTGGGCGGCGGCCGGCTGGGGCCAGGCGTTGGCCTGGGCCGCGAGGTTCTGCATGCCCGCGCCGTTGGTGGCGCTGACCAGCCGGTCGACGGCCGCCGTACCCGAGCTGTAGCTGGTCCCGGTGCCCAGCTCGGATACGGCGGTTCCCCTCCTGGTCCCGTAGAGCACCTGTTCCAGGCCGGACACCAGGCGACGCACGTCCGTCTGGGGGCGCACCACGAGCCGCAGGAAGCGGCTGGACGAACCGATCTTGTTGCCGCACTCGCGGACCAGGATCCGGTGCTCGGTGAGGAGCCGGTCCCGGACCACGGTGCCCTCGGCGCCCACGGGGAGGCGCACGAAGAGGAAGTTGCCCTGCGAGGGGTAGACGGTGAGGCCGGGCAGGGCCGCGAGCTGGCGGGCCATGTCGAGGCGGTCCCGGCGGACCATGTGCAGGCTCTCCATGTACTCCGCGCCGTGCTCCTTGAGCATGAACACCACGGTCTCGGCGAAGGAGTTGAGGTTCCATTTCGGGAGCATCGAGCGGACCTTGCCGGCCAGGGCCGGGTTCGCCACCAGGTAGCCGAAGCGGATGCCGTGCAGGCCGAAGTTCTTGCCGAGGCTGCGCAGCACGATGACGTTCGGCCGCATCACCGCGTCCTCCACCACGCTCGGCTCGGACTCGGCGTCGGCGAATTCGAGGAACGACTCGTCGACCACCACCAGGTCCAGGTCGGCGAGCGCGTCCATGAACTGCACGACCGAGTGCCGGGGCAGGAAGCCGCCGTCGGGGTTGTTGGGGTTGCAGATGACGGCGACGCGGGTGCCGCGGGCGCGGATGAACTCGGCGTACTGGGCGAGGTCGAGGGCGAAGCCGCTGGACTCCTGGAGCGGGAACATGTCGACCCGCTTGCCGGTCTCCATCGGCTGGTCGGTCCAGCGGCCGAAGGTGGGGACGGGGATGGCGAGGGATTCACGGACCAGCAGATGGTCGATCCAGGTGATCAGCTCCGTGGAGCCGTTGCCCATCGCCACGCACTGCGGCGGCAGCTGGAGGAGGTTGCACAGCTCGGCCGTGATCGTGTCGGCGCTGCTCGGGTAGAACGTGATGATCTCGCGCAGCCGGCCCGCCAGGTCGTCGAACATGGCCGGGGTCGGGAAGTACGGGTTGCACGGGATGCAGAAGTCGATCGGGCCGGCACCGTCGCTCTCGCGCGTCAGGGCGGCCATCGAGGGACTGTGCGCCGCCGTGCTCCGGAACAGCGAGGTGACCGCGTCGGCCATGGAACCTCCGTATGGGGCGGGGTCCGCCGGGGAAGGGCGGCCCTCCGTCTCTGGGTGGCCCGCGCGGGGGAGCGCGGGCCACCCCTTCATACGGATGCTGGGGAAGGACTGTTCAACTCGTGTGAATCCAGTGAGAGTTCGGGCTCCCGGGGAACCCCGGGACCGGTCCGGACGTTACGCGCTGAACGAATGCACCGTCGTCGTCCGGTACGTCTCGCCGGGCCGCAGCACGGTGGACGGGAACGACGGCTGGTTCGGCGAGTCCGGGAAGTGCTGGGTCTCCAGGCACAGCGCGTCGCCCTGGCGGTAGATGTGGTCGCCGGAGCCGACCAGCGTGCCGTCCAGGAAGTTGCCCGAGTAGAACTGGAGCCCCGGCTCGGTCGTCGCGATCTTCAGGGTGCGCCCGGAGGACGGGTCCCGGAGCGTGGCGATGTGCTCGGGGCGGGCCGTGATCCCCTTGTCGAGGACCCAGTTGTGGTCGATGCCCTGGCCGTACAGGAGCTGCTGGTCCGCCTCGCGGATGTCCTCGCCGACCGCCTTCGTACGGCGGAAGTCGAAGGGGGTGCCCGCCACCTTCGCCAGCTCCCCGGTGGGGATCAGACCCGAGTCGACGGGGGTGTAGCGGGCGGCGGCGATGGACAGCTCGTGGTCGTAGATCGAGCCGCTGCCCTCGCCCGCCAGGTTCCAGTACACGTGGCTGGTGAGGTTGACGACGGTGGCCTTGTCGGTGGTGGCCGCGTAGTCGATGCGCCAGTCGCCGTCCCGGGTGAGGGTGTAGGTGACGGTGGCGCGCAGGGTGCCGGGGTAGCCCATCTCGCCGTCGCCGCTGACGTAGTGCAGGACGAGCCCGACGTCGGAGCCGGAGGTGAAGCCCTCCACGTCCCACACGCGCTTGTCGAAGCCCTTCGCGCCGCCGTGCAGGCTGTTCTCGCCGTCGTTGACGGAGAGCTGGTACGCGGTGCCGTCGAGGGTGAACCTCCCCTTGGCTATCCGGTTGCCGTAGCGGCCGATGAGCGCCCCGAAGTACGGGCTGGAGGCCACGTAGTCCTCGATGTTCGCGAAGCCGAGGGAGACGTTGCGGTAGCGGCCCCGCCGGTCGGGGATCTCCAGGGACTGGACGACGCCGCCGTAGGACAGCACCTTCAGCCGGGTGCCGCCGTTCTCCAGCGACCAGCGGTGCACCTTCGTCCCGTCGGCGAGCGTGCCGAAGAGTTCCTTCACCGGTTTCCTGCCTCCCGCGCCGCTCGCGTGCGCGGTGCCCGCCGTGGCGGCGGCGACCCCCGCGGCCGCGGCGGCGGCGATGACGGTACGTCTGCTCGTTTCCATGTGCGCAGCTCCTGAAAAGGAAGGGGCCCCGCCGATCGGCGGGGCCCGGGCTGACTACGAACCGACCTTGCGTTTGTTCCACACGTCGAAGCCGACCGCGAGCAGCAGGGCGAGTCCCTTGATGACCTGCTGCCAGTCGCTGCCGACGCTGAGGAGGTTCATGCCGTTGTTCAGCACGCCGAGGACGAGACCACCGATGATCGCGCCGAGGACGGTACCGACGCCGCCGCTCATGGACGCGCCGCCGATGAACGACGAGGCGATGGCCTCCAGCTCGTAGTTGAGACCGGCCTTCGGCGAGGCCGCGTTCAGGCGGGCGGCGATCGCCAGACCCGCCAGGGCCGCGAGCGTGCCCATGTTCAGGAAGACCAGGAAGGTGACGCGCTTGTCCTTGACGCCGGACAGCTTCGCGGCCGGCAGGTTGCCGCCGATCGCGTAGATGTGCCGGCCGAAGATCGCGTTGCGCATGACGTAGCCGTAGCCGACCACCAGCACGCCCAGGATCAGCAGGATGATCGGGGCGCCCTTGTAGCTGGCAAGGAGCAGCGTGACGACCAGCACCGCGGCGACGATGGCGACCAGCTTCAGCAGGAAGATGTTGCGCGGCAGCACGTCGAGCGAGAACTCCTGCTGGCGCTTCCTGTCCCGGATCTCCTGGAGGACGACGAAGACGCCCAGGACGAGGCCGAGCAGCAGTGTGATGTTGTGGTAGTTGGTGTTCGGACCGACCTCCGGCAGGAAGCCGTTGCCGATCTTCTGCAGTCCGTCAGGGAACGGGCCGAGGGTCTGGCCCTCCAGGAGGATCTCCGTCAGACCGCGGAAGAGCAGCATGCCGGCCAGGGTGACGATGAAGGACGGTATGCCGAGATAAGCGATGAGGAAGCCCTGTGCCGCGCCCGCGACCGCGCCTATCAGCAGGCAGAGGATCAGGGCGAGCGGCCACGGCACGCTGTGCTGCACGGTGAGCACCGCCGCGAAGGCGCCCACGAACGCCGTCACCGAGCCGACCGACAGATCGATGTGGCCCGCGATGATCACCAGCATCATGCCGATCGCGAGGATCAGCACGTAGCTGTTCTGGAGCACCAGGTTGGAGACGTTGCGCGGCAGCAGCAGGTCCCCGTCGGTCCACACCTCGAAGAGGACGACGATCAGGCCGAGCGCGATCAGCATGCCGTACTGGCGCATGTTGCGGCGCAGTCCGTCCAGCATGAGCTGGAGCAGACCCCCGCCGCCCGAGCCGCCGCTCTTCCCGGCCGGCGCCGGGGCCGGGCTCTTGGCGGTCACATCCGTGCTCATCGCGTTACCTCTTTGTCCTTCGTCATCTGGCGCATCAGCACTTCTTGGGTGGCGTCGGCCCGCGCCACCTCACCCGTGAGCCGCCCGGCGGCCATGGTGTAGATGCGGTCGCACATGCCGAGCAGTTCGGGCAGCTCGGAGGAGATGAAGATGACCGCCTTGCCCTCGGCGGCCAGCTTGTCGATGACCGTGTAGATCTCGTACTTGGCGCCCACGTCGATGCCGCGGGTGGGCTCGTCCAGGATCAGCACCTCGGGACCCGCGAAGATCCACTTGCTGAGGACGACCTTCTGCTGGTTGCCGCCGGAGAGCTTGCCCACCGGCTCGAAGACGGTCGGCGCCTTGATGTTCATGGACGTGCGGAAGCCCTCGGCGACCTGCCGCTCGTCGTGCTCGTCGACGATCCCGCGCTTGGCCACCTTGCCCAGGGCGCTGAGCGAGATGTTGCGGTTGATGGTGTCGATGAGGTTGAGGCCGTAGTGCTTGCGGTCCTCGGTGACGTAGGCGATGCCCTGCCCGACCGCGTCGGAGACGTGCCGGGTGGAGATCTCCTTGCCGTCCTTGAGGACCGTGCCGCCCGCGTGCCGGCCGTAGGTGCGCCCGAAGACGCTCATCGCCAGCTCGGTGCGGCCCGCGCCCATCAGGCCCGCGATGCCGACGATCTCCCCGCGCCTGACGCTGACCGACACGTCGTCGACGACCTTGCGCTCCTGGTCGATCGGGTGGTGCACGGTCCAGTTGCGGATCTCCAGGGCCGGCGCCGCGCCCGTCTCGCCCTCGAAGGGGGTGCGCTCGGGGAAGCGGTGGTCGAGGTCGCGGCCGACCATGCCGGAGATGATCCGGTCCTCGGTGGTCTCCGCCGCCTTCACATCGAGGGTCTCGATGGTCTGGCCGTCGCGGATGATCGTCACCGAGTCGGCGACCCGGCGGATCTCGTTGAGCTTGTGGGAGATGATGATCGAGGTGATGCCCTGTTCCTTGAGCTCCAGGATCAGGTCGAGCAGCTTGCCGCTGTCCTCGTCGTTCAGCGCCGCCGTCGGCTCGTCCAGGATGAGCAGCTTCACCTTCTTCGAGAGCGCCTTGGCGATCTCCACGAGCTGCTGCTTGCCCACGCCGATGTCGCTGACGCGGGTCTCCGGGTGGTCGCTGAGACCGACCCGGCGCAGCAGCTCACTGGCGTGCTTGAGCGTGTCGTGCCAGTTGATGAAGCCGCGGCTGGCGTGCTCGTTGCCGAGGAAGATGTTCTCCGCCAGCGAGAGGAACGGCACCAGTGCCAGCTCCTGGTGGATGATCACGATGCCGTGCTGTTCGCTGGCCCTGATGTCCTTGAACCGGCAGTGCTCACCCTCGAAGAGGATGTCGCCCTCGTAGGTGCCGTGCGGGTGGACGCCCGACAGCACCTTCATCAGGGTCGACTTGCCGGCGCCGTTCTCCCCGCAGATGGCGTGGACCTCGCCCTGACGGACGGTCAGGTTGACGTCCGAGAGCGCTTTGACACCGGGAAAGGTCTTGACGATCGAGCGCATTTCCAGGACGGGTCCCGCCATGGTCGTGCCTTCCAATCAGTAGGTGCCGGGGGTTACTTGAGGTCGTCAGCGGTGTAGTAGCCGCCGTCGATCAGCACCTTCTCGTAGTTGCTCTTGTCGACGCTCACCGGCTCCAGCAGGTAGGCGGGCACGACCTTGGAGCCGTTGTCGTAGGACTTGGTGTCGTTGACCTCGGGCTTCTTGTCGTTGAGCACCGCGTCGACCATGTCGGTGGCGACCTGGGCGAGCTTGCGGAGGTCCTTGTAGACGGTCATCGTCTGCTGGCCGCCCTTGATGGACTTCACCGAGGCGACCTCGGCGTCCTGGCCGGTGATGACCGGCAGCGGCTTGCTCTTGGTGCCGTAGTTGTCCGACTTCAGCGCGGACAGGATGCCGATGGAGATGCCGTCGTACGGGGAGAGGACCGCGTCGACCTTCGCGGACTTGTACGACTTGGTGAGGATGTCGTCCATCCGGCGCTGGGCCGTCGCGCCGTCCCAGCGCAGCGTGGTGACCTTGTTGAGGTCGGTCTGCCCGGACTGGACGACCAGCTTCTTGTCGTCGATGTACGGCTTGAGCACGCTCATCGCGCCGTTGAAGAAGTACCGGGTGTTGTTGTCGTCGTTGGAGCCGGCGAACAGCTCGATGTTGAACGGGCCCTTGCCGTCCTCAAGGCCGAGCTTGTCGACGATGTACTGGCCCTGGAGCTTGCCGACCTTCTCGTTGTCGAAGGACGCGTAGTAGTCCACGTCCTCCGTGCCGAGGATCAGGCGGTCGTAGGAGATGACCGGGATGTCGGCTTCCTTGGCCTGCTGGAGCACGTTGTTGAGCGACTTGTTGTCGATCGCCGCGATGATCAGCGCCTTGACGCCCTGCGTGATCAGGTTCTCGATCTGCGAGACCTGCTGGTCGGGCTCGTCCTCGCCGTAGACCAGCTTCGTCTTGTAGCCCTTGGCCTCGAGGTCCTTGACCACGTTGGCCCCGTCGGCGATCCAGCGCTCGGAGGACTTGGTCGGCATCGAGATGCCGATCGTGCCTCCCTTGGCGTCTCCCTTGTCCTCCTCGCTGCCGCCTTCGCTGTTCTGGCCGCAGGCGGTCAGGGTCAGTGCGAGAGTTGCGGTGGAGGCGATGGCGGCGAGAGCGGCTCTGCGGTTACGCATGTTCATCATCCTTGATGTGGCAGGGCGAGAGCAGGTGTGTGGGATTGTGCGCGATCGTGTCTTGTTCTGATAGAGCGTTTGCCGGAACGTTATGACGAGGTTTCGAACCTGCTCAGCTCGCCGGGCAACCGGCTGCCGAGCGGGGCCATTTCACCGTCCGCGCCGTGCCGCGCGAGCAGGTCCAGGGCCAGCCGTCCGCGCCGCACCCGCTCCTTGGCCGTGGCCAGGGTCAGCTCTCGCAGATGGTGTCCGTAGGGGTAGATTCCGGGGGCCTTCGAGAGGCCGAACTTCAGATACAGCGGGGCACCGCGCCGGATCAGCTCGGCGACCTCGTACATCCGCACATAGCCGCCCAGATCGTCGGGCGCCTCGATGTACATGTCCATGGGGGCGGCCGACACCCGCCGGATCTCGGTGAGGTGATTCAGCGTCAGGTCGCTGGGCACGTTGACGGAGTCGGCGCCCAGCCGCTCGTACACGGAGTACGAGGCCGGGTTGACCGGACCGATCAGCGCCGAGACCTTCAGGGTGGTGTCGGCCGGGATGATCCCCGCGACGCGGGCCCGGTGCAGCGTCCACAGCACGCCCTCGTCGGCGACCAGCAGGCACTTGACACCCAGCTCGGTGGCGCGCACGGCGTCCTCGACACAGCCCGCGACGGCGTCGTGGCCCCGGGCGCGCAGCCCGGCGCCGCGCGAGTCGCTGCGCACGGAGGCGCCGGTGTCCCAGGTGCCGCGCGGACCGGTGAACAGGCACAGCTCGATGTCGCGCTCGCCGGTCGCCTCGACCATCTCGGTGATCTCGGCGTCGGTCAGCATCCAGACGCCGCTGCCCTGGCTGATCCGGTGGATCGGCACGTCGAGGCGGGAGGACTCCTTGAGGACCACGCCCAGGGCTTCGGGCCCCTCGACGGACGGGACCTCGGTGCGCCAGCGGCCACCCCCGGGGAAGGTGTGCGGCGAGGCGTCGGCGGGGGAGGGGGCGGGCGCGCCCAGGCCGAGCGCGGCGAGCGCCTGCTCACCGGGTCGACGGGCTGGCGTGAGGGCGTCGGTCACAAGCTGTCCTTCGTGTTCGACATGTTCGGTATTTCGGACACAGTTCGTTGCGGTGGGTGTACGCCGGTGCGCAGCGTCAGGGACTGCGCACCGGCGTACGGCTCAGGGGCGCAGCAGCACCTTGCCGACCGATGGATCGCCCGACCCCACCAGCTCGATGGCCGCCGGGAACTCCGCAAGCGGCAGCTCGTGGCTGACCAGCGGCGACGGGTCGAGCAGCCCGGCACCGAAGACCCGCACCGTGTGCGCCCAGGCCGCCGGCGGCGCCCCGAACACGGTGTGCACCTCGAGCTGCCGTACGACGAGATCGGTCGGGTCCAGGCCCTCGGCGCCCGGCGCCGGGATGCCCGTGAGGACCAGGCGTCCGCCGCGCCGCAGCAGGGAGGCGGCGGTGCGCGCGGCGGACGCGGACCCGGCGGTCTCGATCACCACGTCGAAGTCGTCGGGCAGTTCCTGGTCCCGGGTGCGGAAGTCGGTGGCGCCGAACTCTTTCGACAGCGCCGCGCGGTCCGGACGGGTGCCCACCACCAGCAGCTCCGCCGGGGAGCCGGCCCGCAGGAACTGCACGGCGAACATGCCGAGGGTGCCGGTGCCCACCACGGCCACCCGCTCGCCGGGCCGGGCGTTCGCCTTCAGGGCCGCCGCCGCGATGCAGGCGGCGGGCTCAAGCAGGGCGGCGGCCGTCAGATCGGCGTCGTCGGGCAGCACGTGAAGGAGCCGGGCGGGCAGCGTCAGCGTGCCGGCCATGGCACCGGGCTGGGTGAAGCCCGTCTCCTCGTAGCCGGCCGTGCACAGGGTGGTCTCGCCCGCGTGGCAGCGGTCGCACACCTGGCAGTTGCGGAACCCCTCGCCGACCACCTTCCGGCCGACCAGCGAGCCGGGCACGCCCGCCCCGACCGCCTCGACGGTCCCGGACCACTCGTGGCCGGGCGTGAGCGGGTAACGCACGTACCCTTCGGGCCGGTTGCCCTGGTAGACCTCGCGGTCGCTGCCGCAGATGCCGACGGCGTGCACCCGTACCAGCGCCTCACCGGCGGCCGGCGCGGTGGGCTCGTGCGCGGTGAGCCGGTGCTCGCCGGGCGCCTCGACGACGACGGCGGTGGCGGTGGCGTCGGGGGTGCTCACTGGGTGCCCTTGGGCTTGCGCTGCTCCCAGCCGTCCGCCCACAGGTCGAACCGGGCCTGCTGCTGCGGGAACTCGGCGGCGGCGTCGGTGTCCAGCTCGACCCCGAGACCCGGGGCGTCGGACAGGTGGAAGCACCCGTCCTCGGGGTTCACCTGCGGCGCGCCCTTGACCACCTTCTTGATCTCCGCGTCCGCGAAGTCGTTGAAGTGCTCAAGGATCTTGAAGTTCGGGGAGGTGAAGCCGACCTGGAGCGAGGCGGCGGTCAGCACCGGGCCGCCCACGTTGTGCGGGGCGACGAGCATGTAGTGGGTCTCGGCGGTGGCGGCCAGCTTCCTGGTCTCCCAGATACCGCCGATGTGGCCGACGTCCGGCTGGATGATGTCCACGGCCTGGCTCTCGAACAGCTCGCGGAACTCGATCCGGTCGTGGATGCGCTCACCGGTGGCCACCGGCATGTCGACCTTGGCGGCCACCTTCTCCAGCGCCTTCAGGTTCTCCGGCGGCACCGGCTCCTCCAGCCAGGCCGGCTTGAAGGGCGCCAGCTCGCGGGCGAGCCGGACGGCGGTGGCGGGGGAGAAGCGCCCGTGCATCTCCAGCATCAGCTCGGCCTCGGGGCCGATGGCGTCCCGTACGGCCTCGATCAGCGACACCGCGTACAGGCTCTGCTCGTGGTCCAGCTCGAAGTGCCCGGTCCCGAACGGGTCGATCTTCAGCGCCTTGTAACCGCGCTCCATCACGCCCTGCGCGGCCTTGTGGTACGCCTCCGGGGTGCGCTCGGTGGTGTACCAGCCGTTGGCGTACGCCTTGACCTTGTCGGTGACCTTGCCGCCGAGCAGCTGCCAGACCGGCACGCCCAGCGCCTTGCCCTTGATGTCCCAGCAGGCCATCTCGATCACCGCGATGCCGGACATCACGATCTCGCCCGCGCGCCCGTAGTCGCCGTACTTCATCCGCTTGACGAGGTCCTCGACAGCGAACGGGTCGGAGCCGAGAATGTGGTTGGCCTGAGCCTCCCGCAGATAGCCGAGCAGCGCGTCGGTGTGGCCCAGCATCCGGGTCTCGCCGACTCCCGTGATTCCTTCGTCGGTGTGCACCTGGACGTAGGTCAGATTGCGCCACGGCGTCCCGACCACGTGCGTGCTGATTCCCGTGATGCGCACGGCAGTTGCCCCTTGTGTCGTCTGGTTCTGTTCGAGATTTCGTCACACGTTCGAAATGCTGGCGTGACAGTAAGGACGCGGCCCCGTGGGTGTCAATGGGTCGAACACAACCGTCCGCGACGGATTTCGGTGGTATGCCGCGCTCGTCGCGCACGCGATGCCGCGAAACCGGCCGCCGTATGCGTCAGCGGGCCCTTCCCCACACAACTTTCACAGCCACGACTATGAAGGTTGGCTGTGAGGAACTTAGTCTTCCGGCGTCATGGACTACTGCCACCCGTGCCAGAGGCACCTGAACGGCGCTCTCGCCTGCCCGGGCTGCGGCACACCGGTCGGATTCCCGCCGCCCGCCGACGACCTCGGCGCGCACCGGGAACCGGACGGCGCCGACCCGTCGCCCGCGGCCCCCGCTCCCGGGCGGCCGGGCCGCGCCGCCGCCCGCAAGCAGGGCCGCGGCCGTGGCCGCAGCCGGGGCCGGGCGCGGGACCGCGGCGCGAGCGAGACCGGGGCACCGGTCGAGAGCGAAGTGCCGGACGAGACCGAGGTACTGACCCGGGCCGAAGCGCCGGACGAGACCGAGGTGCTGACCCGGGCCGAAGCACCCGACGGGGGCGGGACTCCGGGTGGGACTCCGGGCGAGGCGCCGGGTCAGGAACCGGGCGACGACGAGGCGCCGGAGGACGCGCCTGACGAGTCCGCGGGGCGGGCCGGGCGGCGGGACCGCAAGGCCGCCGCGCACCGGCGCAGACGGCGCCGGGCGCTGCTCGTCGGGGCCGGGCTGCTCCTCGCGGCCGGCGGTCTGAGCCTGGCCGAACTCGGCATCGACGCACCGGGATCCGCGCCGGACAGCGCGTCCTCGGGACAGGAGTCGGCCGAGAGCGAATCAGCCTCCGCCGGCGGCTCGGCGGGGTCCGGCGGAGCGACCGCCGAGGACGCCGCCGCCGGTGACTCGGCGGACCCCTCCGCGTCCCCCTCGTCCTCCAGATCGGGCAAGGACAAGGGCAAGGGCAAGGACGACGGGAAGGGCGCGGACGAGGACGGGGACGGCGACCCGGACGAGGGCGGGGACGAGGGCGGCGAACCGTCGTCGTCGGACTCCGCCACCGGCGACGACCAGACCACGGCCCCCGGCACCACCACACCCCCGGACAGCCCCTCGGCCCCCACGGAGGAGCCCTCGTCCCCGGACCCGGACCCGACCCCGACCCCAACAGAGGACTGCGACCGCTTCTTGTGGTGGTGCACGTGAGGTAGGCGGCGGCCCAAGGGGCCGCGGCCCCGTAGGGGCGCGGGGCTGTATCGATATGCGGCTCCGCCGCGTGGGCGCGACCAGCCACGACGGCGCAGCAGCCGCCATCCGGCAGCCCGCGGCACTCACCTCACGGCGTCGAAGCGTTCACGCCGCCAGCATCCTCACCAACAGATCCCGCAGGGCCTCCCTCTCCGCGCGCGAGAGCGCGGAAAGCGGTTCGCGCGCGAAGTCCAGCGAATCCCGCAGATCCCGCACGATCCGCAGCCCCTCGTCCGTGGGCGCCGCGAGCTTCACCCGGCGGTCGTCGGGGTCGGGGCGCCGCTCGACCAGCCCCCGCGCCTCCAGCCGGTCCACGATCCCCGTGACGTTCGACGGCTCGCACTTCAGCTTCCGGGCCAGCCGCCGCATGGGCAGCGGCTCCAGGGCGAGCAGGCTGAGCAGCCGCGCCTGCGCACCGGTGAGCGCGTGCTCGGCGGCGGCCTCCTCGTACTCCTCGTGGTACCGGGCCACGACGCTGCCGATGAGGCCGACTACCTCGAGCGTCAGGGCATCGGGGTGGTTCTTGGGTGCCGCCATGGGATCAGGGTACCCGCTTACTTGACATGGTGAAATGTTCAGCAGCATCGTTGTTTCAGGTACTGAACTAACACTGAGCCATCAGTGGAAAAATCCGAGCGCCCGAAAGGTGCACCCGCATGAGCGACACCCCCCAGCTCCCCGCCGTCAGCCGTGAGTGGCGGCTGCTCAGCCGTCCGGTCGGCTGGCCGAAGCCCGAGGACTTCGAGCTGGCCGAGGCGGAGATCCGGCAGCCGGGCCCCGGCCAGGTCCTGGTGCGCAACGAGTACCTCTCCGTCGACCCGTACATGCGCGGCCGGATGAGCGCCGCGAAGTCCTACGTGGCCCCCTTCGAGCTGGGCAAGGCCATGCAGGGCGGCGCGGTCGGCGAGGTCGTCGCCTCCGAGGCCGACGGCATCGCCGTCGGCGACCACGTGCTGCACTTCGGCGGCTGGCGCGAGTACGCCACGATCGACGCCAAGCAGGCCGTCAAGGTCGACCCGGACGCCGCCCCGCTCTCGACGTACCTCGGCGTCCTCGGCATGACCGGCCTCACCGCGTACGCGGGCCTGCTGCGCACCGCCGCCTTCAAGGAGGGCGACGCGGTGTTCGTCTCCGGCGCGGCGGGCGCGGTCGGCAGCCAGGTCGGCCAGCTCGCGAAGCTCAAGGGCGCCTCCCGGGTGATCGGCTCGGCCGGCTCGGACGAGAAGGTGAAGCTGCTCACCGACGAGTACGGCTTCGACGCCGCGTTCAACTACAAGAACGGCGCCGTGAGCGACCAGCTGCGCAAGGCCGCCCCGGACGGCGTCGACGTCTACTTCGACAACGTGGGCGGCGACCACCTGGAGGCCGCCATCGGCTCGCTCAACCGGGACGGCCGGATCGCGGTCTGCGGCATGATCTCGGTCTACAACAACACCGAGCCCGCGCCCGGCCCGAAGAACCTCGCCCGGCTCATCCAGACCCGCGGCCGCATCCAGGGCTTCCTGGTCGGCGACCACTACGACCTCCAGAAGCAGTTCGTCGAGGAGGTCGGCCCCTGGGTCCGCTCGGGCGAGCTCAAGTACCGCGAGACCGTCGTCGAGGGCATCGAGAACAACCTGGAGGCGTTCCTCGGCGTCCTGCGCGGCGACAACACCGGCAAGATGATCGTCAAGCTGTAGACCGCCGGAGGAGGGCGCGGCCCGGGACACGTACAACTCGCGCGCCACTCGTGGGCGTTGCTGTCACGTATGGCCCGGATGCCGCGTCCCTGGCGGCCGGAGGGGGCATGCTGGAGGCCGGCACCGGTGGGCCGCCCCTCGTTTCCGGGGGCGGCCCGCCGGAACGGCCTGCACGGCGCATGCCTTCGTGTCTCCGTGTCTCCGTGGCGAGGAGGGCCTCATGTCCCCGATTCCGTCGCTTCCCAGCCGGGACGACGTGATACGCATGGCGCGCAACACCACCGAGATCACCGGGCAGCTCCTCGACACGGCGGGGAACATCACCAGAATCGCCCTCAACACCTTCGACCCGCGCGACGGTTCGGGCGCCGACGTGCTGCGGGTACTGCGCGAGACGACGGCGGAACTGGCCGAGGCGAGCGCCTCGCCGCAGGCGCAGGAGGCGTTCTACCGGATCGTCGACACCCTGACCCGGCTCGGCACCAGCGGCGCCCCGCTGGCCGTGCACCCGGTGAGCGAGCCCGCGCAGGCGCTCCTCGCCGCGCTCGGCGACAGCCTGCTGCCGGTCCTCGACGCGGTCGAACCGGCGGTGCAGGAGGTCACCGTCGTCCTGGACGAGCTGGTGGAGGCGACCTCGCCGCTGCTGCCCGCCGCCGCCGGTCTGGCGGCCGGGGCGCTGCTCGTCCTGATCCCGGTGCTGCGGGCCGCCGCGGAGGTGCTGCGCGAGTCGTCGCCCGAACTGCGGCGCGTCGCCGACGCGCTGACGGCGGCGCTGGCCCCGCTGCTGCCCCTGCAAGTGGCGCTCGCGGAGCGGGCCGCCGCGGCCGGGGCGGGCGTCGTCCGCGCGGCGCTCCCGCCGCTGGCCGACCTCACCGAGGCGGCCGCCGCCACCAGTACGGCCGTCCGCCCGCTGCTGATCGCGGGTGAGGAACTGGTCGTCTCCGGGCTGGAGAACCTCCAGCCGCTGCTGCTGGCGACGGCCTCCCGCACGGGCCGGGTGGCCCGCGCCGCGGCCGTCCGGATCTCCGCGGCGGTGTCGCCCGCGGCGGAGCCCGGCATGGTGGTGACGGTCGCCGCCGGTTAGCGGCACGGCGAGGCGGGCGGCCCCCGGTAGGGTGCTGCCTATGAGTGATCTCGGGGCGGGTTTCAACTACTTGGTGCAGGGACAGCGCTGGGTGGCCAGGCACGGGAAGCAGTACGGATTCGGGCTCCTCCCCGGGCTGATCACCCTGGTGCTGTACGCGGCGGCCCTGGTGGCGCTCGCCGCGTACGGCGAGTCCGTCACGGCCTGGGCGACCCCGTTCGCGGACGACTGGTCCAGCCCCTGGCTCGGCCTCTTCCGCGGCTTCCTGACGGCCGTGCTGTTCGCGCTCGCCCTGCTCCTCGCCGTGCTCACCTTCACGGCGGTCACCCTGCTCATCGGCCAGCCGTTCTACGACTCGCTCTCCGAGAAGGTCGACCGGGACGTCTCCCCGGACGGCACCGCACCCGAGTCCGGGCTGCCGCTGTGGCGGGAGCTGTGGGTCTCGGCCCGCGACAGCCTCCGCATCCTCGTCCGGGCCGCGGTCTGGGGGATCCTGCTCTTCGTCTGCGGCTTCCTGCCGTTCGTCGGCCAGACGGTCGTGCCGGTGATCGGTTTCTTCGTCACCGGCTTCTTCCTCACCGAGGAACTGGCCGGGGTGGCCCTCCAGCGCCGGGGCGTCGAACTGCGCGCCCGCCTCGCCCTGCTCCGCTCCCGCAAGAGGCTGGTCTGGGGCTTCGGCACCCCGCTCGGCCTCGCCTTCCTGGTCCCGTTCGTCGCGGTCTTCCTGATGCCGGGCGCGGTCGCGGGCGCCACGCTGATGGCCCGCGACCTGCTGGGCGAGGAGACGGGGGATCCGGACGACGAGGACGGGGCGGCCGGCGGGGACACCGTCGCCACCGCCCCGAGCGCCGACGGCACCCCGTACCGCTCCTAGTCGGTTCCCGTCGCTTCCGCCGCCACCCGCAGCACCGACCGCACCTGGTCGATGATGTCGAGCCGGTTCTGTACGAAGCCCGGATCGGTGACGGTCCCGGTCGCCGGGTCGGTGTTGCCCGCGCCGAACTCCAGGACCGGCGTGTGCAGATGCCCGCCGGGCAGGCTGTCGTGCAGCCCGAGCCGGTCGCGCAGCAGCGTCGCCCGGTAGGCGATCTCGTTGGAGAGATAGTCGCCGCCGCCCCCGGCACGGGCCGTCGAACCCGGCGTGGGCCCGTCGGCGCGTACCACCGCCTCCGTGCCGCCCGCCGGGATCTCGGTCACCGACGTGTGGTCGTACACCGGGAAGCGGCCGGTGCCGGCGGCCACGATGGCGGCGTACGGCAGGGTGGTGGTGGTCCACTGGGGCTGCGAGGCCGGGTCGGTGACCGGGACGGTCTCCGTGCGCGAGACGTTGCGGTTGTCGGGGTAGCCGCCCCGCCAGGCCCCGTTGGTCCGCTCCACGTCGAACCGGCCCGTCCGCCCCTGACTGACGGTGGTGAACAGATCCACCCGCCCGAGCTGCGGCCTGAGCGTCCGCTCCACCGTGCCCTCGGCGAAGTCGTCCCAGCGCACCGGGAAGACGACCGTCTCGACGCGGGCCGGCCCGTCCGCCGTCTGGATCGTCGTCCCGTCCAGGGCGAGGGCGCTGGCCCCCGAGGGATTGGAGATCCGCACATCCCGGTCGAGCGTGAACGGATCGAACCCGGTGACCAGGGTCCGCTTCACGCTTCGGTCGTGCGGATACCGGATGGCGTGCTGCCCGCGCGAGTACTCCTCCAGCGTGTTCAGCAGCGCCGCCCGCCGGGCCTCCGGGAGCGCGAAGCGCGGCTCCCACTGCCGTACCTCGCGGGTCATCCCGAGCCGCGCCCAGTACAGCGGCCGGTCGTCGTCCCGGCTCAGGTCGCCGCCCGCAGGACCCCGCCCCTGCGCCCGGTCCACGGCCCGCCGCCACAGCCGCGACCCGTCTCGCTCGACGACCCGCTCGGCCGCCGCGTACGACCGCGCGGACGCGAGCGCCCGGCCGAACTCCGGCGCCACGGTGTCGAATCCGGAGCGCCGCAGGATCTCCTGGGGCACGGCCTTGTCGAGCCGCTGCTCCTCGACGGTGACGGTTCCGGTGGTGGAGGCGGCCGAGGCGGTGGCGGGACCGGCCGTGAGCCCCGCCGACAGAGTCAGCAGCGCCAGACCGAGTACGCCTGCGCGAACACGTATGAGAGACAAGGGGATGGGGCCCTTCCGTCGCCGTGGGGTGCTGCGGACGGCCGCAGTATCGCGTGACGGACGGGACGCACGCCATGGGGCGTGACGTCTGTGATGATCAGGGCCACGTACGCTCAATGCTGTCGCTCCGCACCGCCTAGGCCGCCGGGCCGCCCTTCGCGACAGCTCGGCCTCGCGTTCCAGAACCGGCCGGATCTCCAGGTCCTTTGCCTTGATCCGCCCGTACTCGACGTCCGAGATTGCGGTCCAGGAAGAACTCAGGCGGCAAGGCGCACCACTGCCCGGCACAGCTCGTCGACCTGCTCGGGCGTCATGTCGAAGTCGTACGCGATGTCCTCGACGCTCTCCCCGGCCTCCCACAGGTCGGTGATGGCGTTGACCGCGACGCGGTTGGCGGCCACGACGGGCCTTCCGTGCCCGAACCTCGGATCGATCACCACGGAGACGGACTCCGGGTACTGCCTGAGCCGCAGGCTGGAAGGGAAGTCGTCGTCGGGCTCCCAGTTCAGATATCGGAGGTAATCGGAGACGACTTCGTGGATGGGGGCCTGACCGTCCCGGGCTCTGCGGAGATCTCCGAAACCGTGCTCGACGAAGATGTCCACGCCGTCCGTCGCGATCCGCTTGGACACGAGGCCGTAGGGAGTGTCGAAGGCTTCCCGTACCGCGGTTGCCGCTTCCCTAATCCGTCCTTGAACCTGTCGTTCTTTCTCCCGGTTCTTTGGAGAGGTCAGTGGCCCGCCGGACCCTCGTGGACAAGGGCCCGGTGAGCCCGGAACGCGGGCGGTGGCCGGGGCCCGGCCGCCTCAGGGGCGGTGGTGCCCAGCCTTCAACTCGCCTATGAAGGCGGTCCAGGAGGCGGATTCGAAGCAGAGTGCCGGGCCGTGCGGGACTTTGCTGTCACGGACCGGGACGACGGCCGAGAACCCGTCGGCCACCTCCACGCAGTTGCCGCCCGCTTGATTGCTGTAGCTGCTCTTGCGCCAGGCGGCGCCGGTCAGATCGGGACGGGAGATTCGCGCCACGGTAGTTGCCCTCCATCGCGGACCGGATCATGTCGAGCGACATGAGCGGGGGCAGGGCTGTCGCCCCCAGCCGAGCGTAAATCACCGCGTAGCGGCTGACGTCGGCTGGTTCCTCGATGAGTTGGCCGTAGTCCGCGCCTTCCGTGTAGGCCACTTCCGAGCCGTCCGGCAGGGTCAGAATCGTCAGCGAGCCGCCCATCGCCTCGTGCCCGCCTTGGTCGAACGGCAGCACCTGCAAGGTGATACGCCGCTTCGTCGCGGCGTCGAGCAATCGTGCCAACTGCTCGCGCATCACGGGGTGGCCGCCGATCGGACGCCTCAGCACCGCCTCGTCCAGGATTACCCACAGTTCCGGCCGGTCGGGCGAGCGCAGCCGTTCCTGTCGTCCCATACGGGCTGTGACGCGCTCCTCCAACTGCACTTCGCCGTCCAGGAGGACGTCCAGGCTGAGGACGGCCCGCGCATACTCCTCCGTCTGCAACAGCCCCGGCACCACATGTGCCGCGTACTCCCGGATGACCACCGCCCGTTGCGAGTACGCCATGAACTTGCGCGACCAGTCCGGGAACGCCTCCCGGTACACGTACGGCCACAGCTCCACCAGCAGGTCGTCCGCACCCAGGACGGCGTCCAGCGCACGCGCCAGTTCCAGCGTCGGCTTCGCTCCGGACGCCCGCTCGATCTGGGTGATCCGCGTGCTCACCACGTGTGTCCGGTCGCCGAGTTGGGCCTGGGTCAGTCCCGCCGCCGTACGGAGTCTGCGCACCCGCGCGCCGAACAACGCCGCCATCGAAGCGCTGGGGTCGATTGCGTTGGCCAAGGCGTCACGTCCGTTCCTTACGGGCTGGAAAGTAATGCTGTGTCATCTATCGAGCGTAGGGCGACCGGACGAATCTTGAGTACGGAACGTGACGACTCGCGTACGTCGCGGAATGCTCGGCTCGACAGAGAAGGACGGACCAACCGTGTCGACAGGAACGACCGCATCGGGAAGCGGGCTGCCCCGCGAAGTGTCCCGCGAACAACTGCCGTGCTTCGCGGCGCAGTTCGTCATGTCACCGCGAGGCGCGCAGCTCGCGCGGCGGCTCGCGGTCCGGCACATGGCGGAGTGGGGCCACCCGCCGATGTCGGACGCGTCGTGCGCGGTCGCCCTCGTCGTCGGCGAACTGGCGGCGAACGCCGTGCAGCACGGCCGGGCCCCGGGACGCGACTTCGGCCTCCGGCTCGCCCTCGACGGAGTCACGGGTGTCGTCCGTGTCGAGGTCGCGGACGCCGCTTCCGCGAAGCGGCCGCCCGCTGGCCCTCCGTCAGTGTCCCTTGAGGGTGAGTCGGGCCGGGGGCTGTTCCTCGTGGACGTCCTGGCCGAGCGATGGGGGTGGAGTCCCCGTCAGCCCGTCGGCAAGACGGTGTGGGCGGAGGTGGCCGTCACGGGTTCTCGCCCAGCAACGTAAGAAAGTCCTGGAACGCCCCCGGCATGTCCACCGAGTCCGGGTCCAGGAGCCACTGGTACTGGAGCCCGTCCATCACCGCGACCAGGAGCGGGGCGGCGCGCTCGGGAGTGAGTCCGCTCGGCAGCCGCTCCCCGTACTCGGCGCGCAGCACCGACGCCATGTTCGCGCGCACGGCGCCGTAGCGGCCGGTGAAGAAGGTGCGCGCCGGGTGCCCCTCGGTGACGCTCTCGCCGAGCAGCGCCGCGAAGGTCTGCACGATGCCCGGCCGCATCGCGTTGTACTCGACGAGGGAGGCCAGCAGGTCGAGGCGCCAGCTGCCCTCCGGTACCGCGTCCCACTTGTCGCGGTCCTCCAGGACGGCGACGAGCAGGCTTTCTTTGGTGCGGAAGTGGTGCAGCAGGCCCTGCTGGGTGAGGCCCACCCGTTCCGCCACGGTGGCCAGGCTCGCTCCCCGGTAACCGCGCTCGGCGATCACCTCGAGAGCCGCCCGCACGATCTCCGCGCGCCGCTCCTCGCTCCTGGCCCTGGTCGTCATGGCGTCACCGTACGGCAAACGGGTTCGATAAAAATAACGGGCGCATAACGAAACCTACCGATCTACAGGTAACGGGTGCAGGATGGGGGCGTCTCAGGACTTCGACGAGGAGGTACCGCCGTGGCGGAAGCAGCGCAGGACAGGACCGGGGATACGGCAGACCGGGCGCGCGAGGCGGCCGTGGAGGCCGCGCTCGGCAGGCTCGGGCTCGACGCCAAGGCGAGCCTGCTGTCCGGGCAGGGCATGTGGTCGCTGCCCGCGCTGCCCGAGATCGGGCTGAAGTCGCTGGTCATGTCCGACGGGCCGATCGGCGTCCGGGGCGTGCACTGGACCGCCGACGACCCGTCCGTGGCGCTGCCCTCCCCGACCGCGCTCGCCGCCACCTGGGACCCGGAGCTGGCCCGCCGCGCCGGCGTGCTGCTCGCCCAGGAGGCTCGCCGCAAGGGCGTCCACGTGCTGCTCGCGCCCACCGTGAACCTGCACCGCTCCCCGCTCGGCGGCCGGCACTTCGAGGCGTACAGCGAGGACCCGTATCTGACCGGGCGGATCGGTACCGGTTACGTCAGTGGTGTGCAGTCCGGCGGTGTCGGTACCACCGTCAAGCACTTCGTCGCCAATGACGCCGAGACCGACCGGTTCACCGTGGACAACGTCGTTTCCGAGCGGGCCCTGCGCGAGCTGTACCTCGCCCCCTTCGAGGCGATCGTCGAGAACGCCCGTCCCTGGGGCATCATGACCGCCTACAACTCGGTCAACGGCACGACGATGACCGAGCACCGCTACCTCGTGAACGAGGTGCTGCGCGGCGAGTGGGGCTTCGACGGGTTCAATGTGTCCGACTGGATGGCCGCCCGGTCCACGGCCGACGCGATCACCGGCGGGCTCGACGTCGCCATGCCGGGGCCGCAGACCGTGTACGGACCGGCGCTCGCCCAGGCCGTGCGCGACGGCGACGTGCCCGAGTCGGCGGTCGACGCCGCCGTGCGCAACGTGCTCCGCCTCGCCGCCCGCGTCGGCATCCTCGAAGGCGCCGGGCCCGTCGTCACCGAGCCGCCCGCGGACGTCGACGGCGAGGCCCTGGCCCGCGAGACCGCCCGCCGCTCCTTCGTCCTGGTCCGCAACGAGGAGCGGGGCGGTGCGCCCGCGCTGCCGCTGCGCCCCGGCACCGTCGCCCTCGCCGGCGCCGCCGCCCGCGACGCCCGAGTCCTCGGCGGCGGCTCCGCCACCGTCTTCCCGGCCCACATCGTCTCCCCCCTCGACGGCCTGACGGCCGCCCTCCCCGAGGGCGCGCTGACCTACGCGCTCGGCGCCGACCCGAACGAGGAACTCGCCGTCGCCGACCAGGGGTTCACGCTCAACGCCGTCTGCTACGACGCCGCCGGCGCGGTCGTCGGCACCGGCTCCTCGCCCAACGGCCAGGTCCAGTGGATGGGCGACGACCTGCCCGAGGGCGTCACCCACGACAACCTGCACAGCGTCGAGCTGACCGGCACCTTCACCCCGCGCGAGAGCGGCGCGCACACCTTCGGCATCAAGGGCCTGGGCACCTTCACGCTCACCGTCGACAACGCCGTCCACTTCGACGGCGTGCAGGGCGCGGAGAAGGACGACCCGTTCATCTCGTTCTTCGGCGCCCCCGTCGAGCACGCCCGGGTGGAGCTCACGGCGGGGCAGACCTACGAGGTCTCGCTGCGGTACGTGGTCGAGTTCCCGGCGAACATCCCCATGAAGGTGGTCGGCTTCGCGCTCGCCCACCAGGAGCCGCAGCGCGACGCCGACGAGCTGATCGCCGAGGCCGTCGAGGCCGCCCGCGCCGCCGACACCGCCGTCGTCGTGGTCGCCACCACCGACCGCGTCGAGTCCGAGGGCTTCGACCGCACCGACCTGCGGCTGCCCGGCCGCCAGGACGACCTGGTGCGCGCCGTCGCCGCGGCCAACCCGAACACCGTCGTGGTCGTCAACTCCGGCTCCCCGGTGGAGCTGCCGTGGCGCGAGGACGTCGCGGCCGTCCTGCTGAGCTGGTTCCCCGGCCAGGAGGGCGGCGCCGCCCTCGCCGACGTCCTCACCGGCGCCCACGAGCCCGGCGGCCGGCTGCCCACCACCTGGGGCTCCCTCGCCGACGCCCCGGTCGTCCAGGTCACCCCGGCCAACGGCGAACTCCCGTACACCGAGGGCGTCTTCATCGGTTACCGGGCCTGGGAGAGGGCGGGCAGGACCCCGGCGTACGCCTTCGGGCACGGCCTCGGCTACACCGACTGGGAGTACGAGTCCGTCGAGGCGGCGGGCAGCACCGTCACCGTCCGGCTGCGCAACTCCGGCGAGCGGGCCGGGCGCGAGGTCGTCCAGGTCTACCTGGCCCCGGTGGAGGCCGACGCCGAGCGGCCCGCCCGCTGGCTGGCCGGGTTCGCGGCCGTCGAGGCGGGCCCCGGCGACAGCGCCGAGGCCGTCGTCGAAATCCCGCGCCGCGCCTTCGAGATCTGGGACGAGACGGCCGGCGGGTGGGCTTTCGTGAAGGGTTCGTACGAGATCGCGGCAGGCCGTTCCCTCGCCGACCGCCGGGTGAGCACGATCGTGGAGGCGTAGCCGCGGCGGGGCGCCGCGGGCGCCCCCACAGACAGCCCCGGCCCGGACCTGACGACCGGGCCGGGGCTCACGCTCTCCCGGCCGCCTGCCGCCGTACGGAGAAGCCGCCTACCGCCGTACGGAGAACCCGTACACCGTCTCCGACCGGTACGTCCGGTCCGGACGCAGCACGGTGTCCGGGAAGTCCGGCCGGTTGGGGGAGTCGGGGAAGTGCTGCGTCTCCAGGGCGATGCCGTCGCCGGGGGCGCAGGGCAGCCCGGCGGGCAGGTGGTCGGAGGTGTAGAGCTGGATGCCGGGCTCGGTGGTCGCGATGGTCAGCACCCGCCCCGACACCGGGTCGTACAGCTCGGCGGCCTCCTCGGGTGCCTCGCTCACGCCCTTGTCGAACAGGAAGTTGTGGTCGTAGCCGCCGCCGGTCCTGCGCTCCGCGCGGAAGTCGAAGCGCGTGCCCTCCACGTCGGCGGGCCCGCCGTCCGGGATCAGCTCGTCGTCCACCGGCGTGTACCGCGAGGCGGACAGGCGCAGCTCGTGCCCGCCCGCGTTGCCCGAGCCGTTCAGGTTCCAGTACGTGTGGTTCGTCAGGTTCACCGGCGTCGGGGCGTCCGTGACGGCCTCGTAGGAGATCCGCAGCGAGCCGTCCGAGTCCAGGGTGTAGGCCGTGGAGACCTCCAGACGGCCCGGGAAGCCCTCTTCGCCGTCCGGGCTCACCCGGGACAGCCGGACGCCGTGTTCGAGCGCCTGAGCCTCCCACACGCGCTTGTCGAAGCCGCGCTCGCCGCCGTGCAGGGAGTTGGGCCCGTTGTTCGCCGCGAGCCGGTACTCCTTGCCGTCCAGCTCGAAGCGGGCGCCCGCGATCCGGTTCGCGTAACGGCCCACCAGCGCCCCGAAGTACGGCCCCGGGTGGTCCACGTACCCCGCGACGTCCGCGTGGCCCAGCACCACGTTGGCGGCCCGCCCCTCCCGGTCCGGGACCTCCACCGACTGCACGATCCCGCCGTACGTCAGGATCCGCACCCGTGTCCCGGCACGCTCCAGGGTCCAGCGGTGTACGGGGGTGCCGTCGGAAAGGGAGCCGAAGAGTTCGCTGCGCATGATCGAACCCTACGCGCAGCGCCCGTCGCCGGGCAGCTCAGCGCCCGCTCACGCCGTCGGCTTCCTCGCGGTCACCGTCCGGTACGCGATCTCCGCGAGCCGCGCCTGCCCGTTCGTACTCGGGTGGAACCAGTCCCAGTGGCTCAACTGCTTCGTGCCGAAGCGGTAGTCGAAGACCGCGTCCCCGTCGAACCGGCACCGCTCGTCCTTCGCGCACACCTCCCGCAGCACCTCGTTGTACGCCACCACGCGCTTCTGCACCTTGGCCCGGCGCGACGTCGCCGACGCGTCCAGGGCGTCCGCGTCGCCCAGCATCGAGGGACAGATGCCCAGCTTCCAGACCTGCTTGCCCAGCGGATTGCCGCGCCCCTGCGACCACAGCCGCTTCAGGTCCGGCACGCTCGACACGTAGACCTGCGCCTTGGGCAGCGAGGCCCGCAGCGTGTCCATCGCCTCCTCGAACGAGGCACGGAAACGGGCGACGGACGTCATGGTGGAAACGCTCGACGTACAGGCGTCGTTGGCGCCCGCCATCACCGCCACCAGCTCCGGCTTCCGGGGCACCGCCTTGGCCATCTGCCCCGGCAGGTCCGCCATCCGGGCGCCGGTCACCGCGTAGTTCCAGCTCCGCTTGGCCGCCCCGTCCGTGCCCAGCAGCCGCACCGCCAGGCTCTTCACCTTCGGGTCGCTGCCCGTCGCCCAGGACACCTCGGGGCAGTCGGACAGCACGCTGCACGCGTCGAACCCGCGCGTGATGGAGTCGCCCACCGCCGCCAGCGAGTCAGGAGCGCGGTCCCACGTGGGCGTCGGGCTGGGCGAGGACCGCCGGGTCGCGGCCGGTCCGGAGTCACCACCGACGGCGTCGCAGCCCGCGACGCCGAGCACGGCCGCCGCCACGACGGCGAGCACCGCCCGTGAACGGGGCCTTCGCTTCCGCATGCAGTTCTCCTCGGTCCCCTCGTTCTTCGTGCACGCTGGGTCAGCACCGCGTCCCCTTGGGTGAAACCTCGGCGTTCGTACGCACCGCAACCGACGGTACGTCACACTCCTTGCGCCGCTGCACGGTAGCCTCAGCCCCGTGGCTGCCCTGCCACAGCCGTTCCGCTAAGTTACAAGATGTCCCGCTCTGCCCGGAGGTCCCGGTGACGACACGTGGAGTTCTCTACGTGCACTCCGCGCCGCGCGCGCTGTGCCCGCACGTCGAGTGGGCGGTCGCGGGCGTGCTCGGCACGCGCGTCAACCTCGACTGGATCCGGCAGCCGGCGGCCCCCGGCACCTGGAGATCGGAATTCTCCTGGCGGGGCGAGCCGGGCATCGCGTCCAAGCTCGCCTCCGCGCTGCGCGGCTGGCAGCTCCTGCGCTTCGAGGTCACCTCCGAGCCCAGCCCCGGCGCCGAGGGCGAGCGCTACAGCTGCACCCCGGAGCTGGGCATCTTCCACGCCGTCACCGGCATCCACGGCGACATCCTGATCCCCGAGGACCGGCTCCGCGCCGCCCTGGCCCGCGCCCAGCGCGGCGAGGGCGACCTGGCGGCGGAGCTCGCCAAGCTCCTCGGCAAGCCCTGGGACGACGAGCTGGAGCCGTTTAGGTACGCCGGGGAGGGCGCCCCCGTCCGCTGGCTCCACCAGGTCGTCTGAGGGCCCCTGAGACGCCGTCGGCGGCCCGCGCACGTACGCCGAAGGGCCCCCGCCTCGCAGGAGGCGGGGGCCCTTCGGCGTACAGCCAGTTCTCAGACCGTGCGGAACGCCAGCACCACGTTGTGGCCGCCGAAGCCGAACGAATCGTTCAGCGCGGCGATACGGCCCTCCACGGGCAGCTTGCGCGCCTCGTCGCGGACGACGTCGGCGTTGGCCGCGGCCTCCGGGTCGAGGTTCTCGACGTTGATCGTCGGCGGGGCGACGCGGTGGTACAGGGCGAGCACCGACGCCACCGACTCGACGCCGCCGGCGCCGCCGAGCAGGTGCCCGGTCATCGACTTGGTCGCGGAGACCGCCATGTGGTCGGCGTCGTCGCCGAAGACCTTGCGCAGCGCCTTCAGTTCGGCGATGTCGCCGGCCGGGGTCGAGGTGGCGTGCGCGTTCACGTGCACGATCTCGGCCGGCTCAAGGTCGGTGTTGGCGAGCAGGTTGTGCAGCGCCGCCGAGATGCCGCGGCCCTCGGGCTCCGGCTGCACGATGTCGTGGCCGTCGGCGGAGATGCCCTGGCCGACCGCCTCGACGTAGACGCGGGCGCCGCGCGCGGCGGCGTGCTCGGCCGACTCCAGGACCAGGACGCCGGAACCCTCGCCGAGGACGAAGCCGTCACGGGCCGCGTCGTAGGGGCGGGAGGCGCCCTGCGGGTCGTCGTTGTTCTTGGACATCGCCATCATGTTGCCGAAGGCGGCGATGGGCAGCGGGTGGATGGCCGCCTCGGTGCCGCCCGCGACGACGACGTCGGCACGGCCCGTACGGATCATCTCGATCGCGTAGCCGATGGCCTCGGCGCCCGACGCGCAGGCGGAGACCGGGGTGTGCACACCGGCGCGGGCGCCCACGGCGAGGCCCACGTTGGCGGACGGGCCGTTCGGCATCAGCATCGGCACGGTGTGCGGGGAGACGCGGCGTACGCCCTTCTCCTTCAGCACGTCGTACTGGTCGAGCAGGGTCGTCACGCCGCCGATGCCGGAGGCGATGACCGCGCCGAGCCGGTCGGGGTCGACGGACGCGTCCTCGCCGGCCTTGTCGGTGAAGCCTGCGTCGGCCCACGCCTCCTTGGCCGCGATCAGCGCGAACTGCGCCGAGCGGTCCAGGCGGCGGGCCTGCGGGCGAGGGATGACCTCGCCCGGGTCCACGGCGGCGGGCGCCGCGATACGGACCGCCTGCTCGGCGGCCCACTCCTGGTCGAGGGCGCGGACACCGGAACGTCCGGCGACCAGGCCCTCCCAGGTAGAGGCTGCGTCGCCACCCAGCGGTGTGGTTGCGCCGATACCGGTGACGACCACGGTGCGATTGGTCGGGCTCACGGGGAATCTTTCTCCAACGGTTACGAGGAGGACCATCCCCGCTGTCACGGGGAACGGCGCCACCGCCGGGTGGCGGGGCAGTCAGCCCAGGACGGTGATCGGAAGATCAGGCCTGGTGCTTGAGGATGTAGTCGGTCGCGTCGCCGACGGTCTTGAGGTTCTTGACGTCGTCGTCGGGGATCTTGACGTCGAAGCGCTCCTCGGCGGCGACGACGACCTCGACCATGGACAGCGAGTCGACGTCCAGGTCGTCGGTGAAGGACTTGTCCAGCTGGACGTCCTCGGTGGGGATCCCGGCGATCTCGTTCACGATCTCGGCGAGACCTTCGACGATCTCTTCCTGAGTGGCGGCCATGTCAGGCGCTCCTTCGGTGTGTATCCAGAGGGTGTGGCGGTACTCCGGCCGGAGATGATCCGGACGGTGTGCCTAGGGGAGGGTAACGACCGTGGCGGCGTAGACGAGACCCGCCCCGAAGCCGATGACGAGCGCCGTGTCGCCGCTCTTGGCCTCGCCGGTCGCCAGCAGCCGCTCCATCGCGAGCGGGATCGAGGCGGCCGAGGTGTTACCGGTGGTGCGTACGTCCCGGGCGACCGTGACGTGCGCGGGCAGCTTGAGGGTCTTCACCATCGAGTCGATGATCCGCTCGTTGGCCTGGTGCGGGATGAAGACGTCCAGGTCCTCCGGGCTGATCCCGGCCGCGTCCAGGGCCTGCTGCGCGACCTTCGCCATCTCGAAGACGGCCCAGCGGAAGACCGCCTGGCCCTCCTGTGTGATGGCGGGGAACTTGACCTCGCCCTTGGAGTCCACCGGCAGCTCGGAGAGGTCCCCGATCCTGAACCGGTCCCAGGGGACGGTCTGCTTGATCGTGGCGGCCTTGTCGCCCTCGGAGCCCCACACGGTCGGGCCGATGTGCGGCTCCTCGGCGGGGCCGACGACAACCGCGCCCGCACCGTCGCCGAACAGGAAGGCCGTCGCGCGGTCCTCCAGGTCGGTCAGGTCCGAGAGCCGCTCCACGCCGATGACGAGGACGTACTCCGCGGAACCCTCCACGATCATGCCCTTGGCGAGGGTCAGGCCGTAGCCGAAGCCCGCGCAGCCGGCCGAGATGTCGAAGGCCGCGGCCTTCTGGGTGCCGAGCTTGTCGGCGATCTCGGTGGCGATGGCCGGGGTCTGGGCGAAGTGCGAGACGGTGGAGACGACCACGGCGCCGATCTGCTCGGCGGAGATGCCCGCGTCGGCGATGGCCTTGCCGGACGCCTCGACGGACATCGCGGCGACCGTCTCCTCGTCGGAGGCCCAGTGCCGGGTCTCGATGCCGGAACGCGAACGGATCCATTCGTCCGAGGAATCGATCCGCTCCAGGATCACCTCGTTCGGCACCACGCGGACGGGACGGTAGCCGCCCACGCCCAGGATGCGCGCGAACGGGGCGCCCTTCTTGGCCTTGATCTTCGACATGCTCTCCGAACTCCTTAGGCCGCGCTGTGCTCGGCGATCAGCTCGCGAGCCGCGTCGAGGTCGTCGGGTGTCTTCAGGGCCAGCGTCTTGACGCCGGGCAGGGCGCGCTTGGCGAGACCGGTGAGGGTGCCGCCCGGGCACACCTCGACCAGCGCGGTCACGCCCAGCTCCTTGAAGGTCTCCATGCACAGGTCCCAGCGGACCGGGTTGGCGACCTGGCCGACCAGCCGCTGGACGATGTCCGCGCCGGTGGCGACGGCCTGCCCGTCCTTGTTCGAGACGTAGGTGACCCGGGGGTCGGCGGGCGCCAGGTCCTCGGCGGCCTTCGCGAGCGCGTCCACCGCGGGCGCCATGTGGTGCGTGTGGAACGCGCCGGCGACCTTCAGGGCGACGACCTTGCGCACGCCCTCGGGCTTGTCCTCCGCCAGCGCGGCCAGCTGCTCCAGGGTGCCGGCGGCCACGATCTGGCCCGCGCCGTTGACGTTGGCCGGGGTCAGGCCCAGCTTCTCCAGATGCGGCACGGTGGTCTCGGGGGCGCCGCCGAGCAGCGCCGACATACCGGTCTCGGTGACCGCGGCGGCCTCGGCCATGGCCAGGCCCCGCCCCCGCACGAGCGTCAGGGCGGCGGTGTCGTCGAGGACACCGGCGAACGCGGCGGCGGTGATCTCACCGACGCTGTGACCCGCGACGGCACCGGGTGCCACGTCGCCGAGCGCCGACGCGGACAGCAGTCCGGCGGCGACGAGCAGCGGCTGGGCCACGGCCGTGTCACGGATCGCGTCCGCGTCGGCCTCGGTGCCGTAGTGGGCGAGGTCGAGACCGATGGCGTCCGACCACGCGGCGACGCGGTCGGCGGCGCCGGGGAGGCCGAGCCAAGGAGTCAGGAAGCCGGGCGTCTGGGCGCCCTGGCCGGGAGCGACGAGTACGAGCACTCTCACACTCTCTCTTGTGGACGGCCGAAGCCGCCCGTGGGGACAGGGACGAAGAACAGGAGGGGGAATTGTAGATCCCCGACAAACGGCTAGCTCTGCGGATCTCCATCGGCCAGACGCCCCAGGATCAGCGCGATCCGCAGGGTGAACGCGGAGCGCACGTCCGAGGGCGACCAGCCGGTGACGTCAGTCACACGTCGCAGCCGGTAGCGCACGGTGTTCGGATGCACGAAGAGCATCCGGGCCGCGCCCTCCAGGCTGCTCGCCTGCTCCAGATAGACGCTCAGGGTCTCCAGGAGCGCGGAGCCGGCCTCCTCCAGCGGTCTGTAGATCTCCTCCACCAGCTGCTCGCGCGCCGAGGGGTCCCCGGCGATCGCGCGCTCCGGCAGCAGATCGTCCGCCAGTACCGGCCGCGGCGCGTCCTGCCAGGCGAAACACGCCTTCAGGCCGGCCGCGGCGGCCTGCGCGGACCGGGTCGCCGCGAGCAGATCGGGCACGATCGGACCGGCCACGACGGGCCCCGCCGCGTACGGCCCGATCAGTGCCTTGGCGACCCCGAGCGGATTGTCGTTGCCGCCCGCGATCACCACCAGGCGGTCGCCGAGCACCCCGGTGAGGACCTGGAGCTTGGCGTGCCGGGCGGCCCGCCGGATCGCCTCCACCGTCAGCTCGCTGTCACCGTCCGGCGCGGTGCCGAGCACCACGCACACGTTGTCCGGCGAGTTCCAGCCGAGCGCGGCGGCCCGGGACACGGCCCCCTCGTCGGCCTCGCCGGACAGGACGGCGTTCACCACCAGGGACTCCAGGCGGGCGTCCCAGGCACCGCGTGCCTCGGCCGCCTGCGCGTAGACCTGGGCGGTGGCGAAGGCGATCTCGCGGGCGTAGACGAGCAGGGCCTCGCGCAGAACGGATTCGTCGCCGGGCGCCGCGACCTCGTCGATGGCGCTCTCCATGACCTCGATGGTCGTGCGCACCATCTCCACGGTCTGCCGCAGGGTGATCGCCCTGGTCAGTTCGCGCGGTGCGGTGCCGAAGACATCGGTGGAGATGGCCTGCGGGGCGTCGGGGTGCCGGAACCATTCGGTGAAGGCGGCGATACCGGCCTGGGCGACGAGACCGATCCAGGACCGGTTCTCGGGGGGCATGGCCCGGTACCACGGCAGCGTCTCGTCCATGCGCGCGATGGCCTGCGCGGCGAGGCTCCCGGACGACTTCTCCAGCCGCTTCAGGGTCGCCAAGTGGCGGTGGAGTCCGTGCGCCGGGGGCTCGGTGTTGCTGGATACGGGTTCAGGCACGGGGACAAGACTGCCTTATCCGGACGGGAGTGTGCCGCGCCGGGTCCCCGGAGCCACGCCCCGGCCGGGCTACGGTGTCGGTGTGATGGACGTACGGCGCGCCGGCGAGCGCTACCACGGAGGGGACCCGGCAGCCGGGATCGAGTCCCTGCACGCCTTCTCCTTCGGCCCGCACTACGACCCGGACAACCTGCGCTTCGGCGCGGTCATCGCCTGCAACGAGGAGCGGCTCGCGCCCGGCGCGGGCTTCGACGAACACCCGCACAGCCACACCGAGATCGTGACCTGGGTGCTCGAGGGCGAGCTGACGCACCGCGACTCCACCGGGTACGAGTCGCGGGTGCGCCCCGGCGATCTCCAGCGGCTCAGCGCGGGCGGCGGGGTGCGGCACGTGGAGCGCAACGAGGGCGAGGAGCCGCTGCGGTTCGTGCAGATGTGGCTGGCCCCGCTGGAGCCGGGCGGCGAGCCCGCCTACGAGGTCGTCCGCGGCATCGCCGACTCCACGCCGTACGCGGTCCCCGAGGCCGGCGCCATGCTGCACGTGCGCAGACTGGCGGAGGGCGAGCGCACGGCCGTCCCGGACGTCCCCTTCGTCTACCTGCACGTCGTCCGCGGCGAGGTCCGCCTCGACGGCGAGGAACTGGAGACGGGCGACGCGGCCCGTATCACCGCCGCCAAGGACCTGACGGCGGTGGCGGGTTCACCGGCGGAGCTGCTGCTGTGGGAAATGTCCGTATGAGGCCGGTGTCCCGGCCGTTTCGCGCCAGGCTCGCCGCGCCCCGGCCCGTACCCGCTCAGCCGGCCAGTTCGGCGAGCACCGCGTCCGTCAGGGCGGGCCAGACCTCCTGGGCCCACGGGCCGAAGGCGCGGTCGGTGAGGGCGACGCAGGCCGCGCGCGCGTCCGGGTCGACCCACAGGAACGTGCCCGACTGGCCGAAGTGGCCGAAGGTGCGTGGTGAGGACGAAGTGCCCGTCCAGTGCGGGGACTTGGAGTCGCGGATCTCGAAGCCGAGGCCCCAGTCGTTCGGGTTCTGGTGGCCGTAGCCGGGCAGTACGCCCTTGGTGCCGGAGTACTGCACCGTCATGGCCCCGGCGACCGTCCGCGGGTCGAGCAGCCGCGGCGCCTGGAGCTCGGCCGCGAACCGCACCAGGTCGTCGACCGTGGACACGCCGTCCTTCGCGGGCGACCCGTCGAGCGTCGTGGCCGTCATGCCGAGCGGCTCCAGCACGGCCTGCCGCGCGTACTCGGGGAACGGGATCTCGGTCGCCTTCGCGATGTGGTCGCCGAGCACCTCGAACCCGGCGTTGGAGTACAGCCGCCGCTCCCCGGGCGCGGACGTCACCCGGTGCTCGTCGAAGGCGAGCCCCGAGGTGTGCGCGAGCAGGTGCCGCACCGTCGAGCCCGGGGGGCCGGCCGGCTCGTCGAACTCGATCGCCCCCTCCTCGTACGCGACGAGGGCGGCGTACGCGGCGAGCGGCTTGGTGACCGAGGCGAGCGGGAAGCGGTGGCCGCCGGGGCCGTGCGCCCCCGCCACCGTGCCGTCCGCCCGGACGACGGCCGCCGCGGCCGTGGGGACGGGCCAGTTCCCGATCAGCGCAAGACTTCGCAGTGACATGCTCCCGAGCCTAAGCGGCGGGTCCGGCACGACCGTACGGCGGGCCCGGTCTCAGAACGTCAGCCGCATCGACGGGTCCGGCTTGCGGACGAAGCCGAGCGAGGCGTACAGCGGCTCGGCCTCGGCCGACGCGTTCAGGTCGACCTGCGGGACGCCCCGCTCGCGGAACCAGTCGAGCAGCGCCTCCACGCAGGCCCGCGCGTATCCGCGGCGCCGCGCGTCCGGGTCGGTGGCGACGCTGAAGACGTGGCCGACCGCGCCGTGCGGATTGCCCGCGCGTCCTATCCGGTACTCGACCGTGCCCGCGGCCAGCGCCGCGAGCGCGCCGGGACGCCCGGGGTGCTCGACGACGAACGCGGCGAAGCCGCCGCCCGGCTCGGCCAGCCTGGCGCGTACGGTCGGCAGGGAGGCGGTGTGCCAGTCCGTGGAGCTGTCGGCGGCGGCGACCGAATCGATCATCACCTGACGCAGCCGCAGCACTTCCAGGGCGTCTTCGGGCACGGCACGGCGTACGGGATCCATGGGCCGCACCGTAATCATGGCGACCGCGTGACGTCGCCCGGTTTTCGCCCGGAGTCGCTTGCCTGGAGTGCACTCGAAGGTTCTAGCGTGGTGGTCATGACGGTGATGGAGACCACGGCCACGGCCGCCGAGACCGGCACCAGGACGGACGTCTGCGCCTCGGCGCCCCGGCCCCATCCGCGCCCCGAGGGCCAGGACAGCTACACGATCAGCGAGGTCGTCGCGCTCACCGGTCTGACGGCGCACACCCTGCGCTGGTACGAGCGGATCGGGCTGATGCCCCACATCGACCGCTCGCACACCGGGCAGCGCCGCTACAGCAACCGCGACCTCGACTGGCTCGCCTTCGTCGGCAAGCTGCGGCTCACCGGCATGCCGGTCGCCGACATGGTGCGCTACGCCGAGCTGGTGCGCGAGGGCGACAAGACCTACGGCGAACGGTTCGAGCTGCTGGAGGCGACCCGGCGGGACGTCCGCGCCCGGATCGCCGAACTCCAGGACACGCTCGCCGTGCTCGACTACAAGATCAATTTCTACGCGGACGCCGGGCGGGCCCTGGCGTCGGAGGGTTCCCGATGACGGACAGCACGATCGCGACGGCGCAGCTCGGCACCGACGGCCCTCAGGTCGGCGTACAGGGCCTGGGCTGCATGGGCATGAGCTTCGCGTACGGCCCCACGGACGCCGGCGAGGCGCGGGCCACCCTGGAGCGCTCCCTCGAACTCGGCGTCACCCTGTACGACACCGCGGACGCCTACGGCAACGGCGCCAACGAGGAGTTCCTGTCGCCGTTCTTCAAGGCGCACCGCGACGAGGTGGTCATCGCCACCAAGTTCGCCCTGTCGATCCCGCCGGACGAGCCGACCCGGCGGATCATCCGCAACGACGCCCCCTACATCCGCCAGGCCGTCGAGGCGAGCCTGAAGCGGCTCGACGTCGAGGCGATCGACCTCTACTACATGCACCGGCGCGACGTGAACGTCCCGATCGAGGAGACCGTCGGCGTCATGGCCGAGCTGGTGCGCGCGGGCAAGGTCAAGCACCTCGGGCTGAGCGAGGTCACCGGCGGCGAGCTGCGGGCGGCGCAGGACGTGCACCCGATCGCGGCCGTGCAGTCGGAGTGGTCGCTGTTCAGCCGGGACATCGAGGCCGGTGTGGTGCCGGCCGCCCGGGAGCTCGGGGTGGGCCTGGTCCCGTACTCGCCGCTCGGCCGCGGCTTCCTCACCGGCTCCTTCAGCGACGCGAACAAGGACTTCACCGAGGACGACTACCGGCGCCAGCAGCCGCGCTTCACGGGCGACAACGCCGCCGCCAACGCGGCGCTCCTGGAACCGGTGCGGACCGTCGCCGACGCCCACGGCGTCTCGCTCGGCCAGGTCGCCCTCGCCTGGGTGCAGCAGCGGGCCGCGGTGCACGGCCTGACGGTGGTCCCGATCCCGGGCACTCGCAAGCGCACCCGCGTGGAGGAGAACACCGCCGCGACGCGGATCGTGCTCAGCGACGAGGAACTGGCGCTCCTGGAGCCGATCGCCGCGAAGGTGGCGGGCGACCGGTACCCGGACATGAGCTTCTCGTCGGCCGGCCGCGAGTAGGACAGGCCCCTCGAGGTCCGTGCCGGCCACGAGTAGGACAGGCCCCTCGGCGTCTGTCCTACAGCTCCGCCAGCAGCTCGGCCTTCTTCGTCGAGAACTCCTCGTCCGTCACCAGCCCGGCCAGGTGCAGTTCGCCGAGGTGGCGGATGCGGTCGGCGATGTCGGCCGGGTCGCGGCGGGGCGCGGCGGCGGTGACCGCGGCCTTGGGCCCGGCGGCCCGCACGGCGGCCAGCACCGACGCCGCGAACGGCAGCGACTCGTGGACCGGGCCGTAGCCGAGCCCGAAGACGACGGCCGCCGGGTCCTGGTCGGCCTGCGGGGGCTGGGCGCCGTTGTCCCGGTGCAGCAGCCGCAGATGGCCCTCGAAGACCTCGGGGGAGCGCCACTCGACCCCGCTGAGACCGGCGACCGGGAAACTCTGGTCGCCGGCCTTCCACTTGGCGGAGGACGCGCCGGTCCAGAACCAGCGGAACGACACCTGCCTGCCGTCGAAGGACGCCTTCGCGTCGTACGCCTTGAACTGGAGCGGGGCCGCGGGCGGGTCCACGAGATGGCGCTCGGTGGGGGAGTCGTCGTGGGTGAGCAGGGAGCGCAGCTCGTCCGCGTAGTACTCGGCGAGCGTCTCGCGTTCGGCGGGCAGCACCAGCCGGTAGGGGTCGCTCGACTCCTTGAGCTGTCCCGCGGCCGCGTCCATCAGCGGATCGGCGCCGGGCCGCGGCACCGCGCGCAGGACGACCGTCCCCCGCTTCCCCGGGGTCAGTGTCACCGCCGCGATCGCCGCCAGGGGCACCCGGCGTTCACCGAGCGCCTGGAACAGCTTCGGCGTGCGGATCCCCCGCTCGAAGCGGATGAGCACGGAGTCGGACTCGAACTCCCAGGCGGCATGAAATCCGGCCAGTACGTCACCCATGCGGCTCATCGTATGCGGCACGCGTCCCTCCGTCGCCTCCTCGTGCAGACCGCAGTTCTTCGTTTTCTACGCGCGTCAGGCAGTCAGGGTGCCGGACAAACCCGCCCGGCACGTGTCGTCCTTGTGCGCACACACGACCGACCGGTACGCGCCAATGCCGATCTCGGCGAAGTTGCGCAGGCTGTCGGTGCCCGGCTCGAAGTACCCGGCGTGGCCCTTCGCGCCGTCCGCCGACAGCACCCGGGCACCGAAACCGGCGGCGACCGGGTCCGCGCCGTGCCCGAGCCCGCCGACCTCCAGGTGCGGTACGTCCTGGATCCAGTCGTCGGCGTCCCGCATCGCCCAGACGCGGGCCGTGGTGCGCAGCCGGGCGGCGCTCTCGGCCCGCATGCCGGGACTGCCGGCGACGGCGATGTCCACGACCCGCCGCGGCAGCGTGTGCGCCGCGACACCGCAGACCACCGAGCCGTAGCTGTGGCAGTACAGGGCGACGGCCGACCGGCCCGGCAGCGCGCGCACCAGCGCGTTCAGCCGGACCGCACCCTCTTCGGCGCGCATCGCGGTGGCCGCGTCCATGCCGAGTCCGCTGGGCGCCGTGTAGTCGGCCCAGGCGATCACGGCGGTACGGGTCGACGGGCTCGCCGCGCGCTCGGCCCGGTACAGGGCGCGCGCCATGCCGACGGGCGCCGAGTACTTGCGGGCGGTGCGCTGGAAGGTGAGCAGGTCGGTGTCGACGCCGGGCACCACGACCGAGACCCGCTCGGCCCTGCCCAGATCGCCGATGACCTCGGCGACCCGGCCCGAGCCCTCGGGGTCGAAGGCCAGGATCTGGCGCCGGGGCCGCAGCAGCGCCTCGTAGCGCTTCTTGCGCCGCTCCGCCTGCTGCTTCCCGGCGGAGGAGACGCGGTTGTCGCGCATGCGCGTGAGCTCGACGGTGCGCTGCTGGGCGAGGGCGACGCGGTTCGCCCGGTAGCGCAGGGAGACGGGCGCACCGTTCATGTTGCCGACCGCGAGCGGATAGCGCTGCACGAGACGGGTGCGCTGGTGGGCGTCGAGGGTGGCGAAGAAGCGGGCCAGCCGGCTCGGCGCGGAGTCGGGGTCGGGCAGCCGGTGTCCGCTCAGCCGCCCGTGCTCCCACTTGGCGAGCGACGCTTCGAGCGGCGTCTGCCCGCGGTGGCTGTGCAGGGCGGTCCAGCCGGTGGTGGCCAGCATGACGAACACCACGGCCAGCGCGAGCAGTGCGCGCCAGACGTTGAGTTGGGGGGTGGTGTCGAAGGAAGTCACTGGGAGGACACACTAGGAGAACGGGACGGTCTCGCGTTAACCGAGTGACACGGATCACGTTTCTCGTGGGGTAATTGGGTCATAGAGGGTCCGGCTTGAGCGGGAAGTCACGCACTGTACCCATAAACCGCCCCTTATCTCGGGCATGGTGACGTTCCGTGAGGTGATCCTCACTCGCACGAGGGAAGTGCGAGGGAAGTACGAGGGGAGCGACGCGGCGGGCGTGCTGATGGCCGTGGTCACCGGCGCGGCGTCACTCCGTGCGCCACTTCTCCGCCAGGACCGGGCCCAGGAGATCGAGATGGGCGGCGGTCAGCCGGCGGATCGCCGCGACGCTGATGTCCTCGCCCGCGCCCCACATCCGGCCCGTCACCCGCATCACCCCGCCGAACGCGGCCACCGCCACCCGCGGCCGCGGGTCCGTGTCCACGTCAAGACCCTCGCGCTCCGCGATCACCCGGGCCAGTTCGTCCTCCGCCTCCGCCGAGCGGCGCAGGAACGCGGCGAACAGCGCGGGCGTCGACTCGATCAAATGAAAGGTCCGCATGTGCAGTTCGATCGGCACGACCTGCTCGATCGCCTCGCCGATGGTCTCCCAGCCTTCGAGCACCGCCCGGCGCAGCGCCTCCAACGGCGGCTCGTGCGGCGGGCGTTCGCGCAGCGCCTGGATGAAATGCGCCTCGGTCATGTCCTGCACCGCGAAGGCGGCCTGTTCCTTGCCCGCGAAGTAGCGGAAGAACGTACGCTGCGACACGTCGACGGCCTCGGCGATCTCGTCGACGGTCGTCCGCTCGTACCCCTGGGTCGTGAACAGTTCGAGGGCGGCGCGCAGCAGCGCGTCCCGGGTGCGGCGCTTCTTGCGCTCGCGCAGTCCCGGCCGCGCCGCCGTCCCGGCCGCCGTCTCCGTTCGCGACGCTGTGTCCATGGGTGGGGTCCTTCGTTCTCGCACCTGCCGCCGCGACCGTGCACGGCCCGGCGACGTGACAGTTACCGACTTGTGAATTGGTTTGTCAATTGTCAGCGGCTGTCACTAATCTCGAACGTATGACTAGTCAGACCACCGTCGACGCGAACGGCCCGGCCGACAAGGCCCCGGCCGCCGCATCCGGCCCGGCGCAGGGCAAGGGGCTGCGCGGCCATCCGTGGTTCACCCTCATCACCGTCGCGGTCGGCGTGATGATGGTCGCCCTGGACGGCACCATCGTGGCCATCGCCAACCCAGCCATCGGCGACGACCTGCACGCCAGCCTGTCCGAGCTGCAGTGGATCACCAACGCGTACTTCCTCGCCCTCGCGGTCTCGCTGATCACCGCGGGCAAGCTCGGTGACCGCTTCGGCCACCGGCAGACCTTCCTCATCGGCGTGGTCGGCTTCGCCGCCTCCTCGGGGGCCATCGGCCTGTCCGGCACCATCGGTCTCGTCGTCACCTTCCGGGTGTTCCAGGGCCTCTTCGGCGCGCTGCTGATGCCGGCCGCGCTCGGCCTGCTGCGGGCCACCTTCCCGGCCGAGAAGCTGAACATGGCGATCGGCATCTGGGGCATGGTCATCGGCGCCTCCACCGCGGGCGGCCCGATCCTCGGCGGGGTGCTGGTCGAACACGTCAACTGGCAGTCGGTGTTCTTCATCAACGTGCCCGTCGGTGTCCTCGCGGTCCTCCTGGGCCTGTGGATCCTGCTCGACCACCGGGCCGAGAACGCCCCGCGCTCCTTCGACGTCCTCGGCATCGCACTGCTGTCGGCCGCGATGTTCTGCCTGGTCTGGGCGCTCATCAAGGCCCCTGAGTGGGGCTGGGGTGACGGCAAGACCTGGACCTTCATACTCGTCTCCGTCGTCGGCTTCGTCCTGTTCGCCCTCTGGGAGACCAGGGTCGCCGAGCCGCTCATCCCGCTGGCGATGTTCCGCTCCGTGGCGCTGTCCGCCGGTGTGATCCTGATGGTGCTGATGGCCATCGCCTTCATGGGCGGCCTGTTCTTCGTCACCTTCTACTTGCAGAACGTGCACGACCTGAGCCCGGTCGACGCCGGTCTGCACCTGCTGCCGCTCACCGGCATGATGATCGTCGGCTCCCCGCTCGCGGGCGCGATGATCACCAAGCTCGGCCCCCGGGTCCCGCTGGCCGGCGGCATGATCCTCACCGCCGCCGCGATGTTCGGGATGTCCACGCTGGACGCCGGTTCGGGCAGCGGCGTCATGTCGCTCTGGTTCGCCCTGCTCGGCCTCGGCCTGGCACCGGTGATGGTCGGCGCCACCGAGGTCATCGTCGGCAACGCCCCCTTGGAGCTCTCCGGTGTGGCCGGCGGTCTCCAGCAGGCGGCCATGCAGATCGGCGGCAGCCTCGGTACGGCGGTCCTCGGCGCGGTGATGGCCTCCAAGGTCGACAGCGACCTCGCGGGCAACTGGGCCGACGCCAAGCTCCCCGAGCTGACCCCGGCCCAGCTCGACCAGGCGGCGGAGGCCGTGCAGGTCGGTGTCCCGCCGGTGCAGAAGGGCATGCCCGCCGAGATCATCGCGAAGATCACCGAGGTCACCAACGACACGTTCATCTCCGGCATGAGCCTGGCGTGCCTGGTGGCCGCCGGGGTCGCCGTGGTGGCGGTGGTGGTCGCGATGTTCACCAAGCGCGGCGAGAACGCGGACGCGGGCGCGGGCGTGGGCCACATCTAGAGGTCTGTACGAAAAAAACCGGGGTACCTGCATACCGAACCCGAACTGACCGATGAGCCAAGCGAGTTCAGGAGTTGATGATGGCGGGCTTCGGACACGGCACGCGCAGGTACCCCCGATCACGGAGCCGGATGGGGTCCCGGACCGGGCCGGATCGCGCGACGCTGGGCATTGTCGGAGTCATCTGCGCGGTCGCCGGTTTCTTCACCCTGGGCATCATCCTCGGCCCGGTGGCGGTCGTCTGCGGCTGGCTCGCCATGGGCCGCACCTGGTCCGGCACCCGCAACGTACCGGCCCTGATCGCCGTAGTACTCGGCGCGATAGACACCCTCCTGGCCCTGATCTGGCTGGCAGGAACGGGCCCGTTCGGCAACGGCATGCTCTGAGCGGGGCGGGGAGCGCCCCGCAGGGGGCGCCCCGCTAGGGGCGCGGGGAACTGCGCGCCCAGCCCCAACGGCGCCGCAGCCGAAAGACAACGCAGAGAACGCCGGGTACGTGCACTGGACGCCCAGTACACGCACCCGGCGTTCACCAGTAACCGGTAACCAAGCGGAGCGCCTACGCGTCGCCGCCCTCCGGCCCAGGATCCGCCGCAGCCACATCGAGCAGCTGATACCGGTCGATCGCCTGCTTCAGCACCGACCGGTCCACCTTCCCCTCACGGGCCAGCTCGGTCAGCACCGCGACCACGATCGACTCCGCGTCGATGTGGAAGAAGCGCCGGGCCGCCCCGCGTGTGTCGGCGAAGCCGAAGCCGTCCGCGCCGAGCGACTGGTACGTGCCGGGCACCCAGCGCGCGATCTGGTCGGGGACCGAGCGCATCCAGTCGGAGACCGCCACGAAGGGACCCTCGGCCCCGGCGAGCTTGCGCGTCACGTACGGCACGCGCTGCTCCTCGTCGGGGTGGAGCAGGTTGTGCCGCTCCACGTCGACCGCCTCGCGGCGCAGCTCGTTCCAGGACGTCGCCGACCAGACGTCCGCGCGGACGTCCCACTGCTCGGCGAGGATCCGCTGCGCCTCGACGGCCCACGGCACGGCCACCCCGGACGCCATGATCTGCGCGGGGACCGAGCCGGACGTGCCCTCGCTGAAGCGGTGGATGCCCTTGAGGATGCCGTCGACGTCGACGTTCTCCGGCTCGGCCGGGTGCCGGATGGGCTCGTTGTAGACGGTGAGGTAGTAGAAGACGTCCTCGCCGTGCGGGTGCTCGTCGGACGAGCCGTACATCCGGCGCAGGCCGTCCTGCACGATGTGCGCGATCTCGAAACCGAACGCCGGGTCGTAGGCGACACAGCCCGGGTTGGTCGAGGCGAGCAGCTGCGAGTGGCCGTCCGCGTGCTGGAGCCCCTCACCGGTCAGGGTCGTACGCCCCGCGGTCGCGCCCAGGACGAAACCGCGGGCGAGCTGGTCGGACATCTGCCAGAACTGGTCGCCGGTGCGCTGGAAACCGAACATCGAGTAGAAGACGTAGACCGGGATCAGCGGCTCGCCGTGGGTCGCGTACGCCGAGCCGGCGGCGATCAGGGAGGCCGTGCAGCCCGCCTCGGAGATGCCGTCGTGCAGCATCTGCCCGGTCGGCGACTCCTTGTACGCGAGCAGCAGCTCACGGTCCACGGCCTCGTACTGCTGGCCGAGCGGGTTGTAGATCTTCGCACTCGGGAAGAACGAGTCCATGCCGAAGGTGCGGTACTCGTCCGGCGCGATCAGTACGAAGCGCTTGCCGATCTCCTTGTCCCGCATGAGGTCCTTGAGTAGCCGCACAAACGCCATGGTGGTGGCGATGGACTGCTGGCCGGAGCCCTTCTTCACACTCGCGTACGCCTTGTCGTCGGGCAGCGCGAGCGGCTTCGCGCGCACGACGCGCGTCGGCACGTACCCGCCGCACTCCTTGCGGCGGTCGTGCATGTACTGGATCTCCTCCGAGTCGCGGCCCGGGTGGTAGTACGGCGGCGCGCCGGACTCCAGCTCCTGGTCCGAGATCGGCAGGTGGAGACGGTCGCGGAAGCCCTTCAGGTCGGCGACCGTGAGCTTCTTCATCTGGTGCGTGGCGTTGCGGCCCTCGAAGTTCGGGCCGAGCGTCCAGCCCTTGACCGTCTGCGCCAGGATCACCGTCGGCTGGCCCTTGTGCGCCTTGGCCGCCGAGAACGCCGCGAAGATCTTCTTGTGGTCGTGGCCGCCGCGCCCCAGGTGCAGGATCTGGTCGTCGGTCATGGACTCGACCATCTTGCGCAGCCGGTGGTCGTGCCCGAAGAAGTGCTCCCGGATGTAGGCGCCGGTCTCCGTGGCGTACGTCTGGAACTGTCCGTCGGGCGTCGTGTTGAGCCGGTTGACCAGCACGCCGTCCCGGTCCTGGGCGAGCAGCGGGTCCCAGGTGCGGTCCCAGACCAGCTTGATCACGTTCCAGCCGGCGCCCCGGAACTGCGACTCCAGCTCCTGGATGATCTTACCGTTGCCGCGCACCGGGCCGTCGAGCCGCTGGAGATTGCAGTTGACGACGAAGGTCAGGTTGTCCAGGCCCTCGCGCGCCGCGATCGAGAGCTGGCCCAGCGACTCCGGCTCGTCCATCTCGCCGTCGCCGAGGAACGCCCACACGTGCGACTTGGAGGTGTCCGTGATGCCGCGGGCCTCCATGTAGCGGTTCATCCGCGCCTGGAAGATCGCGCCCAGCGGGCCGAGGCCCATGGAGACGGTCGGGAACTCCCAGAAGTCCGGCATCGACCGCGGGTGCGGATACGAGGACAGCCCGTCGGGCGCCTTGGACTTCTCCTGGCGGAACCCGTCGAGCTGGTTCTCGGAGAGCCGGTCGAGCAGATAGGCGCGGGCGTAGATGCCCGGCGAGGCGTGCCCCTGGAAGAAGACCTGGTCGCCGCCGTCGCCCTCGTCCTTGCCCCGGAAGAAGTGGTTGAAGCCCACGTCGTAGAGCGAGGCGGAGGACGCGAAGGTGGCGATGTGCCCGCCCACGCCGATGCCGGGGCGCTGCGCCCTGGACACCATCACGGCCGCGTTCCACCGGGTCGCGTTGAGGATCTTGCGCTCGATCTCCTCGTTGCCCGGGAAGAACGGCTCGTCCTTGGTGGCGATGGTGTTCACGTAGTCCGTGCTGCGCATCTCGGGCACGGCCACGCGCTTCTCGCGGGCCCGCTCGATCAGCCTGAGCATCAGATAGCGGGCCCGCTCCCGGCCGCGCTCGTCGACGGCGGCGTCGAGGGAGTCGAGCCACTCCTGGGTCTCTTCCGGGTCGAAGTCAGGTACCTGACTCGGCAGGCCGCCAATGATGATCGGGTTGCGATCGGATGCGGAAGCCACGCTGTTCCTTCGCTGTCAGAGGGCTGTTTGTCCCCGGAATCCCACGGGACCCCACGGAATCCCAAGCCATTCCAGGTGTCTGCACCGTTCCCATCGTGTACCGGTCGGAACGCAATCGTCATCTCTACCGAGAGGTAACCAACACGTTCGTCCGGCCCGTTCGGGCGCGTCCGGCCAATTCGCAACGATACGCCCGGCCCGTGACGCATCCCGTAAAGTCATTCGACTCCCGTAAGCTCGGGTGGTTGCGAATCCCGCATACCGGGCAGAAAGGTGTGGTGTGCGTCACTCTGGTCTGTGATTGCATGCCTGGAGTTGCGTCGACACGGCCAGGATCGTCACCGTTTCGGCGGTCTGGACGGCCGGGTACTTGCGCGATCCGCCCCGCCCGTGTGGACTACGGCCAATGCTTCGCGCAGGCGCGTGGCTGAAGACTTCCCCCCAGCTCCTGCCGGAGCCGGAGGGAACCCCCAACCGAAACATGATCAGGAGGCAACCCGTGAGCGCGACCGCGGACCACGCGGAGGAGCGGACGAACCCTGCCGCGAGGCTGGGGTTCCAGCCCGAGCAGGTGGTCCAGGAGATCGGCTACGACGACGACGTCGACCAGGAGCTCCGCAAGGCCATTGAGGAAGTCATCGGCACCGAGCTCGTGGACGAGGACTACGACGACGTCGCCGATGCCGTGGTGCTGTGGTTCCGCGACGACGACGGCGACCTGACGGATGCGCTGGTGGACGCCACCACGTACATCGAAGAGGGCGGCACGATCCTGCTGCTGACGCCGAAGACCGGCCGTGACGGCTACGTGGAGGCGAGCGACATCGCCGAAGCCGCGACGACCGCGGGTCTGTCCCAGACCAAGACCGTCAGCGTGGGCAAGGACTGGAGCGGCAGCCGGCTGGCCACGCCGAAGGCGGCCAAGCCCAAGCGCTGAGCCCCGCTCCCCGCTTTTTCCCCGTGCCGGGCGGCAGTGTGCCGCCCGGCCGGTTCCCGTGAGGCCCTCGCCGGTCAGCCGACGGCGGGGGCCTCGCCGGTGCTCCGGGGCGCCCGGGAAAGCGCGCTGGTCAGTGCGTAGGCTGGTGGTCACCCGAACAGTCCCCGGAAGGGAAGCGTGTGACTATGGCGATCGAGGCCGGTAGCAAGGCCCCGGACTTCGAGCTCAAGGACAACCACGGCGCCACGGTGCGGCTGTCCGACTTCCGCGGCGAGAAGAACGTGGTGCTGCTCTTCTACCCGTTCGCCTTCACCGGTGTCTGCACGGGTGAGCTGTGCTCGCTGCGCGACAACCTTCCGCAGTTCACCGACCGCGACACCCAGCTCCTCGCCGTCTCGAACGACTCCATCCACACCCTGCGCGTCTTCGCCGAGCAGGAGGGCCTGGAGTACCCGCTGCTCTCCGACTTCTGGCCGCACGGCGAGACCTCCCGCGCCTACGGCGTCTTCGACGAGGACAAGGGCTGCGCCCTGCGCGGCACCTTCGTGATCGACAAGGAGGGCGTCGTGCGCTGGACCGTCGTCAACGGCCTCCCGGACGCCCGTGACCTGAACGAGTACGTGAAGGCGCTCGACACCCTGTGATTCTTCGGTCGCAAGGCATGCAGGGGGCGGGAACCCGTCACTAGGATCGACACGTTGATCCCATACCAACGCACGACGGGGCTCCCCGCCCCTGGACACCATAGGGAGGACTCGTGGGAGTCAGCCTCAGCAAGGGCGGCAACGTTTCACTGTCGAAGGAGGCCCCGGGCCTGACCGCGGTCATCGTCGGTCTGGGCTGGGACGTCCGCACCACCACCGGCACCGACTTCGACCTGGACGCCAGCGCCATCCTGCTGAACTCGAGCGGCAAGGTCAGCAGCGACTCGAACTTCGTGTTCTTCAACAACCTGAAGAGCCCGGACGGCTCGGTCGAGCACACCGGCGACAACATCACCGGTGAGGGCGAGGGCGACGACGAGCAGATCAAGATCAACCTCGCCGGCGTCCCGGCCGACGTGGAGAAGATCGTGTTCCCGGTCTCCATCTACGACGCCGAGAACCGCCAGCAGTCCTTCGGCCAGGTGCGCAACGCGTTCATCCGCGTCGTGAACCAGGCAGGCGAGGCGGAGATCGCCCGCTACGACCTCTCCGAGGACGCCTCCACCGAGACCGCGATGGTCTTCGGTGAGCTGTACCGGCACGGCGCGGAGTGGAAGTTCCGCGCCATCGGCCAGGGTTACGCCTCGGGCCTGCGCGGCATCGCGCAGGACTTCGGCGTGAACGTCTGAGTTACGACCGGCTCGGCCGGCCTCTGGGCTCATCCGTCCGGCGCCGCACCCATCGAGTGCGGCGCCGGACGCGCAGGACGGCGGCACCGGACGCGCGCGACGACGGCGCCGGACCGCTGGAAAGACTGAAGTTCCACCGACGGGGAGGACCAGCATCATGGGCGTCACGCTCGCCAAGGGAGGCAATGTCTCCCTCTCCAAGGCCGCACCCAACCTCACCAACGTGATGATCGGGCTCGGCTGGGACGCACGCTCCACCACCGGAGCCGACTTCGACCTCGACGCCAGCGCCCTGCTGTGTAACGCGGGGCGGGTGCTCGGCGACGAGTGGTTCATCTTCTACAACCAGCTCAAGAGCCCCGACGGTTCGGTGGAGCACACCGGCGACAACCTGACCGGTGAGGGCGAGGGCGACGACGAGTCGATCCTGATCGACCTCTCCAAGGTGCCCGCCACCGTCGACAAGATCGTCTTCCCGGTCTCGATCCACGACGCGGACAACCGCGGCCAGACCTTCGGCCAGGTCAGCAACGCCTTCATCCGGGTGGTGAACCAGGCCGACGGCCAGGAGCTCGCCCGCTACGACCTGAGCGAGGACGCCTCCACGGAGACCGCGATGATCTTCGGCGAGGTCTACCGCTACGGCGGCGAGTGGAAGTTCCGCGCGGTCGGCCAGGGCTACGCCTCCGGACTGCGGGGCATCGCCCTTGATTTCGGGGTAAACGTGTCTTAAGGCCCGTCGAGGGGCTCTTGCCGGGGCCCGCCCGCGCCGGTCGATGGGACTTCGCTCTACACTTCGTGGTCAACGTTAGGTAAAGCCGAGTACGGCGCGGGGGAACGCGCTCCCCCCAGGCAACGCCTGGGGGAGCCCCCATCACACGATTGGGTAGCCAGTGCTTCTGAAAACCTTCGGCTGGTCGTTCGCGGTCACCGCGATCGGTCTGGCCGCAGCGGTGCTCTACGGGGGGTGGACCGGCTTCGGGATCGTGGCGATCCTGTCCGTCCTCGAGATCTCGCTGTCCTTCGACAACGCGGTGGTCAACGCCGGGATCCTGAAGAAGATGAATGCCTTCTGGCAGAAGATCTTCCTCACCGTCGGTGTGCTGATCGCCGTCTTCGGCATGCGACTGGTCTTCCCCGTCGTGATCGTGGCGGTGACCGCCAAGCTGAACCCCATCGACGCGGTCAACCTCGCGCTGACCGAGAAGGACAAGTACCAGCAGCTGGTCACCGACGCGCACCCGGCGATCGCCGCGTTCGGCGGCATGTTCCTGCTGATGATCTTCCTGGACTTCATCTTCGAGGACCGGGACATCAAGTGGCTGGCCTGGCTGGAGCGGCCGCTGGCCAAGCTCGGCAAGGTCGACATGCTCTCGGTGTGCATCGCCCTGATCGCCCTGCTGATCGCCGCGATGACCGTGGCCACCCACGCCCACCAGCACGGCGGCGCGCACGTGGACAAGGGCTCCACGGTGCTCATCGCGGGCATCGCGGGCCTGATCACGTACATGATCGTGGGCGGGCTTTCGGGCTACTTCGAGGACAAGCTCGAAGAGGAGGAGGAGCGCGAGCAGGAGGAGGCCGAGGAGGCCGAGCGCACGGGGAAGAAGAAGTCCGCGGTGCTGCTGGCCGGCCAGGCCGCCTTCTTCATGTTCCTCTACCTCGAAGTCCTGGACGCCTCGTTCTCCTTCGACGGCGTCATCGGCGCCTTCGCCATCACCAACGACATCGTGCTGATGGCGCTGGGCCTGGGCATCGGCGCCATGTACGTGCGGTCGCTCACCGTCTACCTGGTGCGCCAGGGCACCCTGGACGACTACGTCTACCTGGAGCACGGCGCCCACTACGCGATCGGCGCCCTCGCCGTCATCCTCCTGGTCACCATCCAGTACGAGATCAACGAGGTGATCACCGGTCTCGTCGGCGTGGTCCTGATCGCCTGGTCCTTCTGGTCCTCCGTCCGCCGCAACCAGCGGATCGCCGCGGAAGAGGGCGGCTCGGCCCCGGAGAAGACCGAGGTCTCCTCCGGAGTGTGATCCACCTGTCCGGATGCGGGGATTGACGCCCCGCCCGGTGAGGAACGCTCTGAGCGGGGCGGCCGTCGAGGACGAGACCTCGGGCCGTCCCGCACGGCATGTTCCGCCCGGACGGACCGCGGACGCCCGGACGGACCCGACCGTACGGCGTGCGTCCGGCGGGGGGACGCCGCGGGCACGACGTACGAACCAGGCATTGTGGGGGCGGAAATGGGCTTCTGGGACGGGCTGTGGCATGGACGCTCGACGGACTTCGACTCGGGCAGTGCGGCCACCAACTCCATCGAACTGACCAAACGGCACCGGCAGATCTCGCTCACCAAACAGGGCGCGGCCACCGGCAACCTGCGCATCAACCTCTCCTGGCGGATGCGCACCTCCGACATCGGCGGGCCCGAGCGCGGCGGCCTGCTGCGCCACCCCTTCCAGGCGCTGCGCCCCGAGGCCGTCCAGGCGCACACCCAGAGCATGGTCAACGTCGACCTGGACCTCGGCTGCATGTACGAGCTCGCGGACGGCTCCAAGGGCGTCGTCCAGCCGCTGGGCAACTTCTTCGGCGAACTGAACAGCCCCCCGTACGTCAAGCTCAGCGGCGACGACCGCTTCGGCTCGGGCTCGGGCGAGACGATCTTCGTCAATCTCGACAACCGCGACAGCATCAAGCGGCTGCTCGTCTTCGTCTACATCTACGACCAGACCCCGGCCTTCGACCGCACGCACGCGATCGTCACCATGTACCCGAGCAACGGCCCGCGCATCGAGATCAGCCTGGACGAGCGCCATCCGCAGGCGCGGTCCTGCGCGATCGTGATGATCGAGAACAACAAGGGCGAGCTGACCGTGCGCCGCGAGGTCAAGTTCGTCTACGGCTTCCAGGCCGAACTGGACCGGCTCTACGGCTGGGGTTTGCAGTGGGGCCGCGGCTACAAGTCGAAGGTCGACCGCTGACGGACCGGGCGCGGTCTCGGGCGACGCGTACCCGAGGAGCGCGCCCCGGCGTTCCTCAGCGGCCGATGAACTGCGGGCCCTGCGGCGGCAGCCGGAAATCCGGGTCCGGCCCCACCGCCTGCGGATAGCCGTACGCGGGCGGCTCTGCGGCGGCCGTCTGCGGCTGCGGATAGCCGTAGGCAGGCTGCGTCGACGGCGCGCCCGAAGTCTGCGGATACCCGTACGCGGGCGCCGCCGCGGGCTCCGGGGGATAGCCGTAGGCGGGCGCCGCGGTCTGCTGCGGCACCGGCGCCGGCCGCTCGGGCGGCAGCGGCACCGAGGTCTCGGGCGGAGCGGCGGGCGCCGACCGCCCGTCCGTCGCGGCCGGCGGCGCCGACCACGTGCCCTCGGGCGCGGCCTGCGGCTCCGACTCGTCCACCGAGATGCCGAAGTCGGTCGCCAGGCCCTGGAGGCCGTTCGAGTAGCCCTCGCCGAGCGCCCGGAACTTCCAGGAGTCGCCGCGGCGGTACAGCTCCCCGCAGATCAGCGCCGTCTCCGCGCCGGTCTCCGGCTTGATGTCGAAGTACGCCAGCGGTTCCGCGTCCGCGACCGTCGCGTCGTACAGCAGGATGCGCAGGTCGCGTACGCGGTCGAAGGTGACCCCGTCCGCCGAGGCGACCAGCAGGATCCGGCCGACGGCGGGTTCGACGCCCGCCAGGTCCGTCTGGATCGTGTCGGTCAGGCCCTCGGCGACCCGCTTCTTGCCCAGCCGCCACACCTTGGCGGAGGGGTGCCGGGGCTGGTTGTAGAAGACGAAGTCCTCGTCGGAACGCACCCGGCCGTCGGAGCCGAGGAGCAGCGCCGAGGCGTCGACGTCCGGGACACCCTGTCCGGGCGCCCAGCGCAGCACGGCCCGTACCGCCGTGGCGTCCAGCGGGACGTTCGACCCCTTCAGCATCGCGTGCGTCATACCGTCATCCTGCCTTCTCGGACCTGGTCACGACAATGCGGGGTACCCGCCGCCGGACCCCGGCCGGGAGCCCCCGGACACAGCCGGGACACCAGAACTTCACGCCCGGTGGGAACTGACGACATACGTCCCTACGTACTATTACCGGCCACATCGAATCCGGCCGACCAGCCGCTACGGGGAGTCTTATGCGTCATTTCGGGCACATCGCCCCTGAGGAGCGGCAACGCCTCTTCCACCAGGAGCCCGGCTACTTCACCGGCGACTCGCCGGCCCGCGTCCTCGCCGCGGCCCTCGGCGCCACGCTCTACAGCCCGGCGACCCGGCCGCAGCTCGCCGACGACATCGTCAAACAGGCGGGCCGCGGCGTGGTCTCCATGGTGCTGTGCCTGGAGGACTCCATCGACGACGCCGACGTGCCCGAGGCCGAGGAGAACCTCGTCCGGCAGTTCACCGACCTCGCGGGGCGGGGCGCCGGCACGGAGGAGGGGCTGCCGCTGCTCTTCGTCCGCGTCCGCGCCCCCGAGCAGATACCCGACCTCGTACGGCGGCTCGGACCCGCCGTCCGGCTGCTGTCCGGATTCGTGCTGCCGAAGTTCACCGAGGAGCGCGGCGTCCCCTTCCTGGAGGCGCTCACGGCCGCCGAGGCCGCCGGCGGCCGGCGCCTGTTCGCGATGCCCGTCCTGGAGTCGCCCGACCTGCTCTACCTGGAGAGCCGCCGCGAGACCCTCGACGGGATCTACCGCACCGTCGACAAGTACCGGGAGCGGGTGCTCGCGCTGCGCCTCGGCGTCACCGACTTCTGCTCCGCCTACGGCCTGCGCCGGACCCCCGACATGACGGCGTACGACGTCCAGATCGTCGCCTCCGTGATCGCCGACGTGGTGAACGTGCTGGGCCGCTCCGACGGCACCGGCTTCACGGTGACCGGGCCGGTCTGGGAGTACTTCCGGGTCCAGGAGCGGATGTTCAAGCCCCAGCTCCGCCGCAGCCCCTTCACGCCCGAGGCCGAGGAACTGCGCACCGCGCTGATCGAGCACGACATGGACGGACTGCTGCGGGAGATCCTGCTCGACCGCGCCAACGGCCTGCTCGGCAAGACCTGCATCCACCCCTCGCACGTCCAGCCCGTGCACGCGCTCTCCGTGGTCAGCCACGAGGAGTTCAGCGACGCCCAGGACATCCTGCGGCCCGAGCGGAACGGCGGTGGTGTCCTGCGGTCCGCGTACACCAACAAGATGAACGAGGTGAAGCCGCACCGCGCCTGGGCCGAACGCACCCTCCAGCGCGCCGAGGTCTTCGGCGTCGCACACGAGGAGATCGGCTTCGTGGACCTCCTCGCCGCGGGCCTGCCGGCCGCCTGAACCGCCCGCCTCCCTCGCCCCCACCGCCCCTCCCGGCCCCGCCGGACGACCGGTCCCCGGACCAGCAAGGAACCGAAGAACGCCGATGAACCACGTGGAGTGGACGGGTATGGAGCGGGTGGGGACGCCGGGGGCGGCGGATGGGGAAGGGGCGGGCGCGCCGGTGCCGGGTTCGGAGCCGGCGGGGGTGCAGGGGCCCGGTGCGCCGGGGTCGGGTGCGGAGCGGTCCTGTGCGCCGGGGCCGGGGCCGGGGACCGAGGGGGCGGGTGAGCGGGGGATGAGTGCCGAGTGGTCCGGTACGCCGGGGGCGGGTTCGGAGCCGTCGGGCGCGCCGGGGTCGGGTGCGGAGCGGTTCGGTACACCGGGGCCGGGTCCGGAGCTGGCGGGCACGCAGGGGCCCGGTGCGCCGGGGTCGGGTGTGGAGCGGTTCGGTACACCGGGGCCGGGTTTGGAGCCGGCGGGGGCTCAAGGGCCCGGTGGGCCGGGGTCGGGTGTGGAGCGGGCGGGCGCGCCGGGGTCGGGTGCGGAGCGGTTCGGTACACCGGGGCCGGGTTTGGAGCCGGCGGGGGCGCAGGGGCCCGGTGGGCCGGGGGCGGGTGTGGAGCGGGCGGGGGCTCAAGGGCCGGTTGCGGAGGGGGCCGGTGTGTCGGGGGCGGTGACTGGGCCTTCGGGGACCGCGTGGTCGGGGGCCTGGGTCGCTGAGCGGCTCGGGGTCGAGCTCGTCGGTGATGACAAGCTGCGCGATCTGCTCGGGCTCGCCCTGCGGCGCAACCCCAAGCGGGCCCACCTGCTCGTGTCCAACGTACTCGGCAAGCACGTACCGCAGTCCCCGGCCGTGGTCCACGGGCACGGGTTCGCGCTCGGCCGGCGGGTGCGCGAACTGCTCGGCGACGCCGAGGCGCGCGCCGCCGTCGTCCTCGGCTACGCCGAGACCGCCACCGGCCTCGGCCACTCGGTCGCCGACGGCCTCGGCCTCGCCCCCTACCTGCACTCCACCCGCCGCCCCGTCCCCGGCGTCGCCCGGGCCGGCGGCTTCGAGGAGTCCCACTCCCACGCGACCTCCCACCTGCTGCTCCCGGAGAACCCGCGGCTGCTGGCCGGCTCCGGCCCGCTCGTCCTCGTGGACGACGAGTTCTCCACCGGCAACACGGTCCTCAACACCGTCCGCGCCCTGCACGAGCGCTACCCCCGCGACCGGTACGTCATCGTGGCCCTGGTCGACATGCGCTCCGCCGCCGACCTCGGCCGCCTGGACGCCTTCGCCCGGGAGATCGGCGCCCGCGTCGACCTGGTCACGGCGGCCTCCGGGACGGTACGGCTGCCGGACGGGGTGCTGGAGAAGGGCCAGGCACTGGTGACGGAGTACGAGACGGGGGCGTCCGGCGCGTCCGGCGCGTCCGGCGCGTCCGGCGCGGGCGACTCCGGTGCCGCCGGGCGCGTAAGCCGCGTCGATCTCGCCTGGCCGCCCGGCCTCCCCGACGGCGGCCGCCACGGCTTCACCCCCGAACACCGCGTACGCCTGGACACCGCGCTGCCCGAGATGGCCGCGCAACTGGCCGCCGCGCTGCCCGGCGGGGCGGGACTGGGCGGGACGGAAGGCGCGGAGGGTGCGGAAGGCGCGGAGAGTACGGAAGGCGCGGCGGCCGGGGCTGCCGAGGTTCCGAGCGACGGTGCCCGGCGTGACCGCATCCTCGTGCTCGGCTTCGAAGAGCTGATGTACGCCCCGCTGCGGCTGGCCCAGGAGCTGGAGCGGGTCGTGGACGCCGAGGTGCGCTACTCCACCACCACCCGCTCGCCCGTCCTCGCCCTGGACGACCCCGGCTACGCCATCCGCAGCCGCCTCGTCTTCCCCGCCCACGACGACCCGGGCGACGGCCCCGGCGAGCGCTACGCCTACAACGTCGCGGGTGCCGGCTTCGACGCCGTGATCGCCGTCGTCGACTCCACGGGCGACACCGCCGCCCTGCACGCCCCCGACGGACTGCTCGCCCAACTCGCCGCCCACGTCCCGGACGTCCTGCTCGCCGTCGTCCCCTCGTACGTACCGCCCGCCGCGCCCGCCGTACCAGGGGACGCGTCCACGGCCGCCCCGGAACAGCCGGAACCGAACGCCACCGAAAGGCCCCTCATGCTCGCCGAGCCCCTCCGCGGCCCCGCCTTCTCCTCGTACGCGCCGGACGACGTCGGCTGGCTGCTCCAGGACCTCTCGGACGTATCGCTGGAGGCGCCGACCGAGGAGCGCGAGGAGGCCATCCAGAGCGGCGGCGCGCACTACGCGGAGTCGCTGCCCGTCGAGTACCAGCCCAGCGACCAGTACCAGCGGCTCTTCCGCGCCGCCCTCGACGCCTCCGCCGCCCGCCTCGCCCAGGCCGTCGGCACGGTCACCGAGCTGGTGCTCGCCGAGCGCGCACCGCGGCCCGTCCTGGTCTCCCTCGCCCGCGCCGGCACCCCCGTCGGCGTCCTGATGCGCCGCTGGGCCCGGCACCGCCGCGGCCTCGACCTGCCCCACTACGCCGTCTCCATCGTGCGCGGCCGCGGCATCGACGCCAACGCGCTGCGCTGGCTGGCCGGCCGGCACGACCCCGCCGACGTCGTCTTCGTCGACGGCTGGACGGGCAAGGGCGCCATCACCCGCGAACTGGCCGCCACGATAAGCGAGTTCGAGGAGGCCGAGGGCGTCACCGGCTTCGACCCGGAGATCGCGGTGCTCGCCGACCCCGGTTCCTGCGTCCGCACGTACGGCACCCGCGAGGACTACCTCATCCCCTCCGCCTGCCTCAACTCCACTGTCTCCGGCCTGATCTCCCGTACGGTGCTCCGCGCCGACCTCGTCGGCCCGGACGACTTCCACGGCGCGAAGTTCTACCGCGAACTCGCCGGCGCCGACGTCTCCGTGGACTTCCTGGACGCCGTCTCCGCCCGCTTCGACGACGTCGCGGACGCCGTCGACACCCAAGCCAAGGAACTGCTCTCCGTCGACCGCGCCCCCACCTGGAAGGGCTGGGCGGCGGTGGAACGCATCAGTGAGGAGTACGGCATCCACGACGTGAACCTCGTCAAGCCCGGCGTCGGCGAGACCACGCGCGTACTGCTGCGCCGCGTCCCCTGGAAGATCCTCGCGCGGGCCGGGGCGGGCAGCGACCTGGACCACGTACGCCTGCTCGCCGAGCAGCGCGGCGTCCCCGTCGAGGAGGTCGCCGAACTCCCGTACACCTGCGTGGGGTTGATCCACCCCAAGTACACGCGCGGCGCGACGGGCGCCGACGGCAGGGCGGTGACGGCGTGACGGCGAGCAGCGGAGCCTCGGTGACGGTCGTCGCCAGCGACCTCGACCGCACGCTCATCTACTCGGCCGCGGCCCTCGCGCTCACCGTGCCGGACGCCGGGGCCCCGCGGCTGCTGTGCGTGGAGGTGTACGAGGGCAAGCCGCTGTCGTACCTGACCGAGACCGCCGCCGGACTGCTCGCCCGGCTCGGCGAGGCCGCGTGCTTCGTCCCCACCACGACCCGCACCCGCGAGCAGTACGGGCGCATCAGCCTCCCGGGCCCGCCGCCCGCGTACGCGATCTGCGCGAACGGCGGCCACCTGCTGGTCGACGGCGTTTCCGACCCCGACTGGCACGCCGGGGTGACCGAGCGGCTGGCGTCCGAGTGCGCCCCGCTCGCGGAGGTCCAGGACCATCTGGCCGCGACCGCCGATCCGGCCTGGCTGCGCAAGCGGCGCGTCGCCGAGGACCTGTTCGCGTACCTCGTCGTCGAACGCGACCTGCTCCCCGCGCACTGGCTGAAGGAACTCGCCGTCTGGGCCGAGAACCGCGGCTGGACCGTCTCCCTCCAGGGCCGCAAGGTCTACGCGGTGCCGAAGCCGCTGACCAAGAGCGCGGCCGTGCGCGAGGTCGCCCGGCGCACCGGCGCCGGACTCACCCTCGCGGCCGGGGACTCGCTCCTCGACGCGGACCTGCTGCTCGCGGCCGACCGCGGCTGGCGCCCCGGCCACGGCGAGCTCGCCGAGGCCGGCTGGACCGCCCCGACGGTCACGGCCCTGCCGGAGGGCGGGGTACTGGCGGGGGAGCGGATCCTGGAGGAGTTCCTGGGGGCGTGCGGCTGAGGCGTGTGAGGTAGTCAGCCGCAGCAGCCACCGCCGCAGCAGCCGCCACCGCCCCCGCCTCCGCGAGGGGCCGCGGCCGGGGCCGGGGCGGAGCCGCCGACCGCGACGGCCGACAGGAGCTTCACCGTGTCGTCGTGACCGGCGGGGCAGGCCGCGGGCACGGCGGACTCCGCCATCGGACGGCTCAGTTCGAAGGTGTCGCCGCAGGTACGGCAGCGGTACTCGTAGCGAGGCATGCGCACAGGTTAACGGCCGTCGTCCTTCGCCGGGAGGGACGTCGGTCCGGACGCGGGCGCGGAACCGGGGAGGGGCATCGGCGGGGGCATGGGCAGGGACGTCCGGACGGCCGCGAAGGGGTCGTCGCGCAGGGCCCGCGCCCTGAGCCGCGCCCGGTCCTCCGCCGCGGCCTGTTCGGGATGCCGGCACCGCCAGTACGGATTGTCGTGCGGCAGGGCGGAGCCGACCCTGCCGTACATGCCGAAGAACATCAGCAGGACGCCCACGACGAAACTGAACAGCACGTTCTGGATGCGGAAGGCGAGGAAGTTGTAGTCGGTGTCCAGCAGCGCGAGGTTCGCGAAGCCGCTGAGGATGAAGAGGACGCCGGCGACCATGTTGACCGTCGAGGCGACGTTGCCGCCGATCACCATGCCCGCGAAGAGCAGCAGCCCGACGACGATCGACAGGATGCTCAGCGAACCGTTGGTGCTGAGCCCCGCGACCGTGTCCCCGCGGGTGTCGAAGAAGCCGACCTTGTCGATCAGGCCGAGGATGCCGAAGGCGAGCAGAACGAGCCCCATGAGACCGGCGCCGACCCGGTAGAACTGGCTGAGGTGGTGGTCGACCGGCAGATGCTCGTCGAACCGGATGCGCCGCCTGGACCTGTGATGAAGCACGTGTGTGGCCATGACCGCCTCCCGTACGTCCTTCCCAGGATCCGCCCGGGGAGTGGGCCGGGCAACAGGGGCCGGGGTGGGCCGGGTCCGGAGTCGGGTCCGGACATGTGGCTCTCTGTCCCCCTCCACCCCTCAGGCGCTGCCCGCTCCCGCCCCCCGCTCCTCCCGGATCCGCGCGACGACCCTCGCCACCGACTCCCGTACGGCCTCCGTCTCCGTGAGGAAGGCCCAGTAGTCGGGGTGGTGGCCCTCCAGCGCGGCGACGGCGCGGTCGAGGCGGGCGACCGACTCGTCGAGCGGGCGGGCGTGCCGGGGATCGGGCGTGCTGCGCCCGGCCATGGCGAGGCGCTGGGCGTCGCGGATCGCGAAGCGGGTGCGGTCGATCTCGTGCTGCGGGTCCTTGGCGACGGCGTTCAGCCGGTGCAGCCGGTCGCCCGCCGCGGAGACGGCCTCGTCGGTGTTGTTGAGCAGCGCGCGGACCGTGGACAGCAGGGCGGTCGCGTCCGGCCAGCGCTGTTCCGCACGGGCGGCCCGCGCCTCCCGGAGTTTCGCCTCGGCCTGCCGTACGCTCTCCGCGGCCTGCTCGGGGACGTGCTGGAGGTCCTGCCAGCAGGCGGCGGCGTACCGGCGGCGCAGCTCGCTCAGTACCGGCTCGACCTGCTCGGAGCGCGTGGTCAGGGCCTGCGCGCGGGTGCGCAGCGAGACGAGCCGGTGGTCGATCTCGGCGGCGCGCTCGGGCAGCCGGTCGGCCTCCGCCCGTACCGCCTCGGCCTCGCGGGAGACGCGCTCGGCCCGTTGCAGGGTCTCCGGTACGCCGTGCTGTCCCGCGCCCTGGTTGAGCTTGGTCAGCTCGGGGCCGAGGGCGGCGAGGCGGGCGGCGAGGTCGTCGGCCCTGAGGCCCGAGCCCCGGACGGCGTCGAGGGCGTTCGAAGCGGCGAGGAGGGCCTGCCGGGCGCGCTCGACCGCGGGGGCGAGCCGGGCGAGCTGGGTCTCGGCCTTGCCGAGGAGCGGTTCGAGGCCGCGGGTGAAGCGGTCGAGTTCCTGCTTGACCCGGCCCAGTTCGTCCTTGGCGGCGGCCAGTTCGGAGCGGGCGCGGCCGGCCGCGGACGCCTCGAGGTCGTCCCGGTCGAGGTCGTGGGCGTCGACGGCGTCGATGTACTGACGGCTGACCTCGTCGATGCGCCGGCCCAGCGCCTCGAAGTCGGCGACGGTCCGGCGGGCGGCGGGGGAGTCGTCGACGGCGGTGATGGTCTCTATCGAGATCCGCAGGTCGCGCTGGGCGGTGTCGAGCTCGTAGAAGGCGGCAGCGGCGGCGTCCTTGGCCTCCTGCGCCGCGGCCCGCTGGCTCTCGGCACGTCCGCCGAACCACCGCCGGGTGCCGCCGCCGGCGAAGGCGGCGGGCAGCACGAGAGCGGCGACGAGCGGAAGAGCCAGGAGGCTTACGGCGTCACGTGCGGCGCGGAAAGTCGCTGAAGGGGCCCGGGAAGCCCGGGACGCCGGTGACGCGAACGGCGTGACCGGCGTGGACGGAGTGTCCGGCATGTACGGCGTGTCTGGCGTGTTCGGCCGCGAGGGTGTCGCCGTCACATTCCTCTCCCGTGCTGTCATTCGCCCTTCCCGGTGTCATTCTCCCACCCGTAGAGGACGAACACACGGGCCGTTCAGTTCGCTGTTCGCAGTGTGACCGACCCGTCACTGGTGCGGACGGAGACGACGTGGGGGCTGGAGTCGTCGCGGGGCACGGAGACGTGCACGGCGCCGTCGCTGGTCCTGGTCTTCACCCGGTACTGGGCCTTGGGCAGTTCGACGGTCACGGAGCCGTCCTGGGAGGAGGACTCCACCAGGTCGGGTACTGAGCCGAGGGCGAGCCGGACGGCGCCGTCCTGGGTGGTGGCGCGCACCTCGCGGGAGTCGATGCCGCGGGCGGTGACCTGGCCGTCGGCGCTGTGCAGGGTCAGCGGACCCGAGGAGTCGGTCACGTGGACGGCGCCGTCGGAGGTACGGATGTCGAGGGCCTGCTCGAAGCCGCGGGCGGTGACTCGTCCGTCACCGTCCCGCACGGTGACGGCGATGTCGCGGGGCACCACGATCCGGTACTTGGCGGAGCAGTCGGCGATGACCCCGGTGCACTTCATCCGCAGTACGAGCCGGTCGTCCCGCATCTTCCAGGAGACCTCGGGGTCGGCCCCGATGGCCACGCTCCCCTGGAACCACCGGGTGACCTGGACCTTCTTCGCATCGCTCGAGTCGGCTGTGACCAGCTCGAGCGCGGAGTCGTCGGAGTCGACGGTGAGGGTGCGGCCCTGGAGGGCGAAGGAACGGTGGTCCGGCTTGGTGTCGTCCCCGGCGTCGGCACCGCAGGCCGAGACGGTGACGACGAGACCGGCAGCGACAGCGAAGCCGGCCACGGGTCGACCCCACCGAGCGTGCCGGGCGTGCCGAGTACGTACATGTCGAACGCTGCGAGCCATAAGTTTGCCCCCTGAGGTGAACGGCGGTGGCTGCCGGCTCCCGCCGACGCACACCCGGTCGACGCCTCCTCGGTGCCTTACGGACGACGGCACCCTTTCGACGCTCTCCGACCGTACGAACCCACGCCCCGGAGCAGGATCCGGTCCACTACCGGATCAAGGGTGGGGATAACCCCCGCCGAGTCCCCCGCATACGGGTTTGCAGGACACACCCTCGGGCAATGTAGGCTGTCGACTCGTCCTGGGCGCGTAGCTCAGCGGTAGAGCGCCGCCCTTACAAGGCGGATGTCGGCGGTTCGAAACCGTCCGCGCCCACCAGGAGAAAGGCCCCCAGCCGATCACGGCCGGGGGTCTTTGTCGTGCTGGCTGCGCTGAAGAGGAGTCGTGCGTGACGTCTGTCGTTGTTCGGGGTTTTGGGGACGGGGATCTCGGGGGTGCCGTGGCGGCGTTGGTCGCGGTGCATGGGACTGATGGGTATCCGGTCGAGGGGGTGGCCCGGCCTGAGGCGTGGTTGCGTTCCGATGACGTGATCGCCTCGTGGGTGGGGGAGCTCGACGGGGAGATAGTGGGGCACGTGGCGGTCATGCGGCCCCGTGGTGAGGACGCGGTGTCCCTGTGGATGCGGCAGAGCGGCGAGCGGGAGGGGCAAGTCGGCGTGCTGGCGCGGCTGTTCGTGGTCGAAGGGGCGCGGCGGCAGGCCCTCGGTGAGCGGCTCACCCGGGTTGCCATGAGCTTCGGCCGCGAGCGGGGGCTGCGGCTCGTTCTGGACGTCATGACCAAGGACGCGGCCGCCATGCGGCTCTACGAGCGGCTCGGCTGGCGGGAGATCGGGCGCGCCCCGCATCACTACGGGAACGGTTTCAGCGCCGACGCCGTGTGCGACGCGGTGTGTTACGTCGCCCCCGAGGCCTGAGCCTCGGGGGCGACGTCCGTGCGGCACGGTGGCGGGCCCGCGGGCGGGGGTGCGGCGGGTCCGGCCACTTGTGCGTGCGTTCCGGTTCTCCGGGCTCCGGTTTTCAGGCTTCGGCTCCTCGGGCTCCGGGTTCCGGGTTCCGGGTTCCGGTTCTCCAGGCTCCGGTTGTTCAGGGTGCCGAAGGGGCGGTCGTTCAGGGAGCCGGAGGCGGGGGGCCGGTCTCGTTCGTGTGTTTCAGGGCGCTTCTGGCGTCGACCTTCTCCGGGGTCGTTATTTCGTCCCAGAAGCGGTGGCAGGTCACGAAGACGGCGAGTTCGCGCTCGCGGCGGCGGAGCTTCTCCACTTCGGCCTGCTCGTCGGGGGTCCAGCCCGGGGACGCGGGGCGTTCCACCTTGCGCCAGCCGTTGCCGTCGCTGAAGCCGTCCAGGGGCTCCACCGACCAGGGGAGCCGCTTGAACAGGGCCAGGAGCTCCGCCCGGACCTGATGCAGCTCCTCCTGGCCGGCCAGGAGGTCACTCGGGAAGTCGTAGGTCGCAGCCACGCGGCAATGCTACGCCTGTTCGATTTTTAGATGCGAGTTCCTTCGGCCACTTCCTCGCGCCTTCGTCCCGAGGGGTGGTCGGCACGTCGACGGCTGCCGCACACCAGGTTCCGCTTTGCGTTCCGCCGCCCGGTTCACGCCCCCGTTCCCCCCGTCCCGCTCAGGTGTCCCACCAGTTCCTTCGCCACCGGTACCGGGACCCCGTGCCGGTCCGCCGCGCGCAGCAGGCCGTGTCCGATCGCGTCCAGTTCCAGCGGGCGGCCCGCCTCCGCGTCCCGCTGCATCGAGGACTTGGTGCCGGGCGGGAATGCGTCGTACCGGGCGAGGGCGTGCCCGGGGTCGGCCGGTCCGCCGCTCGCCCGGCTGACCGCCGCCGTCTCCTCGACCAGGGCCGTCAGCTCCTCGCGGTGGCGCGTGCGGATGTCGCCGAGCGGCACCCCGTAACGCGTCGTCAGCAGGGCGAACGGCGCGAGGAACGACATCTTCGCCCACAGCGTCGCCGCCTCGTCCTCCCGTACCTCCGTCTCGGGCCCCGCCGCCGTGAGCGCCGCGGCCAGCGCGTCGAGCCGTTCGCGCGGCACCGTCGCGCCGGTCAGCTCGGTCTCCGCGAACGGGCTGCCGTGCTCGATCACCCCCGGCGCGACGCGGGTCGACTCGACGCGTATGACGGCCGGCGCCACCCGGGCGGAGCCGTAGCGGGCGCGCAGGAGCGCCGGGTGCTCGACGCCGTTCAGGAACGGCACCACCAGACCGTCCCCCAGGGCCCTTGGCGGTACGCGGTCCAGGGCCGCCTCCAGCGCCGTGTGCTTCACGGCGATCAAGCAGGCGTCGAGACCGGTATCGGCATACGTCTCTCCGCGCAGTTCCCCGTCCGCCTCGACCGGCGCGGTGAAGTCGCCGAACTCGGCGCTGCGCACCCGTACGCCTTCCGCGCGCAGGACCCGTACGGTGTCCTCCCCGGCCAGGCAGATCACCCGGTGCCCGGCTCGCGCGAGCAGCCCCGCCAGCAGCCCGCCGACGCCGCCCGGACCCAGCACGGCCACGGTGAGCCGCCGTTCCGCCGGCCGCTCACCCGTCATGCCCGGTCACCCCCCTCGGTCCTGCCGTCCTCGCCGCCCTCCAGGCGTACCGACGCCCCCGGCTTCAGCAGGTGCAGGCGGTCGGTGAGCCCGGCCGCCGCGAAGGCCGCCGTCAGCGTGGCGCCGTCCTGCGTGAAGTGGCCCCAGTGTTCGAAGTGCAGCGGTACGACGTGCCGCGCGCCCAGGATCTCCGCCGCCCGCGCGGCGGCCTCGCTGGTCAGGGTGAGCGTGGCGTCCGGCACCAGCGGCGTACGGGCCGCGCCCGCGAACAGCACCGCCACGTCGAACGGCCCCTCCCGCTCCGCGATCTCCCGCACCACGTCCAGCGAGGCGTTGTCCCCGCTCACGTACACCTTGGGCAGGCCCTCGCCGGACAGGACGAAGCCGGTCACCTCGCCCACGAACGGCTCCGAACCGTCCGGTCCGTGCTGCGCGGGCACGGCGGTGACGCCCAGCAACCCGCCGCCGGGGCGCGGCAGTTCGACGTGCTGCCAGGACGGCAGGGTCCGTACGGACCCGCCGACGCGGTCGTGCGCCGATGCGGTCGACAGGGTCAGGGGCACCTCGGCCAGATACGCGCGCCCGGACGTGTCGAGGTTGTCCGGGTGCTGGTCGTGCGAGAGCAGTACGGCGTCGACGGCCCCGATGTCCGCCGCCGCGAGCGCCGGGCCCGTCGTCTTGACCAGCGCCCGCGAGCCGATGGGGTACTCGCCGGGGGCGTCGAACGTCGGGTCGGTCAGCAGCCGGACGCCCCCGAGCGCGAGGACGGCCGTGGGGCCGCCGACGTAGGTGATCTCCACTGTGGTCGTGCTCTGCACCGTCATGCACTGCACAATCCGGCGCGGGCGCGGGGCTATTCCCGTTCCGGCACGTATCGCTGCAACGGTGCCGCCCGGCCGCCTGGCGCGCGCGACACTGGACGCATGTGCCGCAGCATCAAGACCCTCCGCCCGCCCGCGCTCCCGGAGGAGGCCACCGAGGACGAGATCCGCGCCGCCGCGCTCCAGTACGTCCGCAAGGTCTCCGGCTTCCGCGCCCCGGCCGCCCACAACCGCGAGGTCTTCGACCGCGCCGTCGAGACGATCGCCGCCGCGACCGCGGAACTCCTGGAGGGGCTGGAGGTCCGGGGCGCAGCGGGAGGCGTACGAGGCGGGGCGGGAGGCGTACCAGGCGGGGCGGGAGGCGTACGCGGCCAGGCGTGACGGGTCAAGCCCCGGACCGCGGTCCGGACCCCCGCGCCCGCCGTCCTCACTCCTGCACCGCCGCGCCCGCCGTCCTCACTCCTGCACCGCCGCGCCCGGCGCCCTCAGTCATGCACCGCCGCGCCCGCCGCCGTCCTCAGTCCTGCACCGCCGGTCGCCGCATCAGGAACGCCGCCCCCGCGCCCGCCCCGAACAGGGCCGCGAAGGACACCCCCGTGGCCAGCCACGTCGCGCCCAGCCACTGGCCGCCGAAGTAGCCGAGGGCGACGCTGTACGCGGCCCAGGCGACGCCCGCGAGGATCGACCAGGGGAGGAACTCCCGGACCCGGCGGCGCGCCGCGCCCGCGCCCAGGGAGACGACCGAGCGGCCGGCCGGGGCGAAGCGGGCGACCACGACGAGGGCGCCGCCCCCTCGGGAGAGGGCCGCGCCGAGACGTTCCTGCGCCCGGGTCAGCCGGCGGGACCGGGCGATGGCGCGGTCCAGGCGCTCGCCGCCGCTCCAGGCCAGCCGGTACGCCACCAGGTCGCCCAGGACGGACGCGGTGGCCGCGCAGAGGGTGAGCGCGAGGATGTCGGGCACGTTCCGCGGGACGGCCGCCCCTGCCGCCGCCCCCGTCGCCGTACCGGCCGCCGCCGCGGTGGCCGCGGTGATGACCAGCACGCCGCTCGGCAGCACCGGCAGGAAGACGTCGAGCAGGACGGACAGGGCCACCACGGCGTAGATCCATGGACTGCCGGTCAGCGTCCCCACACTCTCAAGCACCGAAAAACTCCCCTGGACTCCCCCGTCGGCACGACCACGCCGCGAAGTCGGGAGGAGCGGCAGGGCGGCCGGTAACAGCCATACAGCGTACGCCCGGACCGCGACAGGAGTTCCACTGGGGGCTCAGGTGTTCGCCACAGGATGTTCACCCGGCTGCCCCGCCGACACGGCGCACGCCACGGACTTGCCGTACGAACGAGACGTAAGCGAGATGTGAGGGCACGAGAGCGAAAGCAGGACTGACGATGGCGGCAGGCATACTCACCGGCGCCCTGGCTGCGGCGGCGGTACTGGCGACGGGCGGCGGAGCGGTCCCGGCCGCCGCGCACGGTCCGGCGGGCGGGGTCCCGGGCGCCGCACACGCCCCCGCGGCGACCGACGGCTACTGGACCGAGAGCACGGGACGCTTCGCCCCGGCGGGCGGCGGCCACCACGCCCAGCACGCGCCGGCCGCGGTGACGTACGACAAGGGCCTCGTGCCGGTGTCCGCCCGGATCGCGGTCGGCCGGCACCACGACGGGGAAGGTACGGCCGTACGGCTGCGGGTGTCGGGTCTATGGCCCGGGCACACCTACGGCGCCCACGTGCACCAGAAGCCGTGCGGCGCGGACCCGGACGACGCGGGCGGGCACTACCAGCACCGCGTGGATCCGGTCCAGCCGTCCAAGAATCCCGACTACGCCAACCCGCACAACGAGGTCTGGCTCGACTTCACCGCCGACCGGCGGGGCGCGGCCGGGACCGGGGCCCGGCACGACTGGGGCTTCAGGCCCGGCGGGGCCCGCTCCGTCGTGCTGCACGACGAGCCCGGCACGAGCGGAGCGCGCGTGGCCTGCTTCACGGTCCCGTTCGGCAAGCACAGAGGCGACCGCACGGGCTGACCGACCCGTACGGGCTGACCGTACGGGCTGACGGGCCGGTCGGCCGCCGGCGGCGCACGACGAACGGTGCCCGCCCACGCCGTGGGGGCGGGCACCGTTCGTCGATGCTCAGCCGGTCAGGCCGTGACGCGCGCCTGCTCCGAGGAGGCGGGCTCGGCCCCGGCGGCCGGGGCCGTGCGGGCCGCGAAGAGCCGGTCGAGGCCGAACGCGCCCGAGCCGGTGAAGACGAGCAGCAGCATCGACCAGCAGAAGAGGGCGGAGAGTTCGCCGCCGTTCTCCAGCGGCCACAGGGCGTTGGGCTGGTGCACGTCGAAGTACGCGTACGCCATGGAGCCCGACGAGACGAACGCCGCGGCCCGGGTGCCGAGGCCCGCCAGGACCAGGACACCGCCGACGAGCTGGATCACCGCCGCGTACCAGCCGGGCCAGGAGCCGGTCGGGACGCTGCCGCCGCCCGCCGCGCCGCCGAGCACGTCGAAGAGCGAGGCGGCGCCGTGGCAGGCGAAGAGCAGGCCGACGACGATGCGGAACAGGCCGAGAGCATAGGGCTGGGCGCTGTTGAGGCGGCCGGTCATGTGGGGGACTCCTTCGGTCTGGGACCGGTCCTGTGACGGACCGGTCTCGGGGGGAACGAAGTGAGTGACCAAGGTTAGGTGGACCTAATCTATGCTTGCAAGTTCAACATTAAGCCACCGTTCCGCTTCCGCTTGCGGGGTCGTGACGGGCGATGTCGCACGTAGAACCGCCCGCGCCACCGCGTCGGCGTCCGAAAGCGTGACCGAATCCACGCCTGGTCTGGCACCGGCCGCCGTCACCCAGTGCACGCCCTCCGTCGGCACCCCGAACGCGAACCGCCGGGGGTGGGCCCGGCCCGCGCGGTCGACCAGACGATAGGGGCGCGGTGTCACGTCCAGCCCTCCGGTTTCGTAACCGTCGACGGCGTGGGGGCGGCACTGGCCCGTGCGCAGCAGCCCGGCGAGGAGTTCGTCGGCGGTCCTGCGCAGGTCCGGTTCCGGCAGCCGCGCCTCGATCAGCGTCGTCGCGCGTACGGCGGAGCCGGGTACGTCGGGGGAGTGCGCGATCCAGGCCCCGACCCCGACCCCGCCCTCGACCCCGTCCTCGGTACGCACCTGCATGCGCGGGCCCACGATGCCGAGGACGCCCGCCTCGATCAGCGCGGCGGTCTCCTCTATGCGCCGCCGGGGCGGGCCGATGGACAGAAAGGCGTTGAGCGGCGTGTACCAGCGGTCGAGGTGGTCGCGGCGCGAGACACCGGTCAGGCCGCCGTGGTCCACGATCCGCCGCAGCTCGTTGCGCAGGTCGCGCAGGACGTCGAGGGCGGCCTTCAGCGGGCCCGCCACATTGCCGAGGGCGGCCTGCGCGGCGTCCTCGCGCAGGTGGCGCAGGAGCCAGTCGCGCCAGTCGCCGGGCCCGCCGAAGGACTGCCCCGCGTACGGGCGCGCGATCCGGTCCCAGCACCAGCGCTCGGCCCGCGGCACGCCCAACTCGTCCAGCAGGGCGGCTTCTTCGGGGCTCGCGTGCGCAGCGGCGAGAAACCGCTCCCGTACGTCCGCCGGGTCCGCGTTTCGGCCGCACAGCCCCGTGTAGTAGACCGTCTCGACCTCCTTCGCGATCAGCGGCCATATCTCGCGCAGGAAGTCGGGCGCGTCCCCCGCGTCCGCGCGCTCGCGGAAGCGGGCGATCACCCCGTCGGTGAGGACGCGCGGGACGTGACGCCCGTACGGGCCCTTCGCGTTGTCGCCGCGCGCCTGGTACGGGACGCCCCGCCGGGAGCCGGCGTACAGGCGCGGCTCGCGGCCCGAGGGCAGATAGCGCAGGCCCCGGCCGGTACGGACGAAACGGCCGCCGCGGGCCGTCGTCAGCAGTGCCAGGTGGTCGAAGAAGTTGAGGCCGAGACCGCGCAGCAGGACCGGCTCGCCGGGAGCGACGGAAGAGAGGTCGACGTCGGCCGGGTTGGCGGGCGGGACGTGCCGCAGGCCGTGCCGGGCGGCGTACGCGGTGAGGGGCTGCCACGCGGGGTCGGCGACCGCGGGCAGATGCCCCTGGGCGAGCACGACGGCGGACAGGCCGGTCAGGACGCGGCCGTTGGACAGCGTCACGGACTGAAGCCGGCCCGGCCCACCCGGCCCACCCGGCCCGCCCGGCTCACTCGGCCCGCCCGGCCCACTCGCCTCACTCGGCCCACTCGCCTCACTCGGCCCGCCCGGCCCACCGGGCCGGTCCGGCTCACCCGGCCCGCCGGTTCCGTCCTCCAGCCGGACCGCCCGAGCCGCGTGCACCTCGACGCGTAACGACGCCGGTGTCGAGCGCACCACCTCGCCGAAGACCCACTCCAGATAGCGGCCGTACTGCGCCCGGGTCGGATAGTCGTCAGGGCCGGTCCCGCCGCCCTCGGCGGAGGCCGCCCACGTGTGCAGGCTGGGCCCCGGGCGTACCGGACCCGCACAGTCCACGCTCTCGTCGGTGAAGAGGGTCACCTGCGAGGCCACCGTGTTCATCAGCAGCTCGGACGGCTGCGCGGTCCGCCAGACGCGGCCGGGCCCCGGCGGCGACGGGTCGATCACATGGACCGTGAGGTGCGTCCCCGGCGGCAGCAGTCCGGTGGCGGAGGCGCACAGGCGCTCCAGGACGCTGGTGCCGCGGGGACCGGCGCCGATCAGGGCGACGGCGGCGGGAACGCGGTCGGCTGGGCTTGAGGACAAGTGGGTGACTCCCGGGCAGAGGGGCGCCGGGCGGCAGGCGCGGGGCGGCGCGCCGCGGGCGCTGGGCGGCGGACCGCCCGCTGGAAGCGGACGGTCCGGCTCATCATGCCGTCGCGCGGCACCCGCCCCGGTCCCGTCTGCGAAACCTCCGCACCGGTGTGGGGCGGCTCACGCGCATCACGGACAAGCCCTCCGACACACCCCCAACACGCCCTCAACCACCCATCGCCGCGCCCTCAACTGCCCGTCTGCGCAGGGCGATTGTCCTACTCGGGGGTGAGTACGGACTCCCGCACCGTCGTCAGCCGGGCTCCGGCGCCCCGTGCCGCACGGGCCTGATCGAGGCGGAGGACCGCTTCGCGGCCGCGCAGCGTCAGCGTCATCAGCTGGTTGCCGAACCACGGGCCGCCCGTCCTGCGCCACTCCACCGAGGGGTGGGCGAGCCGCCCGTGCCGCACCAGCCGGCGCCCGATGGCGCGCCCCGTCCCGCTCCAGCCGAAGCGGAAGCCGATCCGCATCGACAGCGGGATGGAGTTGTGGACGGGCGAGCAGGTGAGCTGGAGGACGCGGGCGTCGGGGCCGGTGCCGTCGGGCCAGGCGGCCTCGGCGACGTACGCGTGGTGCACGTCGCCGGACAGTACGCACACCGTCGCGGGTGCCTGCGGTCCCGACCCCGCCTCGGCGATCAGCCGCCCCAGCGCCTCGAACGACTCCGGGAACGCCGCCCAGTGCTCCAGGTCGGCGCCCCGGCGCAGCTTCTCCCCGAAGCGGGCCCAGCGCGGTCCCCGCTCGCCCCGGCACAGCCCGGCGTCCCAGGTCTCGGCGTCGTGCACGAGATGGGGCAGCAGCCAGGGCAGCGAGGTGCCGATGAGCAGGTGGTCGTAGGACCCGGGGTCGTCGCGCACCTGCTCGCGCAGCCACTCGGCCTCGCCGGGGTCGAGCATCGAGCGCTTGTCCTCGTCGAGGACGCGGGCCGCGCGGCTGTCGACCATGACCACCCGGACCCGGCCGAAGTCGCGGCGGTAGCTCCAGCGGACCGAGGCGGGGTCGGCGTCGGACTGGGCGGCGTAGGCGCGCAGTACGTCGGTGCCGTCGGGGGTCTCGCGGACGGCGGCGTAGAGGGGGTCGGCGGCGAGCTCGGCCGGGGAGAGGTTGCCGAGGTGCTGGTGGACCCAGTACGACATCAGGCCGCCGAGCAGGCGCTCGCGCCACCAGGGCGTGGCGCGGATGTCGGCGAGCCAGGAGGCGCTGGTGTTCCAGTCGTCGATGATGTCGTGGTCGTCGAAGATCATGCAGCTCGGGACCGTGGAGAGCAGCCAGCGGATCTCGGGGTCGAGCCACGACTCGCGGTAGAGGTGGGTGTACTCCTCGTAGTCCGCTACCTGGTTGCCCGGGAGCTCGTCGAGGCCGCGGCGGGCGGCGATCCAGCGGCGGGTGTTCTCGGAGGTCTCGTCCGCGTACACCTGGTCGCCGAGGAGCAGCAGCACGTCGGGGCGCTCGGCGGCGGGGGCGGCGGCGAGGCGGGCCGCGAGGGTGTCCAGGGCGTCCGGGCCCACCGGGTCCTTCTCGTCCTTGGGCGGGGCGGCCCAGCGGCAGGAGCCGAAGGCGATCCGGACGGCGCCCCCGTCCGGGGTGCGGATCTCCGGGGGCGGGAAGGGCGAGTCCGGCAGCGGCCAGACGTGCGTGCCGTCGAGCAGCACCTCGTACGCGGAGGCCGTGCCCGGGGTCAGCCCGGTGACCGGAACCATGGCGTAGTGGTGCCCGGCGATCTGAAAGGTACGGGCCTCACCCCCGGCGCCTGCCTCATCGGCGGCGCCTTCCGCGCTTCCGGCACCCTCCGTACTCCCGGCACCCTCCGTACTCCCGGCACCCTCCGTACTCCCGGCACTCTCCGTAGTCCCGGCGCACCGCACCTCGACGGTGCACGGACGGCTCGTCTCGACCCATACGGTCGCGGACGAGCCGTCGACATACCTGAGCACCGGTCCCAGACGCAGCACCGCCACGGCGATCACCCTCCTCCGTCGCCCCGTACGGTACGGAACGACGGAGGCCGTTGGCGAGGTTCCGGCGAACTACCTGGTGTTACCTGGTGTTACCTGGTGCTACCTGCCGGTTCGTGCCGTGGGGCGGTCAGCAGCCGCTGAGCACCGAGGACAGCTTGGACTTCTCCGCGCTGTCGACCGAGAGGTCGTAGTAGTACTTGACCTGCACCCAGGCACGGACGTACGTGCAGGCGTAGGAGCTGAGCGGGGGCATCCACTCGGCGGGGTCCTGGTCGCTCTTGGACTGGTTCACGTTGTCCGTGACGGCGATGAGCTGCGGCCGGGTGAGGTCGTTGGCGAACGCCTGGCGCTGCGCGGTGGTCCACCCGCTCGCGCCGGAGTCCCAGGCCTCGGCCAGCGGGACGAGGTGGTCGATGTCGAGGTCGGAGGCGGCGGTCCAGGTGGCGCCGTCGTAGACCGAGTACCAGGTGCCGCTGGTGGCGGCGCAGGCCGAGCTGGTCACGACGTTCGTGCCGTCCCGCTTCAGGACCGTCTCGCGGGTGTTGCAGGTCCCGCTGATGGTGATCCAGTGCGGGAACAGGTCTCGGTCGTAGCCGGTGCGGTTCTCGGTCGCCACGGTGAGGGAGGCCAGGTAGGTGCGGGCGGTTGCGGCGCTGACCGGGGTCGGCAGCGCGGCGGAGGCGGTCGGGCCGTTGAAGATGCCGGCCATGGCTATCAGGCCGGTGAGGGCGGCGAGTATGCTCAGCCGTCGACGCGCGTAGACCTTTGGCATGCGAACTCCCTTGAGGTGGGGGGCCGTTGGGGCGAGCGGGGCACATGCTTGCGGCGGCGTGTTTCCAGGGGATGTGCGTCCGGTGAGAAGTTAATGACGCGCGCATGACAAATCAAGGGGTGCGACGGGACGGGAGCCTTGTGGGTGACGGGGCGCGGACCGGCGGGACCGGGGTCGCGGACCGGCGAGACGGACGGGGGTCGCGGACCGGCGGGGGTGGCGGGGCCGGTGGGACCTACGGCCCTACGGCCCGGCCCTACGGCCCTACGGCCCGGCCCTACGGCCCTACGGCCCGGCCCTGCGGCTCTACGGGCCCCTCGCGGGCGTCGCGTACGATGGACCGCGCAGAAGGGGAGTAGCTCTTCGCCGGACCGTCGACATACTGCTCAGCTCGTCTGAGCCGGCGCCCGGAGGCGGACCTCGGTCAGAGGTCGGCCAGCGAGACCTTCGGCAGCAGTGCACCGCCCGTACACCGCGTACGGGCGAGCCCGTGCATCTCGTACGGGCAGACCCGTGCGTCACGTACGGGTGACCACGTGTGCTGCTCCGCCGAGGTGTCGCAGCGCAGCGAACAGCGAACGCAGTAATCGCACTCTCGGGCGGGGCGGCCCCGACCGATTGAGGAACATGATCAGCATCAGTGTGACGGCGCTCGTCTTCGGCGTCGTCTTCCTTGCCGAGCTGCCGGACAAGACCGCGCTCGCCGGACTCGTGCTCGGCACGCGCTACCGCGCCTCGTACGTCTTCGCCGGTGTCGCCGCCGCCTTCGCCGTCCACGTGGCGCTCGCCGTCGCGGCGGGCAGCGTCCTGACCCTGCTGCCGCAGCAGATCGTGCACGCGATCACGGGTGTCCTCTTCCTCGGCGGCGCCGCGGTGCTGCTGATGAAGAAGGACGAGGACGAGGAGGAGATCCGCAAGCCCGGGAACCAGAGCTTCTGGAAGGTCTCGGGTGCGGGCTTCATGCTCATCCTGGTCGCCGAGTTCGGCGATCTCACCCAGATCATGACGGCCAACCTCGCCGCCCGTTACGACGACCCGTTCTCCGTCGCGCTGGGCGCCGTCCTCGCGCTGTGGGCGGTCGCCGGGCTCGGCATCGTCGGCGGCAAGGCGCTGATGAAGCGGGTGCCGCTCGCACTCATCACCAAGATCGCCGCGCTGCTGATGCTGGCGCTGGGCGTGTGGAGCCTGTACGAGGCGGTGGCGGGGTGAATCCCGGCACCGGGAGCGCCGGCCGGACGGCTGTGGGTGCTGTGGGTGCCGTGGGCACCGGAAGTATCGGCCGGGTGACTCCGGGTGCTCGGCGTGGTGGCGGGGTGAATCCCGGCGCTGGAAGTGGTGGCGTCGGGGGCGCTCCGTTTTGTATCGTGAAGGAACAAAGTGGCTCCCGCCCGCACTCCCTGACCGGCGGGCGGGGCCGCCTTGTCCCCGGGGGGCCCGTACCTCCCTCCCCGCGTTCTGGAGCATGCCGATGACGGCCCCCACCGTTCTCACCGCCCGCGCCCTCCTGCTGGACATGGACGGCACCCTCGTCAACTCGGACGCCGTGGTCGAGCGCTGCTGGCGCCGCTGGGCCGACCGGAACGGTCTCGACGGCGGCGAGGTCATGAAGGTCGTGCACGGCCGGCAGGGCTACGCCTCCATGGCGGTCCTGCTGCCGCACCGGCCCATGGAGCAGAACCACGCCGACAACGCGCGCATGCTCGCCGAGGAGACCGCCGACATGGACGGCGTCGTCGAGATACCCGGAGCCACCGCCTTCCTCGCCTCCCTCACCGGCCTGCCGCACGCGCTGGTGACCTCCGCGGACGTGGCCCTGTCCACCGCGCGGATGGCCGCCGCCGGGCTGGGCCTGCCCGACGTGCGCGTCACCGCGGAGTCCGTCGGCGCGAGCAAGCCGGACCCCGAGGGCTTCCTCAAGGGCGCCGCGGAACTGGGCGTCGCGCCCGGCGACTGCGTCGCCTTCGAGGACTCCGGGGCGGGGATCGCGGCGGCGCGGGCCGCGGGCATGCGGGTCGTCGGCGTCGGCCCCCGCGCCGCGGTGCACCGCCCGGACGTGGTGGTCCGCGACCTGACGCGGGTACGGGTGGAGCCGGCGGCGGAGGGCTCGATACGGCTCAGCATCGGCTGAGCGGCGGCTGCGCGCGCAAGTTCGTTCTACGGGTTATGGGTTACGGGTCCTCAGGGGCGCCCCTCTTCACGGGGCGCCCCTTTCCGCGTCCTGCGCTTCCCGTCGCTCTCTAGGGTTCCTCGGTCTCGGACTCCAGGCCGGCCCGGGTGGCGGCGCCGTACACGCCCTGCTCGTCGGCCCTGATGCCGCGGGCCCACTGGTAGCGGCGTACGGCGTCCTCGGTCTGGCGGCCGTAGTGACCGTCGGCGTCGCCGATGTACAGGGCCAACTGCCTGAGCCGCAGCTGGAGTTCGGTGACCTCGCTGCCCCGGTCGCCGCGGCGCAGGACGGGACCGCTCTGGTCCTCCTCGTCGTCGCTGGGCGAGGTCCCGGCCGAGTCCGTCGCGCGGGTCGTCGACGGGGTCGCGGTCGGGGTGGCGGACTCGGCCGACGGCGAGGACGACGCGGCGGACCGGGACGGGGACGCGCTCGCGCTGGACGACTCCGTGGCGGAGGCCGACGCCGACGCCGACGGGCTCGAGCTGGGCGACACCGGCGCGGACTCGGACGGCGACTCGTCCGGGACCTCGGCGCGTACGGCCTCCGGCGGGGCGCCGTCCCGTTCCGGCGAGTCGTACGACAGCAGCCCGGCGACGAAGCCGGCGGCGGCCAGCACGGCGACGAGGACTCCGGCCACGGCGAGCAGGGTGGTACGGCGCCGGCGCGGGGGTTCGGCGTCGTCGAGAACCGGCGGTTCCCCGGCGGCACCGGGCCCCGACGCCGGCTCCTGGAAGAGACGCAGATCCTCCGGCGCGGGCGCCGTGGGCCGCAGAGCCATGGTGCGCTCGGCGGGGTTCTCGGGGTGGAGGGGAGCGGGGAGCGGGGTGGTTCGGTCGGCCGACGGGAGGGAGGTGCGGTCGGTGGGGGCGTCGGGCTGCGCGGGCGCGGGGGTGTGTGCGGGCGCGGGGGCGGACGTGGCTGTCGGCAGGGGCATCGTGCGCTCGGCCGGGGCTTCGGGGGCGGGGGTGCCTTGGGCTACCGCCGGTGCCGGTGCCGGTGCCGGTGCCGTCGACGTCGGTGCCGATGCCGCCGACGTCGCCGAGCCGCGGGACGCGACGTGTTCGTCGCCGTGAGGGCGCGGGGGCTTGGGGGACTCGCGTGGGGGCTTGGGGGACTGCGGCGGCGGGGGCTGCGGCACTGCGGCCTGCGAGCCAGGAACCGCGGCCCCGGCTGCGAAGCCCGGCGTCGCGGCCCTGTCGTCTTCGGACGCCCCGTCGCCGTAGGCCGACGTCCGCCCGGTCTGCCCCTGCCCCTGCCCGTGTCCGGGGGTGGGGTGTGGTGTCGCGGCGTCGGCACCGGGAATGGGCGTCCGCCTGGTCTGCCCCTGCCCCTGCCCC
>NZ_JBHWHV010000028.1:115300-120569 GCF_042732375.1 Streptomyces sp. NPDC059785
CTGCCCGTGTCCGGGGGTGGGGTGTGGTGTCGCGGCGTCGGCACCGGGAATGGGCGTCCGCCTGGTCTGCCCCTGCCCCTGCCCCTGCCCCTGCCCGTGTCCGGGGGTGGGGTGTGGTGTCGCGGCGTCGGCACCGGGAATGGGCGTCCGCCCAGTCTGCCCCTGCCCCTGCCCCTGCCCCTGCCCGTGCCCGGGCGCGGAGTGTGGTGTCGCGGCCCCGGCTTCGGAGCCCGGTACTAGTCCGGTCTGCCCGTGCCCGGGGTCCGGTGCGTGCCCCGCGTCTCCGGTCACGGCTTCCGGGCCTCGTTCCTGCGCGTGACCGGGCATCCGCCCCGGTCCGTGGTCGGGCGTCCGGCCGTGCCCGGGGTCGGGCATGCGGCCCTGCGGGGGGCCGGGGAGGGGGCCGGTGCCGCGGCCTGACGTGCGGCTGGCGTGGTGCTGCGTATCCCGCCCGGCCCGGTCGGCCCTGGCGGCCCCGCCGCCCGTAACCCGGTCTTGCCCCGGGCCGCCTGGGCCACCGGAAGCGCTTGGCGTCCCGCCCTGCGGGATGCCTGCGACCGGCCCGATCCCGGTTCCCGGCGTCGGGCCGGACTCGGGGACTGTCGCCCGACCGTCCCCGGAGCCGGGCAGCGGCCCTTGTCCGGTGTGCGCGGCCGGGCCCGTACCGGGGCCCGAAGCGTGTCCGCTCCCGTGTTCGTGCAGCCGGTCTCGCTCGGTGCCCGTGCCCGGAGTCTCCCCGGGCCCCGAAGCGCGGCCGCCCCCGGTTTCCGGCGCGCGACCACTCCGGGCTCCACCCGCCTGGCCCGCCTCGAACTCCGATGCCCCGCCGGTCGAGGGGTCCGACGCCCGGCCGCCCCCGAAGCCCGGCTCGGCACCGCCGGCCCTCGCCACCCCGTCGGCCCCGACAGCCTCACGCTCCGCAGGCCCGACAGCCGTCGGCGTCCCAGGCCCCGTAACCGTCGACCCCGTGGTCCTGGCAGGCTCCGCCTGCCCCGCCGGTCGCGTGGCTGTCGGCTTCGTTGGAGCGCTGGGCGCTGATGGTTCATCGATGGCCACGTAAGGCCGGATGCGTAGCGGGTCGAAGTCTTCGGCTGCGGCTGCTTCCGCCTCGCGGGCGTCGCGCAGGGCGTCCGACGCCTGCTGGGTGCAGGCGCAGGACGGTGTGCCGTCCGGCTCCCGGCCCGCCCCGCACTCGGGGCAGACGTGCCCCTTCGGTCCGCTCACGCGTGGTCCCTCCCCCTCACGAACTCCAGAGATTATCCAGATCTTGCGCACAGAATCTCCCGCGGGCCCCAGGATTCCCGCCCGCCGAGAGGACTGAACAGGCCATAACGGGTCACACCGACCAGGATGGAAGGAGACCGAGTTACTGGGTCCGCCGCAGTCGGGAGGTCCGGATGAGCGACGGTGTGCACACGACGGACCGGGCGGCGGCCGAGCGGAATGCCGGTAGCACGGACAGCGGCGCGCACGGCGGCACGGATGCCGTCACGCGCGGCGTCACGCACGGCGGCACGGATGGCGTCACGCACGGCGGCGCGGCGCACGGCAGCGTGCTCGTCTCCATCGGCGCCCTGCTGCTCGGCATGCTCCTCGCCGCCCTCGACCAGACGATCGTCTCGACCGCACTGCCGACCATCGTCAGCGACCTCGGGGGCCTCGAGCACCTCTCCTGGGTCGTCACCGCGTACCTGCTGGCCTCGACCGCGGCGACCCCGCTCTGGGGCAAGCTGGGCGACCAGTACGGCCGCAAAAAACTGTTCCAGACGGCGATCCTGATCTTCCTGATCGGCTCCGCGCTCTGCGGCATGGCACGGAACATGCCCGAGCTGATCGCCTTCCGCGCCCTGCAAGGGCTGGGCGGCGGCGGACTGATGGTGCTGTCCATGGCGATCGTCGGAGACCTGGTCTCGCCCCGCGAAAGGGGCCGGTACCAGGGACTCTTCGGCGCCGTCTTCGGCGCGACCAGCGTGCTCGGACCCCTGCTCGGCGGCTTCTTCACCGAGCACCTGAGCTGGCGCTGGGTCTTCTACATCAACCTGCCCGTAGGCGTCGTCGCACTCGCCGTGATCGCCGCGGCCCTGCACATCCCGCGCCGCTCCGCCCACCACGTCATCGACTACCTCGGCACCTTCCTCATCGCCGCCGTGGCCACCTGCCTGGTCCTGGTCGCCTCCCTCGGCGGCAACACCTGGGGCTGGACCTCGCCCCAGCTCATCACCGTCCTGGCCGTCGCCGTGCTCCTCGCGGCCGCCTTCGTCGCCGTGGAACGCAGGGCCGCCGAACCGGTACTCCCACCGCGGCTGTTCCGGGTCCGTACCTTCACCCTGTCCGCCGTCATCAGCTTCGTCATCGGGTTCGCGATGTTCGGCGCCATGACCTACCTGCCGACGTTCCTCCAGGTCGTCCAGGGCGTCTCGCCGACCATGTCCGGCGTCCACATGCTGCCGATGGTGATCGGACTGCTGCTCTCCTCCACCGTCTCCGGGCAGATCGTCAGCCGCACCGGCCGCTGGAAGGTGTTCCCGGTCGCGGGCACCGCCGTCACGGCCCTCGGGCTGCTCCTGCTCCACCAGCTCGACGAGCACAGCGGCACCGCCGAGATGAGCGCCTTCTTCCTCGTCTTCGGCCTGGGCCTCGGCCTGGTCATGCAGGTCCTGGTCCTGATCGTGCAGAACGCGGTCCCGTACGAGGACCTGGGCGTCGCCACCTCCGGCGCCACCTTCTTCCGCTCCATCGGCGCCTCGTTCGGCGTCGCCGTCTTCGGCACGGTCTTCGCGAGCCGCCTGGGCGACAAACTGACGGACGCGCTCAGCGGCCGGCGACTGCCCACCGGCCTCGACGCCGCCGCCCTCAAGGCCGACCCGCACGTCATCGCGGGCCTCCCGCCCGCCCTGCGCGCCCCCGTCCTGCACGCCTACGCCGCCGCCATCACCGACGTCTTCCTGTACGCCGCCCCGGTCGCCCTCGCCGGCTTCGTCCTCGCCTGGTTCCTGCGCGAGGACCGGCTGCGGGTCTCCGTCACCGCCCCCGACGCGAGCCAGACCCTGTCCGGCACCTCCGTCGAGCGCTCCTCGTACGACGAGGTGTGCCGGGCGCTGTCGGTCCTCGGTACCCGCGAGGGCCGCCGCGAGATCTACGAGAGGATCACCGCGCGGGCCGGGTACGACCTGCTGCCCGCCGCGAGCTGGCTGCTGCTGCGCGTCCTGCGCTGCGGCCGGACCGAACCGGCGGAGCTCGCCCAGTGCGGCACCGTACCGCCGGCCGTGCTGATGGCCGCGGTCCGGCAGGTCGAGGAGCGCCGTCTCGCCCGCCGCGACGGCGTCGAGCTCGTCCTCACCGACCTCGGCCGCGAGGTCGCGAGCCGGCTGTCCGAGGCCCGCGCGGACTCCCTGGCGGAGCTGCTGGGCGACTGGTGGGGCCCCGACCGCCCCGCCGACCTGACCGGCCTCGTCGACGAACTGAACGCCGAACTGTGCGGCTGCGACGCGGAACGCCCGCACGCGCCAACGCGGACGACACGACCGTACGGCTTGACCACTTGAGTGGACGGGACAGACCTGACTGCCCGTTACCCAAGCGTGTTTCTCACACCCCCTGTGCTCCCGCCGTACCGTTCCCGTGCCGTTTGAGGCGCGAGTCCGGGGCAACCCGAAGGTGAAACAGGCCCGTTGGGCTGACAACACCAGGCAGGCACCCATCGGAAGGCATCCATGTCCACAGGCGTGATCATCGCTCTGATAGTGATCGTGGCGGCCGTCGCCGTTGTCGCGGCCGCGTTGACCCTCCTCGCCCGCAGGCCGCAGGGCGGGCGCAGCCTCCAGCGGCGCTTCGGGCCCGAGTACGACCGCGCGGTCGCCCGGCACGACGGCGACACGAAGGCCGCCGAGCGCGACTTGGCCGAGCGGGTGAAGCGGCACGGCACGCTGCGCGTGCGGCCGCTGGATCCCGCGGCCCGCGAGCGGTACACCGCCCGCTGGACCGCAGTCCAGGAACGCTTCGTCGACTCGCCGCGCGACGCGGTGACCGACGCCGACCGGCTGCTCGCCGAGCTGGCGGGCGAGCGCGGCTTCCCCGACGGCGGCCGTTACGAGGAGCAGTTCGAGGCACTTTCCGTGCACCACGGGCACCACGTCCACGGGTACCGCCGGGTGCACCGGGCCGTGCACACGCCCGGCGACGGCACCGGCGACCGGACGGGCACCGAGGAACTGCGCGAGTCCCTGGTGCAGGCCCGCGCCCTCTTCGAGGCGCTGCTCGCGCAGCCGGGCAAGGACGGCAGCGACCCCGTGACCGAGCACTCGACGGCGACCAGGAACCAGACCAGGTCCGGACTCAAGCCCGGGCTCGAGCCCGGAGCCAGGTCCACGGCCAAGTCCGACGGGCAGGGCCACGCCCACCTGCCGTGGGCACTCAACAGGCGTCAGGCGAAGGGGAGTTGACAGAAATGCCGGAAACGACACCGCCGAGCGAGGGCGCGGAGAAGCGGGACCGGGGACTCAGCGAGGCCGAGGCGACCGCAGCGGCGGCGGGCCGGGCCACCGCCCCGGGCCACGAGAGCCTGACCCGTGAGACCACCGCGGCCCGCGAGACCGCGGCCGCGCGGGAGTCAGCGGGAACGACACGGGACCCCGTAGGCACGCAGCCCCACGAAAGCACACTGAACCCGAACCCGAACCCGAACCCGAAGCCGAGGACGAAGCCGAACCTGGCTCCGGACGCCCGGCAGGACGACGCGAGCACGGCGGCCGACGCCACCACGACGGGACTCGGCGCGAGCGCGGGCGCGGCGACGGAGGGCAGGACCAGGGAGGGCAGGACGGAAACGCCCCTGGAAACCCCTGCCCCCGCCTCCGCTCCCACCTCCGCCCCCGCCCCCGCTCCCGGAACCCGTTCGCTCGGACACGAGGCCGGTGGTGCCGACGCGCCGCTGGTCCCGCACGACGAGTGGGACAAGTTCTCGGTGCGACTCCAGCAGGCGGTAGGGGGGTTCGTGGACGAACCCCGGGCGGCCGTCGAGGAGGCGGACCACGTCCTGGAGGAGGTCGCCGCCCGGTTCGCGGACGCGATCACCCAGCGCCGCCGTACGCTGCGGGCGTCCTGGCAGCCCGGCGGCGAGGCCAAGGCCACCGCCGCCGACACCGAGCAACTCCGGCTCACCCTGCGGGACTACCGCGAACTGACCGAACGACTGATGCACAGCTAGCCAACGCAACGGGCACGACCGGGCACACCCGTGCGCGGAAGGGCGCGCCGACGTCACTCAACC
>NZ_JBHWHV010000029.1:0-118305 GCF_042732375.1 Streptomyces sp. NPDC059785
TACCGCTTCGTGTACTTACTTCCCACCTGGTGCTACTTCCTCTGGGATCACTCAGATCCCAGTCTCCAGGTGTCCGCGATCACGGGGAAGCTCCATGCGCCCGGCCAGCCGCGAGGCGTGTCCGTACAGCTCCGGCTGTCGGGCGGGGTCCAGGAACGGGTTGGGCTCGTTCATGCCGCCCTACCTTCTTGAGTGCGTCCCAGTAGGTCGCGACGCTGGGACTGCGCGGGTGGGGCGGGGATGGTTCTCAAGCGGGTCTTCTACCGAGCCACCTTCTGCTCGATCCAGCGCGACCCCGCCTCGCGGACCTTCTACGACCGCAAACGGGCCGAGGGCAAACGACATCACCAGGCACTGATCGCCCTCGCCCGACGCAAGGTGAACGTCCTCTACGCGATCCTGCGCGACCGCCGGCCCTACCGGGCCCGGCCGCCCCTTCGCCTCGTGGCTTGACAACAGCATTAGGCAGCACCCCCTGACCGGGGGCGCGGACCGGTCAGGACTGCTCGGCGGCGACCTTCCGCAGCCAGCGGCGCGTCTGGCGCCGGTTGGCCAACAGCACCACATCGGCGCCGGAGCCGAACTCCTCGATCTTCGCCATCACGCGGGGCCGCATCTTGCGCCGGTACGTGGCGACGTACTTGATCACACCCCAGTGGATGCGGTTGTGCACCCCGTTGCCCTTGTGCCCGGCCCCGTGCCGGATCTGCCGGGAGAAGATCCCGTACAGCGCCGCCACGGTCGACACGTCCATCAGGACCACCGTGTCGCAGGCTTCGAGCCGTACCTGCAGCGTCGAGTTGTAGTTGCCGTCGATCACCCACCGCGGCTGCGCGACCAGCTCGCGCTGCACTTCGGTGAACTTGTCCATGGGCAACGCGTTCCACTCGTCGTCGTAGAACGCGGCGTCCAGGTGTGTCACCGGTGCGTCGAGGATCCTGCCCAGCTCGCGGGCTACGTGAGATTTGCCGCTGCCTCCGCAGCCGACGATGGCGACCTTCTTCATGGTGCTCCAGCGTAGAGAAGTTGGGGTGTCCGGACGTGTCAAGCGCAGTGCACTCATGGAGTCGGATCGGTTGGGGCGTCGTCGATCTTGTGCCAGAGGCGGCGGCTGTACCAGCCGGGCGGACGAGTGCGCCGTTTGCGTAGTTCGGCGAGTTCTTGCTGGTCAGCGTGGGCGATGAGCCGGTGTGGCCAGCAGCTCTCCCGCCGTGTGGTGATCCAGCCCCGGTTGTTCCATGCGTAGAGGGTGGCGGTGGTCATGTCCAGTTCGGCGGCCAGGTGTTTGAGCCACCATTCGTCCGGGCCGGGTTCCTCGCCGTCGGGTGCGGGGCGGTGCCGGTGGACGCGGCCTGCTGGGCAGCCGAGACGGTGCATGAGGGTGCGGATGGTGGGGGCAGTGATCCGCTTGCGGCCCTTGGCCGGCCGGTAGCCCTCGGTCTCGAGGCGGTCGGCGATCCCGCTGGCTCCGATGCCCTGGCCGGCCAGCTCCCGGATCCGGGCGGTCAGCTGCGGGTAGTAGGACAGCTGGTCGAGCCGCTGCACGGGGCGGACGAGATCGCCGGAGGTGCAGGCGCCTCCGGCCCAGACGACGGTCGCACGGACGCGTTCGCTCGTGCCGGCCACGGTGACGACGACCTTGTCGACGATCGCGCGGACGATCTCTTTGCGGTCCGTGACCGTGGTCGTCCTCGCCTGCCATAGCCCGTTGATGTCGCCGGCCAGAGCGGTGATGGTCTGCCGCTCGGCCGGGGTGAGAGCGCGCGGGCTGGTGCGGGTGAAGCGTTCGTGGTCCTCGTGGAGTTTCTGCTGGGCGGCCAGCGCGGTCTCCCATTCCTTCTCCAGCTGGCGCACGACCAGGCGGTTCTCGAGTTCGGCGAGGTGGTAGCAGCGCCGGGCGCGGTCGGCTTCGTACTCGGCCCGCTCCAGCTTCTGCGACCACAGCGTCTCGAGTTCGGCCCGCTCGGCCAGGACCTGGTCGGCCGCCCGGAGGGAGACCTCGACCGCGGCGGGCGTGAGGGCAGCCAGAACATGCTGCTCGACGAAGGCGTCCACACAGGCGGCGTTGATCAGCTGGCAGGTCCTCGCGGCTCCGTAGTTGGTGACCTCGCGGGAGCACACGTACTCGGGCAGGGCACGGCTGTGCTGGGTGTGATAACGCACGATCATGCGCCGGTGGCAGCGGCCGCAGAAGACCAGGCCGGCGGCGAGCGCGGGTCCGCCTCGCACGGCGCCCATGGTCTCGGCGCGGGCGCGGTTGGCGGCCAGTTTCGCCTCGTTCGCCTCGAACTGGGCCACCGAGATGTAGGCGGGCAGCACGTCGGGGATCATGACCAGCCACTCGTCCCGGGCCCGGACGACCCGGCCGGTGCTCGGCCGGGCGGGGTCCTTGCGGCGCGGGTCGACGCGGCGCCGGCCGTAGGCGTTAATGCCCGCGTAGGCGGGATTGTGCAGCAGCGTCTGCAGCGTCATCCGGTTCGGCCTCCGCCACTCCAGCGTGCCCTTGTCCGGACCCTCCCGCAGCCGGATGCCCAACCGGATGTCGTGGCCGACGAAGTAGCGCAGCACTCCGTGCAGCGTCCCGAGCCGCTCGAACTGCGCGAAGAGCAGACGGATGACGGTCTGGACCTGCTCGTCCGGATCGAGGACGACCTCTCCCGAGAGCCGGCGGACATAGCCGGACGGCAACGGGAAGGCGAGTTCACCGCGGCGGGCCTTGTTGATCCTGCCGTTCCACATCCGCTGCTTGATCAGATGCAGCTCGGCCTCGCTGATCGTGCCCTTGAGACCGAGGACGAGACGGTCGTTGTAGTCTGCCGGGTCGTACACGCCGTCGAGATCGGCCAGCACCGCCCCGGACAGGGCACACAGCTCGATGAGCTGGTACCAGTCCTTGCCCGAGCGGGCCAGACGGGACATCTCGATGCCCAGCACGAGTCCGACGTGGTCCAGGCCGATCTCGGTGACCAGCCGCTGGAACCCGGTGCGGGCCACCGCGGTGGTCGCGGACATCCCCTGGTCGTCGTCGATGACCAGGACCCGGTCCGCCTCCCAGCCCAGCGCGTCGGCCCGGTCCTTCAGCGCGTACTGCAGCCGCGTCGACTCCTGGTGATTCAGCAGCTGCCGACGCGTGGACTGGCGGACGTAAACCGCCGCCAGGCGCTGCAGATGCCGGTCGCACACCTTGCTGTCGGCCCGCTCCCAGGGCAACACCGCGGTCATGACCGGACCCGTTCACCCGCGGCCACGGTCACCACTCGGCCGGCCAGCCTCGTCAGCTGCCGCACCACCGCCCGCCGATTCGCCTCCGGCAGACGCGTCCACACCCGTGCGCTCAGCGTCGTCCGCGTACTCCTCTGGGGCCGACGTCACGTCCCTCGCGCATGAGGACTCGCCCCCCTCACGGGCCTGAAGCTGCCCGGCCACCGCGGCCAACCGCCGCAGCCCCTCACGGCCGATTATCGGCCCCCGCTCGCTCCTCTGACCATCCATAGGCGCAGTGTGCTTGGGCGATAGAGCGAAGTCTGTCGTGGATCTTCTAGCGGCGCCGCTGCGTACGCGACTACGAACGCTTACCCGAGCACCACGAAGCGATGGTCAAGTGGTCGATGATCATGCTCATGAGCCGCCGCCTCTCCCGCCCTCACACCCGTCAACAGCACAGGAAATGACTAGTTTGTTCACGGGCACTCAGAGCCTCCCGTCACGGGCAGTGTGACCCACTGAGGGACGTCGTACGGGTGCCTCTCGTGCAGCCACGCCTCCAGCGCGGGGAGGCGATCAACCCGGTGTCAGGTATGTAGCGGACCTGCTTCTGCTGGCGGCGGTAGCTGCTCACGCACCCGACCTCCGCACTGCGTCACCCAGCGACGATGCACGCACATCGCTGGGGCCCCCGATGATGTGGTTCATCACATAGCCGAACGCGATGCCCTGCTCAGGGTCCGCGAAGCCGAGCGAGCCGCCTCGACCAGTGTGGCCGAAGGCGCTTGGTCCGGTCATGGGGTTGGAGTCGGTGGGCAACATGTATCCGGAGCTGAACCGGCTCGGCTCCACTATCACTTGGTCCGGCCCACTGGCCTGCTCCTCGGTCGCCGACGCGAGGGTCTCCGAGGTGAGCAGACGTACGCCGTCCACCTCGCCGATCAGAGAGGCGTACATCCGCGCGAGCCCGCGCGCGGTGCCGACACCGTTGGAGGCCGGGAGCTCCGCGGCCTGCACCTCGGGGGAATTGAAGTCGATCTGGGCCGGGTCGGTGACCGAGTACGCCCTGTTGCTGAGCGAGTTCGGGTCACGCCAAGCGGCGACCAATTCACGGAGTTCGTCGGGGATCGACTCGGGAGGTGCGGTGGTGAGGTCGACTTCTGGCTGCTGGTACACCATCCGGCTGACCCGGTCGCGTTCCCTCCTTGGCAGTCCGATGAAGAAGTCCAGCCCCAGCGGACCGGCGATCTCGTCCGCGAAGAAGCGGCCCGGCGTACGCCCGGAAACCCGACGGATCACCTCGCCGACCAACCAACCCCAGGTTCGGCCGTGATAACCGTGGGCGGTGCCTGGGATCCACTGTGGAGACTGCGCGGCCAGCGCGGCCACCATCGGCTGCCAGGCCAGCGCCTCGGCCAGCGGTACCGGCTGGTCGAGCGTGACCAACCCAGCCTGATGGGACAACAGCCAGCGCACCGGGATGTCCGCTTTCCCGTTCGTGGCGAACTCCGGCCAGTACTTGGCCACCGGCGCGTTCAAGTCCAGCTCGCCGCGCTGAGCCAGCAGGTGCACCGCCGTCGCGGTCGCCCCCTTGGTCGCCGAGTAGACCAACTGCAGCGTGTCCCGCGTCCACGGACGACCGGTGTCAGGATCGGCTACCCCACCCCACAGGTCCACCACCGGTCGACCGTCCTGGTACACGCACACCGCCGCGCCGATGTCTCCGTGCCGTTCGAAGTTCGCCGCGAATGCCTCGCGTACCGGTTCGAAGCCGGCCGCGACCTCACCGTTGATCGTCGTCATGCCGCCCATCCTGGCACTTTGATCACCTGTTGCCAGAGGCTGCCGGTCACGCCTCTGCTACTCAAGTTGGTACCGATCACGCTGATACCGGCAGAGCTTGGAGACGCTCGCGGAACTCGCGGACGGCCGGGACGGACTTGTGCGGTTGAAGCCGCTCCGAAAACTCCTTCAGACGGTCCAGGGCCCGGACGGAGCTGACCTTGTCCTCAAGGAGCTCGGCTCCGTAGTTCGCGGCGTCGAGCGCCCCGTCCAGGTCAGCGCCCGCAAGCCGGGCCTCGGCCAGACGGCTGGACCGCACCGCCTTGTCCCGTGGGGCTGCCTTCTGGACGGATGTCTCGAGCGAGCTCGTCGCGCGCTCCACCTGACCCGCGCGTAGAAGGACCTTGCCCTCGGTCGACCTCAGTTGCGCCTCACCGAACCAGTCGAGCCAGTCCGGATTATCCTCCACCGTGTGGCGCTCCCAGAGGGAGGCAGCGCGGTTCAGTGCCGTACCGGCCCTTTCATGATCGCCGTCGCAAGACAGAGCTTCGGCCTTGTGCAGGTAGAGGAAGGACTGTGTGTAGGGCGACAGACGACGCGGAGCGTTGTCGATGGCGGTCGAGATGAGGTCGACCCGTTCTGCGGTCCGCCCTGCCTCGGAGACGTGAACTCCCATCTCCGCCAGGACGAAGGCACCGAAGGCGTCGTCCGCAGCGGTACGGGCGCTGCGCAGGGCCCCGACGTAGTACCGCTGTCCTGCGGACCGCAGCCCCGCGTCGTAGGCCATCCAGCCGGTCAGGTGGGACACCCGGGCCGCCAGTGCGTACAGGCGTACGCGGACCTTGTCCGTGTACCGGCCGGCCCTCAGGAGGCCGGTGATCAGGCCGAGGTCACCGCGTGCCTGCTCCAGGAGCCGTGCGCCCCCGAGTTGGTCGTCGAGCGTGCGGAGCGTGCTGATGCGCTGCTCGATCGTCGAGACCATCGTGTCCGTGACTCGATCACCGTCGAGCGCCGAAGCGAAGGCGGAGGGCGCCTCGGCCCAGCTCGCCGCAAGCCCCGTCAGGGAGACGCCGGTGATGGTGAGGAACCCCCGACGGTCCATGCGGCCACTCCCCACCAGATCGGCCAGTGCCTCGACGGTACCGTCCTCGGTCCAGGGCGCGGTGAGCCCCGTGACCTCCCAGACGGGGAGCCATCGCGGCCAGCCTTCCGCCTGAACCTGTTCGTACGAAACCCGCAGCAGGTCAGCGAGTACGCGCTGAGCGTCGGCGTCCGGCTCCTGGCCCTGCTCCCACTTCCACACGGTTGTGCGATTGGTCGCCAGGGGGATACCCAGCTGCTTCCCTCGTGCCTGCATGAGCCGAGCGAGTTCGGCCTTCCCCCATCCGCTCGACTGGCGGACGAAGGTCAGCGGGTGCATTGCTAACGACTCACCGGTCACGACGTGCCTCCCGTCAACCCTGATCGACGGTTGGGAGATTACCCGCGCTGACGTGCACTGGAAGGCCCTCAGCGTCGAGAGAAACCCCCTAGAAACGTTCCCGCGCCGCCTGCGGACGGCTTCACTCATCATCACCAGCCGATCAGCTGGCGACCTCGACGACCAGGACCTTTGCAAGTCGCAGGCGCCCAGCCAGAGAGCTCGGTTCCGCACTGCTCGACCAAGTGCGTAGACGACTGCACCGATCCATCCTTCAAACAGGAGTTCGCCATGCCTCGTACCAGCACGACCATCGGCAACAGCCACCTCGTCATCGACACCGCCGTGGCCGCACCTGCCTCGACGACCATCGTCGAGCGGAAGGGGCTGGGCCATCCGGACACCCTGGCCGACCACCTCGCCGAGCGTCTGTCCCGTGCGTACAGCCGCCACACCATCGCGCGCTTCGGTGCGGTCCTGCACCACAACTTCGACAAGCTCGCCCTCCTCGGCGGCGCAAGCGAGGTCCGGTACGGCGCCGGCCGGATGACCGCCCCCGTCAGAGTGCTCGTCAACGGACGCGCCGCGCCCACATGCGGTGGGGAGCGGATCCCCGTCGAGGGGATCGTGGAGGCCGAGGTGCGGGCGTTCTTCGACGAGCGGCTCCCCGAGGTCTCCGACCATCTCGACATCGTCTTCAACATCACCAGCAACTCGAGTCCGGGCGCCGTCCTCACGGACGGTGAGGTGCCTGACCGGACGCGTTGGTTCAGCCCCCGGTCGGTCGAGGACCTGCGGGAGCGTCGGGTGCGCCTCTCCAACGACACCTCGCTCGGCACCGGTTGGGCGCCGGAGAACGTCTTCGAGTCGTTCGTCCGCGAGCTGGCGGACCACTTCTCCGGGGACAGCGAGTTCACCCGCACCCATGCCTGGTGCGGGTCGGACGTCAAGCTCATGGGCTACTGGGACGGGGGGAAGGCCGACGTCGTGCTCTGCGTCCCGCAGAAGTCGCGGTTCGTCGCCGGCCGGGCCGAGTACGTACGGAACGCGGAGAGCGTGCTCGCCGAGTGCCACAGACTCGCTGGCCTCCGGCTTCCCGGTGCGGAGGCGCGGTTCCGGCTCAACGCGCGCGACGTCCCGGAGAAGGACGAGCTCTACCTCACGTACACCGGCAGCTCGATCGAGTCCGGCGACGAAGGCGTCGTCGGCCGCGGTAACCGGGTGAACGGGCTCATCACGCCGCTGCGGCCGATGAACCTGGAAGGCGCCAACGGCAAGAACCCCGTGTACCACGTGGGCAAGCTCTACAACATCGCCGCACGACGGCTCGCCGAGCGGCTGCACGAGGCGACCGGGGAACACGCCGAGGTCCACCTCGTGAGCGCTACCGGACAGCGACTCGACCAGCCGTGGCGCGTGCTCGTCCGCCTGTCGTCCCCGGACGCCGAGACGGACAAGGTGCAGGCGCTGGTGGAGGAGACGCTGGGAGAGTTCCCCGCCCTCACCGACGAGCTGGTCTCCGACGGGATCGTGCTGAGCTGATGCCGAAGCGGACGCTCGGAGAGGTCTCCCCGGAGTGCCGGGAGCGCCTGACCACGCACTACGGCCCCCAGGTCTCCGGGTGGCTCGACACCGTGCCGGCCCTGATGGATCAGGCGGCGGATCTTTGGAAGCTTGAACTCGGCACGTACCACGACGCCGGACACGCCTCCGTGATCGCCACGGCCAACTCCTTCGACGGGCGTCCACTGCTCCTCAAGGCATGGGCCGATCCCGCCCGGTTCCACGACGAGGTGACCGCCCTGCGCCTATGGGCAGGCGGTCCCACGGCGGGCGTCGTCGAGGTGGCGGACGACCTGGCCGTGGCGGCCATGGAGATGATCAGCGGCCGACCGGGCGGCGGCGGGCGGCCGCCACGAGAGCTGCGGACGGTGGCCGCCGCCCTTCAGAACCTCCACGTCCTCGGACGTCACCGTGAGCGACCGCGTGACCTCCCGTCTCTGGCCGAGTACCTGAATCAGGAAGTACGCCCGCGGGTGTCGCGCAGACTCGGGGCAGTCGACCTCGGGCCGTGGCACGGTCTCGTCGACATGCTCCTCCCCGAGCTGGTGTCCTTGCAGGAGGACGACGGCCGCGCGACTCTCCTGCACGCGGACCTCTACCGCGAGAACGTGCTCTTCGACCGGCTGGGACACCCACGGTTCATCGATCCCCTTCCGATGGTCGGAGACGCCGCCTTCGACTGGGCCTTCTGGACCGTGTACTACGACCTCGGTCGCGGCACTGGTGCTCGCCTGGTCACAGCCGCCCGCATCACCCGTATCCCTGTCCCCGTGCTGGCGCCGTGGTGCCGGGCGCTTGCGGTGGACGGCCTCCTCTACTACCTCGAAACCGCCGATCCACGCGCCTCGCGAATGGCCGACGTCCTCGCGTGGTTGTCGGCGCCGACCTCAGGGAACCGACCATGACGACTTACGTCCTCCGCCACGGACCGACCGACTACAGCCAGCGCTACCTCGTCAACGGCGATCCGACCGAGTCCGTCCACCTGAACGAGGACGGTCGACGGGCTCTCGCCAAAGGGTGGAGCAGCGTTCCGCTGCACAAGGTCATGACGTGGATGGCCAGCGAGTTCCCTCGCGCCCAGCAGACCGCGAACCTGCTGATGGGAGTCCCCGGACCGGGGTTGATCACCGAGCCGCGGCTGAACGAACTCGACTACGGAGCATTCGAAGGAGGCCCGTTCCTCGAGTACGCCGCATGGCTCGATGAGCACGGCGCCGGCGAGCGGCCGCCCGGCAGCGCCGAGTCGCAGACCGAGGGAATTCACCGAATGCTCACGGGCATTCTTGCGGCTCTGCAGTATCCCGGTCCCCGCGTCCTCGTGACCCACGGTCTGCTGGTCTCCGTACTCCTGTGGCACAGCGCCCGGACGCCGGACCAGCCCATGCCCCTGTTCTTCCCGGAGGCACCGTACGTCGAGCCAGTCGCCATCTCCGACGAGGAGCTGCCGGAACGTATCAGGACGTTGATGAACGATCTGAAAGCGGGCGCTGAGCGCCGTGCCGCCGACGCCACTGACGGGAGGATATTCCGGAACGGGGACGGCTTGGCGGTTGCTACCGTCGATCTCGCATCCCCATCCCACTCGCAGGATCAGAAGGATCTCCCTCATGCATGATGCCCGCGCCCTGATCGACATGGGTACCGAAGCGGTTCGTCGGCTCGCTCGTCGCGGCTACACCCTGGACCTGTCCGAGCTGGAGTCCCTCCAGTCCCGGCGCAACCAGAACATCCGCTCGGCCGACGAGCTGCGGGCAGAGTCCAAGCGAGTGGCTAGCGAGGTCCAGCAGACGGCCAGGCAGGGCGGCGACATCACCAAGCTCAAGGAGCGTGCCCGCGAGCTGAAGGACCAGATCCGCGGGATCGAGGCCGGCCAGGAGCAGATCGAGGCCCAGCTCCGTGATCTGCTCCTCAGCATCCCCAACCTGCCGGACGACTCGGCTCCCGACGGCGACTCCGAGGAGTTCGCCGTGGAGATCCGGCGCGTCGGCACGCCTCCCACGTTCCCGTTCGAGCCGAAAGACCACGTGGACCTCGGCGAGGCCACCGGCATCCTCGACTTCGGCAGGGCGACGAAGCTGTCCGGGCCGCGCTTCGCGGTCTCCCGCGGTGCCGGCGCCGCCCTGGAGCGTGCCCTGGCCACGCTTTTCCTCGACCTTCACACCCGTCGACACGGTTACGTCGAGCACTCGGTCCCCTACCTGGTCAGCCGCAAGACCATGACCGGCACCGGCCAACTCCCGAAGTTCGAGGAGGACCTGTTCAAGACCGGCGTCGCCGACCGTGAGCTGTTCCTCATCCCGACGGCCGAGGTGCCGCTGACCAACCTCTACGCCGACGAGATCATTTCTCCGGCCGAGCTCCCGCTCGCACTCACCGCGCACACCCCGTGCTTCCGATCCGAGGCCGGCTCGTACGGCCGCGACACCCGCGGCCTGATCCGCCAGCACCAGTTCGCCAAGGTCGAGATGGTTCGCATCGTCGACCCCGCCGACGCGGACACCGAGCTCGAAAAAATGGTCGGACACGCCGAGGCGTGCCTGAAGGAACTCGGCCTCGCCTACCGCGTCGTCAAACTGGCCGCGGGTGACACGGGCTTCTCCGCCCAGCTCACCTACGAGATCGAGGTCTGGATCCCGAGCCAGAGCACGTACCGCGAGATCTCCTCAGTCTCGGACTTCGGCACCTTCCAGGCCCGCCGGGCGAACATCCGGACCCGTGGCGCGGACGGCAAGCCCAAGCTCGTCACCACCCTGAACGGCTCCGGACTGCCCGTCGGCCGCACCCTGGCCGCTCTCCTCGAGCAGTGCCAGCAGCAGGACGGTTCCATCGTCCTGCCCGAATCCCTCGTCCCGTACCTCGGCTTCCGCCGTATCTCGGCGGATGGAACAACGGAGGCATAGTGCTCGTCGGCGTCTGCGACTTTCCCGGTAGCTACGCTTTTCCACCCGCCGGATACGGCGGGATCGAACGATGGCTGTGGGCGGTCGCCACAGGCGCCCGAGCCGCAGGCGCCGACGTACACCTCCTCGGGCCGGGCTGGCTCAAGAGCCTGGAAGAAGACTGGGTCCGCAAGCCGGTCCGCCTAGAGGACATCGCCCCCGAAGCGCTCGCCGTGCGCGAGCTGCGCGACAGCGGCTACGACCTCCTGGTCGTGGGCCACGAGTACCCGTCGCTTCCGGCCTGGACCCGCACGTGGAGCGAGCTGGACTGCGACGTCGCCACGTTCCAGCACTCGCCAGTCTTCCGGCATACTCCTGGCGCGTTCGACGGCCTACGGTCGCGGCTCTACTGCTACTCGCCCGAGATGATGGAGATCTACGCCGCCCACCGGCCGCTTCCCGACCTCGCTGTTCACCTGGGCCTCCGTGAGGAGGAGCCTCCGGCCACAGCCGGCACCGACCTCGTCTGGCTCGGCCGGATCGACGAGGACAAGGCCCCGCACATCGCGGTACGCGCGGCGCAGCTCCTTGGCCGCCGGATCCGAATTGTTGGTCCGGTCTTCGACAAGGAGTACGTACGACGCCACGAGCGCATCCTCGCCGCCGACCACGTGGAGTGGGTGGGAGAGCTCGGCGGTACCGCCAAGACGGCTGCGATCACCGAGGCGTCCGTCTTCGTTTACACGTACGCCCGTACGTACGTGGAGGCCGGTGCCGCCGTCTTCGGCGAATCCCTTCGCGCCGGCACCCCCATGGCCGCGCTGACCTGGCGGGAAGGGACATGCGCGCAGGCAGCCCTGTGCGACGAGACCGGTGCGGTCACCGTCGTCGACCCGCGAGAGGACGACGAGACTGCGGCGTGCAGACTCGCCGACACGATCAAGCAGGCAGAGGACCTCGACCACCACCGGGTCCAGGAAATTGGACTGCACCGTTTCGATCCGGCCCGCCACTTCCAGACGATGGCCGCACGGCCGTGCTGACCCGTATAGACAGTACAGTCGGGGCTGTCTTGCCCCAGCAGCTACTCACCGTACTGCGTGCCGCACTAGGCGCACACTGGGAGTTCACGGTCGACGAATATCACATCAAGGTTCGTCATCCGGACCGCGGCACCCCCTACAGGCCACCGCGTAGACCACCCTCGTGGAGGGAGCTGCTCGACTCTCTGGAGACAGGCTTCGCGCAGGACGGAGTGCCGCGTGCAGCCTGCCTCCCTCTTCGTTGGGGCCGGGAGACCGAACTGACCATCTCCGCGGTTCAGGCACTCGACCCGTTCCTCAAGGGCGGCCATCCACGCACGTACCGGAGCGGGTTCCTTCCCCAGCCGGTCGTCCGCTTCACGGGCCAACGCGACGCCACCGGCCAGCTCAAGGACGGCTTCCTGACCTCCTTCGTCAACATCTCCCGGGTCCAGCGGATAGGTACTCTCGACGAGTACGGCGCCATCCTCGACGGTTGGTTGACGGTGCTTTCCCAACTCGGCCTTCACGCACGGCACCTGCGCATCGAAGGCGAGCTGTGCTCGTGGCGCCGGCGGCAGGTGGAGGGCATCACGCTGCACTTCCGCCACTTGGAGCACACTTTTGGTGACATCATTCTCCTGTGGAATAACGAGCACCCGGATCGTATGGCCGTAGACCTCGGCAGCGGACTGGAACGCCTGGCCTGGGCTCGCACCCAGGAACACTGGCCTGAACTGATCCACGGGAGCTTCGCCGGGTCTGCGCCGCCTGCCACTCTGGATGCCATCCGCACGGCAACCCTCCTGGTCGGTCATGGGATCACTCCAGCTGCCCGAGGCGCGGGAGGAATCACCCGGCGGGTCATAGGCTCCATCGACCGAGACGCCGCGCGCCTTGGGGTCGGGGCCCTGGTACGGGAGATGTACGGCTTCTGGTCGCTGGTCGGCGACTTGCGCGTACCGTGGTCGGAGGTCGCGCGCATCATCGAGGAGGAGCTGCACCTGTAGGGCCGGGCTCCAGCGCCCTGTCAGCCCGATGACAGCGAAGAGCGTAGGCGCGCCTTCTCCGCCTCCAAGACGGCTACCCGCTGTTCGAAATTTCCCAGCGACGGCATGCCGGGAGCCAAGTGCGGCGCGCGATCGTTCAAAGGGCGTGCACGTCGTGAATGGACCAGCCACGGGCCGTCATCGCCTCGATGTGAGGTGCGGCTCTTGTGCGGTGCGCGGCGAAGGCGAGCAGGTGAGTGGGACGGGTGGCGCCGACGAAGACGAGTTGCGCCGCGCGCTTAATCGTGACCAGAGCCTTGGAGGCGTCCCGCTGTCCACTCAGGAGTCCGAGGACCTCATGAACGTCGTACTTCCTGCCGCTGCGTTCCAGGCATTCGAGGATGAGGGTGGCCGCGTGAGTTTCGCCCTTGGCGCTCTGGATGGATCCCGCGACCGACGGCACCACATCGTGGTCCGCATCTGCCGGCGCCTCGGGCTTGGGGACTGGCTGGGCTACAGACGGGATGTGAGCAAGGGGCTCTGTGAGGCGTGCGACACCCTTCAGGGAGTTCTGCGTCAGGTCTTGTAGCAGCCGCGGAAGCCTGGCGGTGAGGACAGCCCATTCCGCGGGACTGTCGAGTGGGCACGTCAGCAGGTCGTGCAGGAGCAGGCGCGCCCGGCCTCCGGCGGTGGCCGGGTCTCGGTCCAGTCGCCTCAGCGGAGGCAGTCCGCCAGAAGTGGTAAGTCGGGCCGCGTCACGGAGTGCGTTCCACAAAAGTGTGACGGCTGCGTGATTGTCGCCGGATCGCCGGAGCGTCTGAGCGGTACGCGTAGCCGTGATGAGGCTGCCGGTTGCCTCGGCGGGCACGGTAGTGAAGCCGGGTATGTAGCAGGAAACGGACTGAGGAAAGGCTTTGGTGCCTTTCGGTGCGAGGCGGGCGCCCAGCACCCGCGGCGGATTGCTCAGCAGCAGGTGGCGTGGTACCGCAGCCGCTGCCATCCGTTCGAAGGCGGGTACGACTTCAGCGACGGTGTCGTCGTCGAAGAGCAGGAGGGCGACGGTCCCGTCGTGGCCGACGCCGTTGATTTGTTGGCGACGGTGAACTGTGAGGTCGCTTGCGAGTGCTGCGATTGCGCTGCCGAATCTGCGGCTGACGGGGAGTTGGGCGGCGTGCGGCAGAGGGAACGACGAGGGCTGGGCGGTATTCGGTGCGTCGGCGAAGATGCGCTGGTTGACGTCGCCCACTCGCTGGACGATCGTGCCCGGCGGGCCGAAGACCTTGTCCAGCAGGTGTTGCTGAAGATGGCTGGTGTCCTGCATCTCGTCCAGGAGGACGAAGGGGAAACGGTGAGCGGCGGCTATCGCGAGTTGGGGGTGGCGAGCGAGGTGATGTTCAGCGATGGCGAACATGTCGTGGTAGCGGAAGATGCCTCGTTCGGTGAGCGTTTCTTTGAGGGCGGCAAATTGTTGACCACTGTCGCTGGACGCTTTGTAGGGAGGGATGCCATCAGGTCCTGTCGCGATCAACTGCCCGGCGTCGCACACGTAGCGAGCCTCGGCGACAAGTGCAGGTCCGTTCGTGCGGTATCCGAGTGCGTTGTTCAGTTTCCGGAACTTGGGGTGGCGTTCGAGAAGGCGTAGAGCTTCGTCGGCGTAGGCCTGGTCGTCAACGGTCTGCACTTCGATGCTTCGGGCCCGTAGGGCTGGAAGGGCGAGGAAGGTGTTGGTGAAGGCCTGAATCGTGCCGATGAAGTGCGGGTACTGCAGGAGGCGGCGTCCTGCTGGTGTGGTGGTGAGGCGGTGGGTGATCTCGTCCTTGGCTGTATTGGTGTGGGACAGCACGCAGATGCCGCGCGTGGGCGACGTCCAAGCCTGGGCGAGCAGGGCGAGCTTAAGGCCGATCAGGCTGGTCTTGCCGGAGCCGGGAGCGGCTTGGAGGTCCAGGGATTCCGCGCTCTGGATGAAATCCCACTGTTCCTGGTAGGGCAGGTCCAGGCCGAGGTGTTGGGCGAGGGCTTCGACCTTGTCCTTGAGGAAGGCGTCGGGGGCATAGAGGGGTGTCATGGCTCAGACCTCGCTGCACAGGTACGTGAAAGCGGCCACGAGGTAGGGCGGAAGATCGTCCTCGGTCACGGAGGTGGTCTGCAGAAGCCGGGCCGCGTGATGAGCAGCGATCGGCTTCCTGCCCCGGCCCATGCGCAGCGGCTCGTAAATGTCCAGGGCCGCCTTTTCCAGCGGCACGTTGTTCTCACGCCACTTGGTGACCTCATCACGCGCGGAGCGGTCGAGGCCAGCGAGTTTGTCCGCGGTGGGCCAGGTGGTGTTTGAAGCGACGGCGGCGCGGACGGCCTGATGCATCAGGGTCGCCATCGTCCAGGAGGCGGCGGCCAGATCGTATTCCAAGGTCCAGTGGTCGGAAACGAAGGTGCGTACGTGTCCGTCGTCCTTCTCTTTCAGCCCTGCGACATGTTTGTCGATCTCTTCCTTGGTCATCTCTGCCGAACACTTCAGCTTCTTGCGCATCTCGGCGGAGGTGCCGGCGGGAACCAGGTCCCGGTCTCGGATGCAGGCCACTGCGACCGGGATCTGTTCTCCTTCGCGCTGGAAGATCCGGCTGTAACGGAAGAGGCCGACGCCGCCGACGCCGACGACGCTTACACCGCATTCGTTGAACGACTTGCCGAGGGCCTGTGCGAGCGCGGGCAGGACGATGGCTTCGGCGTCGCCTTCGACGATGGCGACGCCGCGGGCGAAGAACAGGTTGGCCTTGGTCACGTCAAGGAAGCGGGTGAGGAAGGCGTAGTCGCCCTCGTTGAGGCGGGTCAGTCCAGGGGCCAGCCGGAAGGTGGATCCGCGAGCGACAAGGGTGAGGTGTTCGACCGGGATGGCCGATGCGAGGTTGGGGCTGTGGGTGGTGAGGATGACCTGGACCGGTGGTGTCCCGGCCGTCTTGGCGGCGTCGGCGCGATCCCGCAGGAGGTCCATGATGCGGGTCTGAAGCTGCGGGTGAAGATGGGCTTCGGGTTCCTCGATCAGCAGCAGGGGTGCGAAGGCACTGTTGTTCAGTAGGAGCAGCTCGGCCGCCATGAACAGGGCGTTGTTGTAGCCCAGACCGCGCCTTGTCCATTCCCCCGTGCCCGCGAACAAGGTGAGCTCCAGGCGTTCCAGCGCACGGGCCAGCGTGGCGTCGCCTGCAACGCCGATCTCGCCGCGCAGGACGTCGGAGCCGATAGAGAACTTCTCAAGGTAACCAGTGTTGATGTCGTCCCGGGCCGAGGCCACTGCGTCGTTGTCGCCGATCTGGCGTTCCGCACGGCGCAGGATGCCCACCAAGGTGCTCGCGCTGCCCGTCTTCTCGTCGAAGTCGTCCTCACCTTGTGCGCGCATGGCCGGGTAACCCGCGAGAATTTGTGACAGCCGTGATCCACGGCCCGAGCGCAGCTCCGCCTCGGCATCCCGCAACGGGCGCAGGTAGGTGGCTTTCAGCAGTTCACGCGCGGCGCCATCCAGGGCCGGACCCTGCCCGTCGCGGCCGGTACGTGTCGTGACCGCGACGCGGTGGGGACGCAGCGGATCCATCAACTCCGCCTTGACGGTGACGTAGAAGGCGACATTGCCGTCGCCGTCCGCGGTGAGCAGTTCCAAGAAGACCGCTTGTTCTTCCGTCGTCAAGTCCTTGAAACCACAGGTGATCTTGAAAGTGTCTGCACGGCCGTCTGGACCGACATGAAAGTCGTCGCGCGTGATGCGGTAGAAGTCCGTCGCCGTCGTCAGAAGGCTCAGGCGGATCGCATCAATGATGGCCGTCTTGCCGCTGTCGTTCTCACCGACGAGGACGGTCGTGGCAGGACCGAAGTCCAGGCTCAGGCTGGCATCCTCGTCACCGTCATCCTGTGGTGCCGCACCGAAAATCCTGAAGTTTTCCGCGTACAAACAGGCCAGGTACAACGACGCCCCCACGTTCGTTCAAGGCCTGGCCCCCGTTGGCACAGACGCTCGCAACCGCCACCACAGCCCCACCCGTGTGTGCGATTCCGGCACATCATACGAGTAGTTGGCTTCACGCACCCCTGAAAGCCCACGCGGCTGCGGCGGCCCTGCCGTGTGGACCACGCGGACGGATACGATCATTGATGCCGAAGCCGCTTGACCTTGCAAGTCCAGGCTGCCCACGGACTACGAACTCCGACGGCACGCACGGTCGCACGCCTCTCAGCTCCGTAGCGTTCACCCCTGCTCAGGAACTTTCAGCGCTGCCTGAGGGACTTCCGAGGCGCTTTCCGCCGCCTAACGCGGCAAGTCCCTGAAAGATCGAAAAGGACCTCCGACGCAGGTGAGAGGCACTTTCCAAGGCAAAGCCGCAGGCGGCGGCAGACGAGTCGGGTTGTACGTCGGGCTCTGTTGCCCACAACTGAGGTTTTCGTTTCGGGGTGACGTCATGGCGGTGTCCAGGTGAGGCCGGTCTCGGTGATGAAGCCGTCAAGGAGGTCGGGGCGGTACTGCATCTTCTTCAGCCGGGTGCGGGTGAGTTCGGCAAGGGTGTCGACGGTGCAGGCGGCGAGGTTGCCCAGGTAGTTCTTCAGGTTCGCCCACATGCCTTCGGCCGGGTTGAGGTCGGGCGCGTAGGCGCAATGCTGCTGACTTTGCGGTGGTCGGCTCGTTGAACTGGTGTGGGCGGGAAGCAGTCAGGATCGCGTGGGCTGTTGGTGGACCAGATCGCGCTGGGCGTGTTGACCAAGGTGTTTCCACCGGAGTTGATCGACGAGGCGGTCGAGGCGACGGGACGGCGCGAGGTCCGGCGGCGACGGCTGCCGGCACGAGTGGTGGTCTACTTCGTGCTGGCCATGTGCCTGTTCCGGTCGGCCGGTTACGAGGAGGTGCTGCGGGTGCTCTCCGCGGGACTGCGCCGAGGGGAGTGGGACGTGCCGTGCACGGCGGCCATCAGCCGGGCTCGGGTGCGGCTGGGACCGGAGCCGCTGCGCGAGCTGTTCGACCGGATGTGCCACCCGGTTGCCACCGCCGAGACGGCCGGCGCGTGGTACCGGCGGTGGCGGCTGGTGGCCCTGGACGGCACCGCGCTGGAGGTGCCGGACACTGAGGCGAATGCCGAGTACTTCGGGCGGGCGCGCTCCGACCGTGGTGCCGGGGCGTTTCCTCAGGTGCGGGCGGTGCTTCTGGCGGAGTGCGGCACCCATGCCGTCTTCGGCGCCGCCCTGGGCCCCTTCACGGTCAGTGAGGTCGCGCTGGCAGAGCGACTGTGGGGCCGGCTGGAGCCGGGGATGCTGGTGCTGGCCGACCGGAACTTTCCCGCGTTCCCGCGCTGGCGGGCCGCCAAGGCCCGCGGCGCCGATCTGCTGTGGCGGGTGAAGAGCAACGCGGTTCTGCCGTTGTGCCGCCAGCTGGAAGACGGCTCCTACCTGTCGCAGATCTTCGCGGCGAAGGACTACTACCAGTGCTCCGATCCCGAACACGTCCGGGTCGTCAAGTACACCCTGGACGGCGGGAGCGAGGTCTACCGGCTGATCACCACCATCCTCGACCCGGAGCAGGCTCCCGCCCGGGAACTGGCTGTCCTATACCACCAGCGGTGGGAGATCGAGTCGCTGCTGGACGAGCTGAAGGTCCACCAGGGCGCGAGCTCGGCCCTGCGCTCCAAGAGCCCTGACGGTGTCGCCCAGGAGGTCCACGGGATGCTGCTGGTACACCACGTACTACGACAACTCGCCCACCTGGCCGCCCGGTCACGCGACGTCGATCCGGACCGGATCTCCTTCACCCGCACCCTGCACGCCGCCCGCCGCGAGGTCCCCGCTCAGGCGGGCTTTTCCCCCCGGACGACTGACCAGGGCCCTTGACCGGACACTGGCCGAGATCACCCGCAGGCTCCTGCCGCAGCGTCGGCCGCATTCCTGTCCCCGCGTGGTCAAGCGGAAGATGTCCCACTGGCGCCTGAAACGGCCCGAGCACCGTCACCGGCAGCACCGGTCGTCCCCGATGCCCGAGACGATCACCATCACACCGGCCTCACGGACCACCTCGAAGGCCAAACGCAAACTCCCACAAGACACGTAAGTCAGCAGCATTGCGCGTAGGCCGGCAGCCGCTCCAGTGTCAGCCAGTCCTGCTCGGCCGTCCAGGCCCGCATGGCCCGGCTCCAGTGGGCCGACAGTCCGTCCCATACCAGCACCACCGGCTCCCTGGGATCTGGTCGAAGAGGGCGGAGTACTTCGCGTCCCGGTCCCGGATGTGACCCAGGCCGCGGCGGGGTGGGCGGTGGTGCCGAGTACTCGGACGCGGCGGGTGGTGTGTTCGACCACCGCGAGGATGTACTGGCGCTGGCCGGTCAGGGTGATGATCTCGATGAAGTCGCAGGCCAGGACGGCGACGTCCCGGCTGGCGGAGCGGTGCGATACGTGCGCCGACACCACGGCTTCGAGTCCGTCGACACACCCTGGCCGGCGTACGTCCGGCGCTTCGTCCCGGGTGGGGGTACCTGCCCTCAGGGGGTCACAGACGGGGATCCGCACGCTGCTCCGGGTGGAGGTACGCCTCGAACCGCTCCACTCGGTACCGGACCACATGCTCCCGCCCGTCGGCCCACACGGGACCGTGACCGTCGCGCACACCGTTCAGCAGGTTGTCCACGAGGCGCTGCAGGGACGACTGCCGGTCCTCGGACGTGTGCTTGACGCCTTCCTGCGCCAGCCGGGAGAGGTCCTGGGGACGGTCGGTGACGACAGCCAGGAAGGTGTTCGGTCGTGGAGACCCTTCGGGGAGACCGTCCGGCCAGAAAAGGGTGACACCGGCCAGTTCGTGCGTCTGCGGATGCCGGTAGAGCTCGTAGCACTCGCCGGGACCGATGCCGACGCCGGACCGTTCGCTGGTGGTCAGCGGCGAGATGGTGCCGCGCAGACCGATGTCGAAGACCGAGACGAACCTCCGGGCCGATCCCCGGTTACGCATCCGGACGACCACCTGGTCGCCGCAGAAGAGATGCTCGCCGGAGCGTTCCAGCGGCCGTTCGGACCTGTCGGGGAAGAGCCGTGTGTAGCCGAAGTCGAGTCCGCCGTCGAGGCAGGCCGGCCCCGTGCCGGAGGCCAGCTCCCGCACCTGCGCGGCCCTCGCGAGACGCCGCAGGTCGGCGCCGGTCAGTTCGAGTGCCTCCGCGGTACAGGGCCGGGGACAGTCCACCAGGGGCTCGCCCAACTCGTCCAGCAGTCCGATGCCGTCGTCGGAGAGGACCACGGTGGCCATCACGGGCTCCTGCGCACCCACGACCCGTACGGGCGCCGAACTGGTGAGGACCCGGGCCGTGCGTTCGCGGTCCGGGTGCCCCGCCGGTACGACGGCGACCGTCCTGCGCCCGAGGGACACCCGCAGGGGATGGGCTTCGGTCCCGTCGGGCAGCGGGGGGAACGCAGGGGTGCCGGTCACCGGCCGCAGCCGGGCCAGGCCGGCGGCGACATCGTCCACCACCGCTGTCGCGAGTGGCGCGCCAACCTCACCAGCGGGGCCCACCACGGTGTAGACATCGCCCTCCTCGACCGTGAAGAGCTCCGCGGCGTCGATGAACACTCCGCCCGCCGTGGCCAGTACGGGCAGGACGCCGCTGCTCGACGTCTCGCGCACATCGAACAGGTAGCGGTCCGCAGGGCCCTCCACGTCCGGGCGCTGGAACGGTTCCAGGTGGGCGACTGCCGGCCGTAGCTGCTCGATCAGCTGACGCCAGGTCAGGCGTGAGCTGTCGGGGCGACGGAGCAGCCGGGCCAGCGAGGCCGTGAGCACCCCGTGGCGTCCGAGGCCGGGCACGTCGGTCTCGTACGCGCTCTGATCCGGGGCGCAGGCCACGAGCCGGACGGCCAGGGGATTGGCGTCCACGGCGGGGACGCCGTTCCCACCGGACACGGCACGTTCAGCCTCCCAGGCACCGCGCACCTGTTCCCAGGGCGTCTCGCCCGGCCGGGGATGCGCCTTGGGCAGGGACCGCCCGCGGGCCATGCGCCCCGCGAAGCAGCAGTCGAGGACGGTCGTGACGTTCGCCGTCCGCCGGGTCAGCCGCTCCTGGAACCGGCTCAGCGAGGCGGCGAGCACGCCATGGAAACCCGCGCCGCCGAGGTCATGGGGGCACAGGTAGGGGAGCCAGGCCGGTACGGAAGGGTCGTCGGTCGGCGCCGGGTTGCGGGCGCGCCCGCCGTGCCCGGAGTAGTAGATCAGCGCGGCGTCCCCCGGTCGACTGTCGGCGATCAGCCTCCGGTACGCGTCCTCGATGCCGTGGCGCGTCGCCCGTTCACCGGTGAGCAGCGTGGTCTCGAACCCGAAGGGAACGAGCACCTCGTCCATGAGCTTCACGTCGGCGTGCACGCCCGTGAGGCCCCCGGTCTGACAACCGATCAACACCGCCCTTTTGCGCATATCTGTCTCCTTCTGGGCGGTCGTTCCGCCCGTCAGCCGCCGACGTGGACGAACGGTGCCCAGTGGTAGGGCAGGTCGTCCATGTCTTGCTTCCGCGCGAAGGGCGGCATTCGGCCGTCCCTCGCCCAGGGCGCCGCCGCCGCGGTGCCCTCCCGTGCTCGCAGGGCCTCGTAGGCGGCGTGCCGGCCCGCCGTGCCGAGACCGCGCACCCATCGTTGGGCGGCGGCCAGGGCCTCGGCCACTCCCCGGCCCCCTCCGGCCAGTCGCTCGTACAGCGCGACCATGGTCAGGCAGCCCGCCTCGTCGTCCACCGGCCACAGCGAGACGACGACGTGCCGGGCGCCCGCCGTCACAGCGGCCCGGGTCAGGCCCACGACATCACCGCCGACCGTGGCGGTGCCGCGACCGGTGTGGCACGCCGACAGCACCACCAGGGCCTCGGTCAGGTCGAGCCCCATCAAGTCTGCGACGGTCAGCCGGTCGTGACCCGCCAGGGCCACTCGGCCGAGGTTGGGGCCGCGCTCGTCGACCAGACCGTGTGTCGCGAAGTGGAGCACCGAGGCACCCGCCGCCCCGGCACCCACGTTCCGTGCCGTCGCCGCCGCCCCCGTCAACGGAGGACCCGCACCGAGCACGCGCGCGACGGCGGTCACCTCCGTCGCTGTGCCCGGAAGCCGGGCCAGCCCCCGTTCCGGAGCGTACGCGGGGTCGCCGACGAGCAGAGCCGGGGCGCCGGCCCGGGGCCGCTTTCCGGACCCGGGCAGGGTCAGCAGCGCGGCCGACGGCAGGTACGAGAGCGTCCGCGACAGACCGAGTGGCCTGCCGTGGTGGGGCAACACGTGGAACGGCAGCAGGGACAGGGCTCCATGGGGGATGACGTACAGCCGCCGGCCGGCGTCGACCGCGGCGGCGACGGGCCCGAGGAGCCCCTCCGCGAGAGCCGCCGCTCCCGCACCGTCCACGCCGCCAGTGGCGCACGCGGTGTGGAACCGGCGTACGTCACAAGCGAGGTCCCGCGCGCGGCAGGGAAGCTGACGGTAATTCACCCGGTCCCGCTCGACGGACCACACGATCAGCTCCTGGTCGAACGACTCGTACATGAGCAGCGCCGCGTCGGCGGGGAGCGCCGCCCGCACCTCCTCCATCAGTGCGCCCCGCTCCCATTCCCGGTGATCCTTGAGCAGCGCGGGCGCATGGCGCGCCACCTCCGACTCCGCCGCGTCCAGCGCGTCCTCCGCGCCGAGCACCTCCGGGCGCAGGACGGATCCGGAGCGGCCGGCCACGGCCTCCGTGGTGAGTACCGCACGTGTCAGCTCCTCGTATGCCGCCGCCCAACGGGACCCCGCCCGCAGCCAGCCACGCGCGGCGTTCCGGGCAGGCCCGGACGGCAGCTCATGCAGGGAGCGCAGGGTGTCGACTGCGACACCGCGGCAGCGGTCGGACAGTTCGAAGGAAGCGGCGAGCGCGGCACGGTCCTCCGACACGAGTGCGAGACGGGCGCGGACGGCCGTGTGGAACATGCCGGCCACATCGACATGGTCGGTGGCCGCGCTGCGCAACGGGTCCCGGACGAGCTGGGAGACGTGCCGATCGAACAGGCCGAGGGCTGTGCCGGAGAGCCGGGCCGCTTCGCGGTGCCGGCCCAGTGCCATCGCCAGTTCCGCCCGGCGGGCCGGGTCCGCCCAGGGCCGATCCCGCGGTCCGGTCCAGCCCGCCTGGTCGAGCAGGGTCAGCGCCCGGTCCGCGGTGGCCGGGTCGGCCAGCCGGAGGAACAGCGAAACCGCGTGGTCGGGATGCAGATCACCACGGAGGAACAGGGCGAGGGCGACCTCGTGCGCCTCCTTCCGGCAGTCGAGCAGGTAGCGCAGGAGGCACCGCAGCAAGTCGTTCCCCTCCCGCTCCGCCGCTGCGAGCGCCAGGGCGAAGTGCCGACGGGCCTCGTCGCGGTAGCCGGCGGACAGCGCCCGCTGTCCCTTGTGGTAGGGAAGCATCAGGGCCGCTTCACGGGCGGCGGCACGCACCATTCGGATGATCTGCGCGGTCATCGGTGAGACGTCGGAGATCTGCGTCGACAGTCGGCACAACTCATCGATACGGGCCGCGTCGACGACGGCCAGATCCGGGTCTCCCAGAGCTTGGACGGTGTTGTTGAAGGAGATCGCCAGGCTCGCGGCGCGCCCGAAGGCCAGTTCGTCGACGGGTCCACCGCCGAGCCGGGCGATCGCGTCCGCGGTGTCGGCGGCCAGCAGCACGGCCGAGGCCCGGCGGACGTTCAGCCGGTCCGCGAGCTCGACATGGGCCCGTTTGACGAGTTCGCGCTCCACCGACGCGTCCAGCGACACGGCCAGACGACGCGCCAGACGCAGACAGCGCAGCGCGGGCAGGGTCGCGCCCCGCTCCCGCCACGTGCGGGAGCGCATGACGAGCAGCCGTACCAGGCCGCGGGCGAAGCTGTCGCTCCCATCGATCCAGGACCAGCGGGAGAGCTCGTCGAGCGCGTCGGCCGGGACGTCCTCGCCGCCGTCGATCCGATCGACGGCCCGGTGCGCCTCCACGAGCCGCGCGAGCGCTCCGGCACCTGACTCCCGTGCCGTGCGCCCGGCCGCGTCCAGAAACGCTGCACACGCCGTCACGTCGTGGTCACGACGGGCCAGATGGGCCCGCCGTAGTGCGATGGCGGCGCGCCCGCCGCCGAAGCCCAGCCGGGTGAACAGGGCATCGGCACGTGCGTAGCGGGCGCGCGCCGACTCCGCATCGGGACGGACGGTGTCCGGGACGGCCATGTCCAGGCGCAGGCCGAGGAGTTCGGGCGAGGACTGGGGCTCCAGCGCCATGTCCCCTTCGAGGGTGTCCAGCCGGGCGAGGGCCGCCGGATCGGTGCCCGCGAGGGACCGGGCGGTCGTCAGGGCCGCCGTTGTCTCGTCCACGAGCCCGGCACGGTGGGCCACGTCCGCCGCCGCGGTCCACAGATGGGCACGTGTCGACGGCGGGGCGAGCGCGGCCAGCTGGGCGTCCCGCGCGGTGAGCTGCTCCAGCGCGCGGTGGGCCGACGGGGGGTCCTGGGCGGTCCGGGAGCTGTCGGCGACGGCCCGGGCGCTCTGGACGTCGGGTATCAAGCGGGCGGCGACCAGGATGAGGAGCGTGGCGTCGGAGTCGGCCACCGGGCGGGGTACCGGGCGGACGGCGCGGACGATGTCCTCCTCGGACATCACCGCGCCGCCGTCGCCCGGGTACCAGTTGAGATCCTGGGTAAGCGCGGCGATGCGGAGCGCGTCCGCCACGTCGTGGACGGCCGTGCGCGAGGCGGCGGTGGCCGGTGTCGTACCGGGGGCCAGTTCCCGTAGCGCGCGTTTCGGTTCGCCCGCGGCGAGCGCGGCCGCCGCTTCGGCCAGGGGGCGTTCCGCCGGCGGAACGCCCCCTGGCGGGGGAGTGCCGTGCCCGCAGAGGAGAAGGGACAGCAGCAGGTCACGGGTCACCACCACGCGGGAGCCCTCTCATCCGGGTATCGGGGGCAGGGAGAGGGGCGCGACACACCGCATGCTCCCGGGAGACCCGCCCCATCGGACGTGGCAGTCGTCCCACTCCACCAACCGGCCGGTGTCGGCCAAGGGCGCCGTCACCGTCCGGCCCGTCAGCCGGAACGAGGCGGCCGGTTGGTCGTTCGCCTCGTGGAAGCGCAGCGTCAGATCGACTCTGTTGCGCGGGTCCGCGAGCTCCGCGAGTTCGGCGAGGCCGTGCACCGCCTCCCCGATCGCCCTGTCAGGGCGATCGGGGAGGTTGCAGGCCGCTGAGAGCAACTTGCTGCCCACTCCGCCGATGATCCGGCCTGCGCCGGACAGACATGAATGGACTTCGACCTCCAGAGTCCCGGACTGTCCGGCCGCGGCCGGACAGTCCGGATGCGCCGTGAACTCCGCCCGCCCGGAGCCTTCCTCCGGCGGCGGACGGTGCCAGTCCACGGTGAACACACGGGCGACGCCCTCTTCGGGGCTCCACAGCACCAGGCGCCGCGACCCGGCCGGGCCGTCTCCCGGACCCTCGGTCAGAACAGGTTCCCCGCGTTCCAGGCCCCCGCGGCGTGGCCCGCGGCTCCCACGGCCGCCGCCGCCAGCACGATGATCCCCAGCGCGATGAGTGCCTTCTGCCCGGTGCTCCTGCTCCGCCAGAGACCGAGAGGCGTCCTGCGTACCGGCCCGGCCTCCACCAGGCCCGGGACTTTTCCCAGAATCGCCACCGGTCCCGCACCGAAGTCCTTCGCTGGACGGACGACCAGCACGGCCACACGGTCCTCAGGGCCTGTGATCGCTACGTCCTGTGCCTCCGTGGCCAGGTTGAGCAGAAGTGCGCGGCCCGGTGCGCCGGCGAGCAGTCCGGCGACGCGCACGGCGAAACACTCCCGGGACGGGGGATCGTGCACCGCGTTGATCCAGGACGGCGGTCCGGAGCCGTCCTGCCCGCCGTCGCCGTGCTTATCGCGCGCCGCCGGTCCGTCCGGGTCCGCCAGGGCCTCGTCCAGACGCAGCCGTGCCTCTTCCACCGCGGCGGGACCCCGCGACCCCAGCAGCCGGTCCGCGGCCTTGGCCGGGAAGTGTCGGTCGAGGCACGCGGCCACCGCTCCCGCCGGCTGCGAGGCGGCGACGTCCTCCAGCCATTGGACGGCGAACCGGGCGACCCGCGGAGCCGCTTCGTCCGCAGGGGTGCCGGACAGCACCAGAGTGAAGCGCAGGGGAGTACCCACCGCGTCGGTCCGTGCCGAGCGGATCCCGCTGAGGTAGGCCCGCCAGCCCGAGGCGTCCGACTCGACCAGGAGCGTCGGATACTCGAAGTCGGCGACCTCCGCGTAGGACCGCCACCATTGGGCGGGTGGCGCTGCGCCGAGGTAGTCGTAGTCCCTGTCCCGGCGCCGCGCGCGGAACATCACGTATCCGTCCATCGATCCCCTTCTCCGGGTGAGCCTCGTCGCACTGGCTAGAACGTCCTGACCCGGTCGCTGAACCCGCGGTTCGCCAGCGTGTCTACGGCCTCGGCCAGGAGGAGGGTCCGCTGCCGACTGATCTCGGCCGCCCGCGACTTCTCCGACGCGTCGAGCCGCCGGGCGGCCACGGTGCCGTTGGCCCACAGCCAGACGCTGCGGACGAAGCCCTCCTTCTGCCGGGCGAGCGCCTCCGCCCGCAGCGCCCTGCCCTGCAGGTCGATCAGCTCCTCCCGCTCCGCCTCCCGGCGGGCGGAGGTGAGCAGCCGGCACACCGCGATGAGCACGTCCTCCGCGCCGTGCACCGAGATCCTGGTCGGCTTCCGGGTGCCGAACTTGGCCTTGAAGTCGAACCCACCGGGCGTCCCGGGGGATGCCTCCCACTCCGCGTTGAGCAGCTCCACACAGCCCAGGGTGTCCACCGGGCAGTACAGGATCTGTGCCTCGGGAGCGTTGGCCCGTACGTCGTCCAGGACGTTCGCGTACACCTGCTGCACCGTGTCGAGGAGTATCTGGCCGGCCGCCACGGTCCCGCCGTTGTCGGCGAAGTAGCTCTCGCACTTGACCGGCGTCAGGATCACCAGCGCCGGCTCCTCCGGCCGCATCGTCCGTTCCTTCGCCCACTCCTCGGCCACAGCCTGTACCTCGGGGGTGGTGAGGATGGCGGGAACGGCCCGCCGGTGCCGGGAGGAAGACGCTTCCATCAGCACGGTCGCGTCGATCGGGATGAGCAGCACACTGCTCTCCGCCATGAACGTGCGGCACCGCAGCCACTCCTCCTCCTGCTCGTCGGGGCGGGTGGTCGCCTTCAGCCAGCCACCGGGGAAGTCCAGCAGGCTCAGCCGGATGCCGGCACTCGACGCCCCGATCTCCAGCGCAAGGTCGAAGCGGACCGCGTCCTTGTTCCCGGCCAGTGCGCCGGCGTTGAACCTCCCGGACAGCACGGCGCCGTCCAGTTCGGTGCGCCGGTTCATGATGCGGATCTCCGTGGGCTTGCCCCGAGGCCTGAGCGTCACCCCTGTCCCACTGAGGATGCGCGAGCTGTCGGCCAGGATGGACGCGATGAGCGAGGTCTTGCCGACCCGGCTCGGGCCCAGTACACCGATCTTGAACTCCGGGGCCGACAGGCCGGTCGGGCTCATACCGCCGCACCTTCCAGCGTCTCCTGGACCGTTCTGCACGCCGACTCCACCGCGGCGAACCGGGCGTGGCCCGAGTCCAACCCCTCGTACACTCCCGGCCAGAGCTCATTGCGGTAACTCCGGGCGAAGCGGCGCAGGTCACGCTCGGCGTCGGCCGACCGGATCAGCAGGTCGTCGAAGTGCTCCAGCGCCGACAGCAGCACCGTGGCCGGCGTCATGGACTCCCGCAGCAGGGCCTGCCGCGTCCGGTGGGCGGTCTGTTCGGCCCGCTCGGAGAGGTACTCGTACAACTCCCCGGCGCCGGCCGGACTGATCTCGACCACGATCTGCGGCTGCGGCATGCCGGTCAGGGGATCACGCTGCTGCGGACGGAGCCGCTCCAGCTCGCGGTGGACCCTGGGGTGGAGCTGACTGCGGTAGTCCAGCCGCAGCTCCAACAGTCCCTCCACGGCCTCCTCCAGGGTGGGACAGGGCTCCGCGGCGGCACGGGCGAACCCGGCCAGAGCGCGCAGCCCCTGCTGACCCGGCCGCTCCGTGAGCAGTGTCCCCGTGTGACCGGCCAGCAGGGTGGTCACCTCGGTCCAGAGCCAGGCGACCCGGCGGTCGAAGTAGGTGTCCACCCTGGAGAAGTGGCGGCCGGTACCCACCCTGATCCGGTGCAGCTCGTCCGCCACGAGCCCGCCGCTGGAGAGCGCCACCCGCATGACGCGCAGTGCCTCCTCGCACCAGGTGCTCCGTGCCGTGTCCGGGTCGTCGTCCTGCGGCCCCGTGCCTAGGCCGGCTGCCAGCCAGCAGCGCAGCTGCCGGTGGGCGGCCTCCACGGCGGTCTCGTAGTCGGGGTCCGGGTCCTTCGCGTACGCGTACGTGCGCAGCTCCTCCAGCAGCACCGACAGATCGACGGCCAGGGACCGACGGAGCTCCTGTACCCGGACCTCGAGGTCCTCGGCCGGTGCCGCGCTGCGCGACCGGGCCCCGGTCAGCGCCTGCCGCACCTCGGCCAGCACCGCGACGACCCGCAGCGCGGCCACCTTCTCGGCTCGGCGCGTCCCGTTGAGGATGTCGTCGTCCATGACCGGCAGCGTGCGGGCGAGCCGGTCAAGCAGGGGACCCAGCAGTTGCGTGCCCACCGCCTCGGCGTCCTTCGCGTTCGTCTCGCGGACCGTGTACCAGCGGCCGTCCTGGCCACCGTTCACCTCTCGTTTGATGTGGTTCCGCAGGGCGGGAGCGCGGGTGTGGTCCTCGGAGGTGCCGACGTTCAGCAGCAGTTCGACGAAATTGCCACGCTGTTGGATGAAGCCGCGTACCTCGTCCAGCAGGCTGAGCGCCTTGGCATCCTCCTTGCCCCAGTACCCCATGCCTTCCACCGGCCGTTTCACCATCACGACCAGGTCCACTTCATGACGCAGGCCGACGACGTGATGCGTCTCCGACTGGACGTCGTTCTCCCCGAGGCCCGGCAGGTCCACGATGCCCAGGCTCGCCACATCGGCGTGCGGGAACGAGCAGTCGATCCGTGCGTCGCGCACAGCGAGATACGGGCGGGGGCAGGCGTCACCCGATTCCACTTGTTCGTCGGTGGGGTAGGCGACATAAGGACGGAGTTCGTCCAGGTCCAGGACGCGCTCGCCGCCGGTGAGGTCGGTCTCGTACGACCACAGTGCCTGCTGCATCTGCCGCAGTCGTACCAGCAGAGCCACGGGTTCCGAGTCTGCCGAGCCCTCCGGCTCCGGGTAGCGCCAGCAGCGGAACTCCTCCAAGGACATCGGCGCGGCAGGCAGGCCGATCTGGGCGTGGTACGGGTGTACCACCTCGGACAAGAAGGATTCCGAGTCGTGGAAACGGAGCACGGCCCGCTCAGGTCCGCTTGAGTGGAAGATCCGGCTGCGGACCGCGGTGACCGGCAACCCCGAACCGGTCGGGATCTGGGTGTCCGACAGCCCGGATATGGACTGCAGCAGGGTGCTCTTGCCTACTCGGGCGCGACCGCTGACCCCGATGTTCACGGTATCCCGGGCGAAGCGGGACGCTGCGGCGCGCAACAGCTCGTGCAGTTCGGCGACGGCGGCCTGGGCCGGTGGGAGGGAGGGCGCGGACAGCTGGACCCTCACCTCGTCGGAGAGGTCGGGATGGGCCGCCAGCCTCTTCAGAGAGCTCTGCAGTTCGGTCAGCCCCGCACTGACCGCGCTCCATCGGTGAGTGGCAGATTCGATGTGTGTCAGCCGTTCCCTGCGAGCGGCAATCAGCGCGGTCAGACGTATAGCGGTGTCTCCCACGAAAGCTCCCCCCGAAGCGTGACGAAGTGGGTGGCCAGCCTAGGGCTCGGCGTGCTGGCCCGGCAGTCGACGGACAACAGGGGGACGAACCATCTGTTGCGTGACAACTTGCTGTGCGCCGGGCGCGCGCGCCATGCAACGGGGGGCGATCATGCCTGGATGCAGCAGAGTCAGCCGGAAACCACTGCGGCGATGGCAGCGGCCTGGGCAACCAGGGCCGCGACCTTCTGGCCTGAATCGACCCACCTGTCGAGCATCGTCTGGAAGCTGTCCGGAGCCCACACCAAAAAGATGGTGTGGTTGGTGATACGCCGGGCATCGGCCGCAGACACGGTTTCCCACCATGCGTCAGTGCGGTCCGAAAGGCCGATCCAGGTTCCGTCGACTCCGTAGCGGTAGAAGCCCGTCTTGTGCACCGGGGCGTCGTTGCGGTCGCTGAAGATGACGTACGTGGCACCGTGGTACCCCCCGAACCACGTGAATGTGGCCGTGCGGGTCTGGGCCGCTATCTGGCCACTGCCGAGGTCCAGGCTTCCCCAGGTGCGCATCCAGTGGTTGGCGCCCAGGTGCACCAACCCGGAGTCGAACTGCCGGCTGCCGCTGACCGGCAACACACCAGCCATGGGTATCTGTTCCAGTTGTGCGGCGGAGAGAGTCCGGTGCGTGATGCTGTCCGGCTCGCGTGGGTCGAGTCCGGCTGCCATGAGACTGACAGGGCTGGCAATCCTGTGCCGCTGCCCATCCTTGATCAGGTAGGCAGCACCGTCCACGTCCGAGGTGATCACTTCCCTGCCTGGTGAGGCATTCGAGCTTTTGCTCAGCCCGAGCCCGCTCGGCGGTATCGAGGCCGCTTGACGGACCTGCCGCCGCTCTCCTCCTTGCTCGTACAGAGTGCGCACGATCTGGCCGTCATCCTCGTCCCTCGCGAGCCACCGGTTGCAGGGGAAGACATACCTGCTGTGGTGTGTCTCGTCTTCCGCGATGATTCGGTCGAGATACCATCCAGGCCGCCCATTGGCATTGTTGTGCCGGATGACCAGGCTGGTCAGCGGGCCCAGGTCGTCAGTTTCGAGGTTGAAGACATCGACTTGGCCCCATTCGAAGTTGTCGGCGGAGTTCGCGAGTTCACGTTCCCCGCTCGAGGTTGCGGTTCCGTCGGGCTTCTCACCCAGCAAGGTGATGTACACGTTGGCGTCGGTACCAGAGCCGTCTTCCGTGCCGGTCACAACAGTTACTCGGTATGTCACGGTCATGGCATCCCTCCTGCTCGCTCGACAATTGAAGCCAAGGATCTGGTTGTCGCCACTTCGTCCCCCAGAGGCGTGCGATAGCGCACTTCACCGCGCTCGATGTACCGGTGCAGCGCAAAGGGATGCAGGATGCTTACTGCTGCGTTCCTCGTTGGCGGAGTACTTTGAGGTCAGGGGAAGGGCCTGGATCGGTGTGGAGGTGTCATGCCGAAGGTGCTGTCGGCCTGCCCGGCCAGGGACGCGGCCGAGGAGAAGCAGATCCGGAAGCTGGCCGGTGCGCGGCATGTGCCGGCGGACTGGATGCTGCGAGCCACCATCGTCGCGTTGAGTTGGGACGGGCTGCGCGTTCCAGCGATCGCGGACCGGCTGGGCTGTCGGGAGAAGACGGTCCGCAAGTGGCTGCACCGGTTCAATGGACAAGGCGTCGACGGGCTCGGTGACCGGCCCGGGTGCGGACGCAAGCGCCGCATCACCGAAGCGGAGCGTTCCCGCATCATCGAGTTGGTCGGCTGCGACCCACCCGGACGGCTGGTGCGTGAGCCGTGGGGTGATCTGGCTGCCGAGAAACGGTACCGGGTGAATGGACCCTGGACACGCTGACCGCCGCTGCCCGACGCCAAGGCATCGATGTCCACCGCTCTCAGGTGCGGCGCATCCTGCTGGCCGAGGGGGTGCGGTGGCGTTGTACCCGGTCCTGGGCCAGCAGCCGCGGTCCGGACTTCGTCCCAGAAGGACGAACGTCATCGGTCTCTACACCGATCCGCCACCCGACACGACGGTGATCTGCGCCGATGAACTGGGTCCGGTCATCCCGCGCACGTTCCCAGCCGCGCCGGGCTGGTCGCCGGACGGGCACCGCATCAAGGCCGTGCTCGACTATGCCCGCGGGCCGGAAAGACCTGGGTCTACGGGGCCCTGCGGCCCGCGGACGGGCAGGCTCTCACCATGACGGCACCGTACCGTAGCAGCGTCCACTACCAGGCCTTCCTGCAGCAGCTTGAAGGGGCCAACCCGGTCGGCACCCTCGTGGTGGTGACGGACAACGCGTCCAGCCACAACAGCAAGTCAACCCGCGAATGGCTGGCGGGCCACCCACGCATTCAGCACACCTTCATCCCGGTCGGCGCCTGCTGGCTCAACCTGCAGGAAGGCTGGTGGCGCCTGTTCCGCAAGGCCGCTCTCGCGGGCCAATCCTTCGCCGACACAGACGAGATCGACCAGGCCACCCGCGTCGCCACCACCCAACTCAACACCTCTGCCCGCCCCCGGATATGGGGCCGGCCCAAGCCACCGACCCGCACCATGAGACGCCGCTTCGAGTACCGCCTTTGAGGAACGCAGCAGTAAGGTGCAATCCATACGATGTCCACCTGTCCGAATGCCAAAGCAGCAGGCCCAGGACACGTACAGTCGCGCTGGAAGGAAACGAAGCCGTGCATGGCGAGTACAAGGTGCCCGGCGGCAAGCTGGTCGTCGTAGATCTGGATGTCGAGGACGGTGTCCTGCGCAACGTGCGAGTCGCCGGGGACTTCTTCCTGGAGCCGGACGAAGCGATCCTCTCGATCAACGCAGCCCTTGAGGGTTCACCCTCATCGACGGACGCGGCAGGGCTGGCCGGCCGAATCACGGCAGCGCTGCCGGAGTCGACCGTGATGCTCGGGCTGACAGCAGAGGGCGTCGGCATCGCCGTCCGGCGCGCTCTGGCCCACGCGACCGAGTGGGGCGACTACGACTGGCAGCTGGTGCACACGGAGCCGCAGGCACCGGCCCTGCACATGGCGCTGGACGAGGTGATCACCGCCGAGGTGGCCGCCGGGCGGCGAGCCCCGACCCTACGGGTATGGGAGTGGGCCTCGCCTTCCGTGGTGATCGGCAGCTTCCAGTCCCTGCGGAACGAGGTGGACCCCGAAGGGGCCGCGAAGCACGGGATGACCGTGGTGCGCCGTATTTCCGGTGGTGGGGCCATGTTCGTAGAGCCCATGAGTACGATCACGTACTCCCTGTCCGTGCCGGAGTCCCTGGTCTCGGGCCTCTCCTTCGCGGACAGCTACGCCTACCTCGACGACTGGGTGCTCGGCGCACTCGGTGACATGGGCATCAAGGCCTGGTACCAGCCGCTGAACGACATCGCCACCGAGGCAGGCAAGATTGCCGGTGCGGCCCAGAAGCGCGTGGTCGGTCCTGATGGCGGCCCTGGAGCCGTCCTCCATCACGTGACGATGTCCTACGACATCGACGCCGACAAGATGCTCGAGGTGCTCCGCATCGGCAAGGAGAAGATGTCCGACAAGGGCACCAAGAGCGCCAAGAAGCGTGTCGACCCGCTGCGCCGGCAGACGGGCCTCGCGCGGGAGCAGGTCATCGAGAACATGGTCGCCTCCTTCCGCAATCGCTACGGGCTGACCGCTGGCGAAGTCACGGCGGAAGAGATGGCCCGCGCTGAGGAACTGGTGCGGACGAAGTTCGCAACCGAGGTGTGGACCGCGCGCGTGCCGTGAACGCCGCGCCCTGCCGGGTGCCGCCTCTCACCTGGCAGGGCGAGTAGGCCCTTGCCCATGGTCACGCCAGCTCGTAGTGTCTTCCCCGTCCGACCTTCGTGGAGCCGGGCAACACGATCACGTACTCGCTCTCCGTGCCGGAGGCGCTGGTGCAGGGCCTCTCCTTCCAGGACAGCTACGCCTACCTCGACGACTGGGTGCTCGGCGCGCTCGGCGACATGGGCATCAAGGCGTGGTACCAGCCGCTGAACGACATCGCCACGGACCAGGGGAAGATCGCCGGTGCCGCCCAGAAGCGCATGGTCGGACCGGGCGGCGGGCCCGGCGCCGTCCTGCACCACGTGACCATGTCGTACGACATCGACGCGGACAAAATGGTCGAGGTGCTGCGCATCGGCCGGGAGAAGCTCGCCGACAAGGGCACGAAGAGCGCGAAGAAGCAGGTGGACCCGCTGCGCCGCCAGACCGGGCTGGCGCGGGAGGCCGTCATCGGGCGGATGGTCGAGTCGTTCCGCGGGCGGTACGGGCTGACGGACGGCAAGGTGACGCCGGAGGAGCTGGCCCGCGCGGAGGAACTGGCCCGGACGAAGTTCCGCTCGGCGGAGTGGACGGCACGGGTTCCGTAACGGTCGGACGGCACGGGTTCCGTAACGGTCGGACGTGCCGCTCGGGAGGGGGGTCTCACCGGGGGGAACCTCAGCGGTACTGTCCGGGAGCCCCCTCCGCGCTCGTCCAGGCCGTCGTCCCGAGGACGTTCTCCGGGCCGATGTCCAGCGGTTCCGGCAGGCGTACGTTCGTGGGGGTGCTGCCGTCGCCCGGGCCCACCCGCAGATAGACGCCGTCCTCGGCCGCCATCCGCCAGTAGAGCCCGGCCCGCGCGCTCTCGCCCGGGGCCAGCGTCACCGTCTTCGGGCCGGGGTCCTCCGGGGCCATCGGCACCTGGTCCGTGCCCTGGACGCTGCGCACCGCCGGGATCGGTTCGCCCGTGTCGTCGAGGACCTCCAGGTAGGGGTAGCCGCGCAGCCGGTAGGACCGTTCACCGCAGTTGGTCAGGGTGAGCGTCATCGCGCGCAGTCCCATGGCGCCGTCCACCGCGCCGGTCGAGTACCGCACCCCGGACGCCGGGCAGCCCTCCGCCCGCTGCACCGGCACGGACGCCGACGGGGAGGGCGACGGGACCGCCGTGAACGTCGGCACGGGCGACGGAGTGGTGCGCGTCGGCGACGGAGTGGGCCTGCGCTCCGGATTGCGCTCACGGTCCAGTTCGGCGGAGAGCCCACAGCCGGCCGCGCCGAGCGCCAGCAGACAGACGAGGGCGGTGCCGCGCACGGGCCCCCGGGGTATCGCGATCACGCGCCGATCATCGCACGCTCCTTGCGGGCCGGTGCCTCACCGGGCGTCCCGCCGGGCGGTGACCAGCCCCGACTCGTAGGCGAACACGACCAGCTGGGCCCGGTCGCGGGCGCCGAGCTTGGTCATGGCGCGGCTGATGTGCGTCTTGGCCGTGTAGGGGCTGATGACCATGTGGGCGGCGATCTCCTCGTTCGACAGTCCGCGCGCGGCGAGCGCGGTGACCTCGCGCTCACGGCGGGTGAGGGCCTCGAGTCCGGGCGCGGCGGTGCGGTCCGGGGGCCGGGAGACGAACTCGCCGATCAGGGTGCGGGTGACGGACGGCGAGAGCAGCGCCTCGCCGCGCGCGACGACGTCGATCGCCTGCAACAGGTCGGCGGGCTCGGTGTCCTTGAGCAGGAACCCGCCGGCCCCGGCCCGCAGCGCCTCGAAGACGTACGCGTCGAAGCCGTAGTTGGTGAGGATCACGACGCGGACGCCGGACAGCCTGGGGTCGGCGGCGATGTGCCGCGTCGTCTCGATGCCCGTCATCACCGGCATCTGTACGTCGATGAGCGCGACGTCCGGCACCAGCTCCCGCACCAGGGCGAGCCCCGCCCGGCCGTCGGCGGCCTCGCCGACCACCTCGATGCCGTCCTCGGCGTCCAGCAGGGCCCGGAACCCGGCGCGCATCAGCGCCTGGTCGTCGACGAGCACCACCCGGACCGGCCCGCCCGTACCGCCCGTGCCGTTCACGTGCCCGCCCCTGTCCCGCCGAGCGGCAGTTCCGCGCGGAGGGCGAAGCCGCCCTCCGGGCGCGCGGCGGCGTGCAGGGTGCCGCCCAGGGCGGTGACGCGTTCGCGCATACCGGTGAGGCCGATGCCGGGCACCGGCGGGCGGGACGGGACCGCGCTGCCGTCGTCGTCCACCCGCACCGTCAACAGGTCGCTTCCGTAGTCAAGTTGGACCGTCACCTTGGCCGGGCCCGCGTGCCGGGCGGCGTTCGTCAGACCCTCCTGGACGATGCGGTACGCCGCGCGGTCCACGGCCGCCGGGAGCGGGCGTTCGTCGCCGGTGACCGCCAGACCGACGGCGAGGCCCGCCGTGCGGGCGCGCTCCACCAGCAGGGCGGGCGTCCCGGTGGGCTCGTCGGTGCGCAGCACCTCCAGGGTGGCGCGCAGTTCGCGCATCGCCTCGCCGCCCGCCTCCTGGATGGCGAGCAGCGCGGGCGGCACCTCCTCGCCGTTCTTGCGGGCCAGGTGGACGGCGACGCCCGCCTGGAGCTTCACGATCGAGATGCTGTGGGTGAGCGAGTCGTGCAGCTCCCGGGCTATGCGCAGCCGTTCCTCGCCCGCCCGGCGCAGGGCCGCCTCCTCGCGGGTGCGCTCCGCCTCCAGGGCGCGCTGCTCCGTCTGGCGCAGGTACGCCTGCCAGTTGCGGTCCGCGAGGCCCGTCACCAGCGCGCACAGGAACCAGCCCGCGAGGAGCAGCGTGTCCGCGAGCCCGTCCCCGGCCGTCGCCCCCGTCGTGGCGTACGCGGCGAGGAAGAGCGCGCTCGCGACGGCGGCCGGGGCGCGGTGGCCCGCGCGGGACGCCGTGTGGACGGCGCCGATCAGCGGCAGCGCCGCGAGCGCGCCGGGCCGGGCGTGCAGCACGTACGCCGTCGTGGCCGCGGCGGCGACGGCCAGCACCGCGCGCGGCGCCCGCCGGTACCCGGCGAGGGCCGCCGAACCCACCGCGATCAGCGCGTAGTCGGCCGGGGCGGCGGCCTCGGAGGCGGCCGCCGTCATGACGAGGGCGCCGACGACGAGCGCGAGCGCACCGTCGGCCGACCACCGGCGGACCTCTGGCTTCACCTGCATGTCCCGCACGGTAGACGGCGGCACCGACAACCGCGTCACCCCTGTGGACGGCTCCCGGACTACTCCCCGCGCAGTAGTCGCGGCCACCCACGGCCCGCGCGGCGCAGCCCGCGATGTCTCCCCCGGTACGACGACGGCGGGCACCGCCCCGGGCGAGAGTGGTCCCCGGCCGCCGCCCCGGTACGGAAACGGCGGCCCGGCACCGTACGGCGGCACGGTCGCGCGGAGGACACCGTCCGGCTCCCGGACGCTCCCCGCCCGCTCCCGGGGGAGCGCCCGTGCCGCCGTACCGCCCGTACCGCCGTACCGCCCTTACCGCCGTACCGCCCGTACCGCCGTACCGCCCGTGCCGCCCGTACCGCCCGTACCGCCCGTACCGCCCGTACCGCCTGTACCGCCCGTACCGCCCGTACCGCCCGCCTCGCCCCGCCCGCACCCGCCAGCACCGCCGTCATGAGGAGTCCACCGTGCCCGGTCCCTTCCGTCACACCACCCCGCCGCCGCCCACGCGGGCCACCGGTGTCGTCGCCGACGTCTACGCCCAGCTCGCCGAGGACTTCGGCATCGAGCGGGCCACCACCTTCGTCGTGCTGTCCTCGGCGCCCGAGGTGCTGGCGCCCGCCTGGGCGCTGATGCGGGAGTCGCTGATCGCGGGCCCCGGCACCAGGACGGGCAAGGAACTCGCCGCCTACGGCGTGTCCGAGGCCAACCGCTGCCCCTTCTGCGTGGACGCGCACACGATGCTGCTGCACGCCACCGGCGATCACGCCCTCGCGGAGACCCTGGCGCGCGGCGGCACCCCGGCCGACGAGGGGCACGCGCGCGTGCTGGCGTGGGGCAGGGCGACCCGCACTCCGGGGTCCCCGGAGCTGACGCCGTTCCCCTTCCCCGACGCGCACGCTCCCGGGTACCTGGGCACGGCGCTCGCCTTCCACTTCATCAACCGCGTGGTGTCCGCGCTGCTGACCGAGACCCTGCTGCCGTACAACGCCCAGCGGCTGCGGGCCGTGCGGAGCCTCCTGGGCCGCTCGGTGGCGAGGACGGTGCGGCGGCGGGCCGTGCCCGGCCGGTCCCTGGCGCTGCTCGGCGAGGCGGGCTCCGCACCCGGGCCCGGGTGGGCGCGGGGCACGGCCGCCGGACCGGCCTACGCGGCGCTCGCCGGGGCCGCCGCCGGAGGCGCGGAGCTGCTGGACGCGGCCGACCGGGCGCTGGTCGGGCACGCGGTGGCCGCCTGGGACGGTTCGCATCCGCCGCCGGCGTGGGACGGCCTGCCGGACCGTTCCCGGCCGGGCGCGCGGATCGCGGTGCTGGCCGCGCTGGCCCCCTACCGGCTCACCGACGAGGACGTGTGGGCCTGGCGGCGGCCCGCGTACACCGACGGCTGTCTGGTGCGTCTCGTGGCATACGGGGCGTTCGCCGCGGTCGACCGCATCGCGTCCGCTTTCGGGCCGGGTGTCGCGCCCGCCGCGGAGGGCCCGTTCACGGCCCGGCGACAGTGAGCACAGTGACCGCACAGGTACGGAGCGAGTTCGCACTTCCGCCCCACAGGGAGTCGTGTGACACTGGCGTCCCGTCCGCTGTGCGGACTCCTTCCGCACCGTCCCCCACGAGAAGTGCGCCGTGCGTTCCCTACCTCTGCCGCTCGCTCTGACCGCGCGTCTGCTGCCCGTCGCCGTGCTCGCCGCGGCCGGCTGGGCGCTGTCGTCCGGTCCGTTCGCCACGACCGCGACCGCCGAGCACGAATCGTCCGAGAAGAAGACCGGTACCGCCACCGGCGAGGCGTCCGCGCCCGCGAGCTCGGCGGCGGCCAAGACGTACACCACCTCCCCCGCGCCGTGCGAGGGCCTGAGCTCGGCGACGGTCAAATCGCTGGTGCCGGGCGCCAAGACCGCCGGGCAGGAGATCGCCTCGACGGACGAGGCCGTACGTCGCACCTGCTCCTGGAACGCCCTCAAGGAGTACGACTACCGCTGGCTCGACGTCTCCTACGAGATCAAGGAGTCGGACAGCGCGGCGGAGAAGGCGTACAAGGAACGCACCGAGGAGAAGAGCGGCGGCGGTTCTGTGCCGGGCCTTGCCGACGCTGCGTACTCGGTGGTGAATCTGACCACCGAGGACAAGCAGCAGACGCGCGAGGGCGTGGTGCTGGCCCGCGCGGCCAACGCGCTGATCGTGATCACGTACAACGGCAGCGACTTCGAGACGAAGAAGGCGCCCTCCACGGATGTGATCAACAAGGGCGCGATCAAGGCCGCGAAGGAGGCGGTGGCCGCGCTGGAGAAGGCTCGCTAGAGCCCGCTCCCGCGCGGCCCGCCGCCCTTCAGGCCCGTTCCCGCCTGGACGCCATCAGCAGGGTGTACAGGACGAGCGAGGAGCCGAGCCCGACCGCCCAGCCGTAGTCCGCGAGCGGTTTGAGGAGCGGGATCAGACCGTCGACCGGGAACGGTCCCTGTTTCGCGCCCTTCGCGTCCACGGTGGAGTACGAGCCGCCGACCGCGAGGACGCCGCCGACGGCGAAGGCGAGGACCGCCCGCCAGTTCCAGCCGGACGAGTACCAGTACCGGCCGCCGGGTGTGTACAGGTCGGCGAGGTGCAGGACGGTGCGGCGGACGATCCAGTAGTCGGCGATGAGGATGCCGGCGACGGTGCCGAGCAGACCGCCGACGACGCCGAGCCAGGTGAAGATGTACAGCTCGGGTGTCGAGGTGAGTTTCCACGGCATGATCAGGACGCCGACGACGCCCGTGATCAGCGCGCCGGTACGGAAGTTGATGAATTTGGGCGCGAGGTTCGCCAGGTCGTAGGCCGGGGAGACGACGTTGGCGGCGAGGTTCACGGAGATGGTCGCGATCAGCACCGTGACCAGGCCGAAGAGCAGCCCGAAGACGCTGTCGGCCTTGGCGGTCAGCTCGACCGGGTCCCAGATCGGCGTCCCGTAGACCGCCTCGGAGCCGGAGGTGACGAAGACGGAGAGCAGGGCGAAGGCCGTCATGGTCGTGGGCAGGCCGAGGGTCTGGCCCCAGACCTGGGCGCGCTGCCCCTTGCCGAAGCGGGTGAAGTCGGGGATGTTCAGCGACAGCGTGGCCCAGAAGCCGATCATGCCCATCAGGCCGGGGAAGAAGACGGACCAGAAGTCGGCGCCCCAGCCGAGCTCCGAGGGCTGGTCCAGGAGGGTGCCGAGGCCGCCCGCCTTGACCGCGATCCAGATCAGCAGCACGACCGCGCCGACGAGTACGAAGGGCGCCGCCCAGTTCTCGAAGCGGCGCAGGGTCTCCATCCCTCGGTAGATGATGGCGAGTTCGAGCAGCCAGAAGAGCCCGAAGCACACCCACAGGGTCCACGGCCGGCCCGCCACGTGGGAGGCGTCGGCCCAGCCGCCGAAGATGTTGCCGAGCAGCAGGAAGATCCCCTGCCCGCCGATCCAGGTCTGGATGCCGAACCAGCAGCAGGCCACGGCGGCCCGGACCAGCGCGGGCAGATTGGCGCCGCGCAGCCCGAACGAGGCCCGCGCGAACACCGGGAACGGTATGCCGTACTTGGGCCCGGCGTGCCCGGTGAGCAGCATCGGGACGAGCACGATCAGGTTGGCGAGCGCGATGGTGAACACGGCCTGTTTCCAGTCCATGCCGAGCGCGATGAGCCCGGAGGCGAGCGTCCAGGAGGGGATGCAGTGCGCCATGCCGATCCACAGGGCGACGAAGTTGTACGTCGTCCAGTGGCGGTCGGCGAGCGGGACGGGCCGCAGGTCGTCGTTGGCGAACCGGCTGCTCACCGGATAGGCCCCGGGGGTGAGTTCCGTCCGGCCTTCGGCGTCGGTGGTCTCGGGGGCCGGCGGCCCCGTGGGAACGGTGTCTGTCATGGCAGGCCAATCATGGGGACGGGACGGGAAAGGCCGTGCGGGTGGTTCCGTCGGGGGGCGGGTGCGGTGGGGTCAGCCGTTGACGGCGGGGATGACGGTGGTCCCGTACGCCTCGATGACCGCCTCCTGCGCGTCGTGCATGTCGTAGAGGGCGAACTGGTCGACGCCGAGGGCGCGCAGCGCGGTCAGTTTCTCGATGTGCCGCTCGGCGGGGCCGATAAGACAGAACCGGTCCACGATCGCGTCGGGCACGAACGCGGTGTCGGGGTTGCCGCTGCGCCCGTGGTGCGCGTAGTCGTAGCCCTGCCGGGCCTCGATGTAGTCGGTCAGCTCCCGCGGCACCACTGCGGAGTGGTCGCCGTACCTCGCGACGAGGTCGGCGACGTGGTTGCCGACCATGCCGCCGAACCACCGGCACTGCTCGCGCGCGTGGGCGAGCGCTTCCGGCGAGTCGTCCTCGGTGACGTACGCGGGCGCCGCGACGCAGATTGTCACCTCCGCCGGGTCGCGCCCGACGGCGACGGCGGCGTCCTTCACCGCCTTGACCATGTACTCGGTGAGGTAGAGGTCGGCGAGCTGGAGGATGAACCCGTCGGCCTCCTCGCCGGTCAGCTTCAGCGCCTTCGGCCCGTACGCGGCCATCCAGACCGGGAGTGCGGCGCCGGGGCGCACCCAGGGGAACCTGACGACGGTGCCGCCGAGATCGGCCTCGTCGCCGCGCGCGAGCGCCCGGATGACCTTCATCGCCCCGCTGATCCGGGCCAGGGTGTCGGGCCTGCGCCCGGCGACCCGCATCGCCGAGTCGCCGCGGCCGATGCCGCACACCGTGCGGTTGCCGAACATGTCGTTGAGGGTGGCGAAGGTGGAGGCGGTGACCTCCCAGGTGCGGGTGGAGGGGTTGGTCACCATCGGGCCGACGGTGAGCCTCCGGGTCTGGGCGAGGATCTGGCTGTGGATGACGAAGGGCTCCTGCCAGAGCACCGCCGAGTCGAAGGTCCAGCCGTAGCGGAAGCCGTTGCGTTCGGCGCGCTTCATCAGGCTGACGACCCGGGAGGCCGGCGGGTCGGTCTGCAGGACGAGTCCGAAGTCCATGGGCCGCGCCTCCTAGTCCAGGTACTGACAGGTGGAGCGGGGCGTGTAGACACCGTGCCCGGCGCGGCCGGTGAACTCCCGCTCGGTGATGACGAATTCGCCGCGCGAGAGCACGGTCTCGACCCGCCCGGTGACCCGCTTGCCCTCGTAGGCGGAGTAGTCGACGTTCATGTGGTGCGTGTCCGCGGACAGGGTCTGCCCGGCGTGCGGATCGTAGATCACCACATCCGCGTCGGCGCCGGGCGCGATCGTGCCCTTCTTCGGGTACAGGCCGAACATCCGGGCCGGGGTGGCACAGGCGATCTCGATCCAGCGGCGGCGCGAGATGTGCCCGTCGACGACGGCCTGGTGCAGCAGGTCCATCCGGTTCTCCACGCCCGGCAGACCGTTGGGGATCTTCGAGAAGTCGCCGCGGCCCAGCTCCTTCTGGCCGGTGAAGCAGAAGGGGCAGTGGTCGGTGGAGACCACCTGGAGGTCGTTGGTGCGCAGGCCCCGCCACAGGGCCGCCTGGTGCTCGCGCGGGCGGAGCGGCGTGCTGCACACGTACTTGGCACCCTCGAAGTCCGGCTCGGCGAGGTTGTCGGTGGACAGGAAGAGGTACTGCGGACAGGTCTCGCCGAAGACCGGCAGACCCTCGTCGCGGGCGCGCGCCAGCTCGGCGACCGCCTCCGTCGCGGAGACGTGCACGACGTACAGCGGTGCCCCCGCCACCTGCGCGAGCCGGATCGCGCGGTGGGTGGCCTCGGCCTCCAGGAGCGCCTTGCGGACCTCGCCGTGGAAACGCGGGTCGGTCTCGCCGCGGGCCAGCGCCTGTTCGACCAGGACGTCGATGGCGATGCCGTTCTCGGCGTGCATCATGATCAGCCCGCCATTGCCGGCGGAGCGCTGCATGGCGCGCAGGATCTGCCCGTCGTCGCTGTAGAAGACGCCCGGGTACGCCATGAACTGCTTGAAGGAGGTGACACCCTCCTCCACCAGCAGGTCCATCTCCTTGAGGGTGTCCTCGTTCACATCGGAGACGATCATGTGGAAGCCGTAGTCGACGGCGCACTTGCCGTCCGCCTTGGCGTTCCAGGCGTCCAGGCCCTCGCGCAGCGAGCCGCCGACGCTCTGCACCGCGAAGTCGACGATCGTGGTGGTGCCGCCCCAGGCGGCGGCCCGGGTGCCGGTCTCGAAGGTGTCGGAGGCGAAGGTGCCGCCGAACGGCAGCTCCATGTGGGTGTGCGCGTCGACGCCGCCCGGGATCACGTACTTGCCGGTGGCGTCGAGGGTGCGGTCGGCCGTCCACGCCTCGGCGGCCGGGGTGCCCGACGCGGCGAGGGCGGCGATCCGGCCGTCCTCGATCAGGACGTCGGCGTGCAGTTCGTCGGAGGCGGTCAGGACGAGGCCCCCGCGGATGACGGTACGGCTCATGCTGGTGTTCCTTCCGGTCGGCTCACCCGTTCAGGCCCTGAGCGCGCGGTCGAGGATCGCCGCGCCCTCCTCCGCCTCGGCGACGGTGAGCGAGAGCGGCGGGGCGATGCGCAGCACGCTGGTGTCGTGGCCGCCGCCCTTGCCGAGCAGCAGGCCCTCGGCGCGGGCCCGTTCGAGGACGGCCGCGGCGGCCTGCGGATGCGCCTCGCCGGTGCCGGGTTTGGCCAGCTCCACGCCGATCATCAGCCCCCGGCCGCGCACTTCGCGGACCTCGGGCACCTGGGTGGCGATGGCCCGCAGCCGCTCGATGAGCAGGCCGCCGACCCGGCGGGCGTTGCCCTGGAGGTCGTGTTCGATCAGGTGGTTGAGGTTGGCGAGCCCGGCCGCCATGGTGACCGGCGAACCGCCGAAGGTGGAGATGGAGTTGGCGTCGAGGCAGTTCATGATCTCGGCGCGGGCGACGACTCCGCCGATCGACATGCCGTTGCCGATGCCCTTGGCGAAGGTGAGCAGGTCGGGCGGGCCCGCGGCGGCGTGCGCCTGCCAGCCCCAGAAGTGGTCGCCGGTGCGGCCCCAGCCGGTCTGCACCTCGTCGGCGATCCACAGCACGCCGCGCTCGGCGAGCACCTCGCGGAAGGCGGCGTAGAGGCCGTCGGGGGGTGCGGTGAAGCCGCCGACGCCCTGGACCGGTTCGGCGATCAGGGCGGCGGGCGCGCGGACGTGGCCGAGCAGGTCCTTCAGGTCGGCGACGCAGGCCGCGATGAAGCCGGCGTCGTCGAGGCCGGCGTACGGGCCGCGGGTGCGGACGCCGCCGTGCACGTACAGCGTCTGCAAGGGGGACAGGGAGGTCGGGGACCAGCTCTGGTTGCCGGTGATGCCGACGGCGCTGAACGAGCGGCCGTGGTAGCTGTTGCGCATCGCCAGGATCTGGTTGCTGCGGCGGTGGGCGGTGGCGAGCAGCAGGGCGGTGTCGTTGGCCTCGGTGCCCGAGGTGGTGAAGAAGACGCGGGCGTCCGGGATGCCGGACAACTGGGCGATGCGCTCGGCGAGTTCGACCATGGGCCGGTTGAGGTAGAGCGTGGAGGAGTGGATGATGCGTCCGGCCTGCTCGGCGACGGCCTTGGTGACCTCGGGCAGCGCGTGCGCGGTCATGGTGGTGAGGATGCCGCCGAAGAAGTCGAGGTATTTGTTGCCGTCGGCGTCCCAGACGTGACGGCCCTCGCCGTGGGTGATCTCCAGCGGGTCGGCGTAGTAGAGCGCCAGCCAGTCCGGCAGGACGGCCCGGTGCCGTGCGTACAGGTCGCTCACGGCCGCACCAGCCCCTCGTACGCGTCCGGGCGGCGGTCGCGGTAGAACGCCCACTGCTGCCGGACCTCCTCGATGAGGCCGAAGTCGAGGTCGCGGACGACGAGTTCCTCGGTCTTGTCGTTCGCCGGCTCGCCCACGAACTGGCCGCGCGGGTCCACGAAGTACGAGGTGCCGTAGAAGTCGTTGTCCCCGTACTCCTCCCGGCCCACCCGGTTGATCGCGGCGACGAAGTACTCGTTGGCGACGGCGGCGGCCGGCTGTTCGAGCTGCCACAGGTGGGCGGAGAGGCCGCGGGAGGTGGCGGACGGGTTGTAGACGAGCTGGGCGCCGTTCAGGCCCAGTTGCCGCCAGCCCTCCGGGAAGTGGCGGTCGTAGCAGATGTATACGCCGATCTTCCCGACGGCGGTGTCGAAGACGGGCCAGCCCGCGTTGCCCGGTTTGAAGTAGTACTTCTCCCAGAACCCCTTGACCTGCGGGATGTGGTGCTTGCGGTACTTGCCGAGGTAGGAGCCGTCGGCGTCGATCACTGCCGCGGTGTTGTAGTAGAAGCCGGACTGCTCGGTCTCGAAGACGGGGACGACGATCACCATGCCGGTCTCCCGGGCGAGGTCCCGCATCCGCCGGACGGTCGGCCCGTCCGGCACGGGCTCGGCCCAGCGGTAGTGCTCCGGCTCCTGGACCTGGCAGAAGTAGGGCGCGTTGAAGACTTCCTGGAACCCGATGACCCGCGCGCCCTGCCGGGCCGCCTCGCGGGCGTGCTCCTCATGCTTGGCGATCATGGATTCGGTGTCTCCGGTCCAGGTGGCCTGGACCAGGGCGGCGCGTACGACAGTGGCCATGAGCTGCTCCTTCGACGTGACGTCAGAGAGCCTCTACGCCCGTAGACAAAGGCTGTAGAGGCTCGAAAGTAAGCCTCCCGGCCGGGCTTGCCAAGACCGTCGTCGTCAACAGCGGGAGTCGATCATGTTTCGCACCCGGGTGGGTGAACGCCCGCCCGCGCGCCCCCGTTCCGGTGGCTCCCGGGGGCGCTCAGGTGGCGAACCCGGCGACCCGCAGCGCGTGCACCACGTCCCAGTGGCGCTCCTGCGAGACGCCCCGGGCGGCCTCCAGCAGCAGCGGCACGAGCCGCGCCGGGTCCGCCGCCACGCTGCGGGCGCTCTCCTCGGGGGTACGCATGCGTACGTACGCGTCGAGGAGCGCGCTCACCTCCTGGTGCCGGCCGCCGGCGGCGAGTTCCAGGACCGCGGCGCCGATCTCCGGGGCGGGCCGGACGACGCCCTGGCGCAGCATCTGGCGGCCGTCCTCGGTGCGGCCCGCGGCGCCGAGCGCGGCCGCGGCGGCGACCAGCCGGTCCACGGGGAGGGAGGCCGCCTCCCAGAGCAGGGTGGCCCAGTCGGCGTGCAGGCCCGCCCGGTGCAGTCCGGCGGCGAGCTCCGGCAGGCGGTCGGCGGGCCAGTAGGCGGCCTCGACGAGGACGACGTGGGCCTCGCCGCTGCGGCCCTCGGCGCGCAGCCGCAGCAGCGTCTCGACGGTCTCCCGGGTCTGCGACCGCCCCGCGCCCTCCTCCGGCCCTGCCTCGTGCGGCGCCCCGTCCGCCTCCCACGCCTCGCCCACCGCGCCCGCGAACCGGGCGCCGCGCGGCGCCCGGCCCGTGGCGTCTCGATCCGGCGCGGCGGGCGCCGCCGGGGCGTCCCCGGCCTCGCCCGCCCCGGCGAACCGCGCCCCGCCCCGGAAGCGGCGTCTGGCCCGCCGCTTGGGGACGGGGGCGGCCTCCTCGCCGGGGGCTGTGCCTTCGCCGGGGGCCGGGTCGTCCCGCGGTCCGGAGTCGGCGGTGTCCTGAGGCGCGGCGGCGGTTTCCCCGGGCGCGGCCGGGAGCGGGGCCCCGTCACGCGTGCCCCGCCGCCGCTCGCCCCCGGCCTGTGCGGGCATCCGCGGTACGGGGGCGGCGGCGGACGGGCGGTCGCGGTCCAGGCGGGCCATCCGGCGGCGCAGCTCCGCGCAGCGGGCCGTGGCGCGTTCGTGGTCGTCGCGGGCCCAGTCCAGGTCGAGCTGGAGCGCCTCGGCGTCCTCTGCGGAGGCGGCGGACCGCAGCCGCCGCCCCAGTTCGGCCTGCCGCTCGGCGGTGTGGCGCTGCTCGCGGAGCATCAGGCCGAGCCGTTCGCCGAGCACGGCACGGCCGCCGGGGCGGGCGTCGTAGGCGGTGAGCGAGGCGTCGTGCAGGGCGCGGGCCCGCTCGGTCTCCCGGTCGGCGACCGCGGCGCCGTGCTCCTCGGCGAGGTCCTGGAGCAGCGCCTCCACGACGTCCCAGGGCGGCACCTCCCGCCCGTCCAGGCAGGCGCGCATGCTCTCGGGGTCGCGCTGCCAGAACACCGCGCACCAGCCGGCGTGCCGGTCGAGCCGGGCCAGCAGCGCGTCGAGGTAGGCGGCGAACTCCCTTGCCCGCCCCGGGAGTTGTTCTACGGTCATCCTCGACTCCCGCCTGACTGGAGTGTTCCGATCCGGTAGAGAACACCAGCTGTGTTACGGGACGGCTACGGGAAGTTTGCGGACCGGACGCGGTGCGCCCGACAAGAGCACGTCAGGGCGGTCGCGCGCCCCCGCGCGCGGGCTCGCCTTCGTTGCCGCGCCGAACCGCACACCCGGGCCGGCCCGCGCAGCCCGGCGTCCACGGCGCGCCGGCGCAAGGGCGCCGAAGGGGGCGCGGGGAACTGCGCGACCGGCCACGACGAACCCGCGGACGCGACCTCGCAGCCGGTGCGACGGTCGTCTCCCGGCGCGCCGGGCGCCCCGCGCGGCGCTCAGCGGGCCGGCCGGACGACCAGCGCCGAACCGCCGCCCCTGCGTACCGTCTCCGCCGCCGCGAGCCACCGGCCGTCCGGCAGCCGCTGGACGCCCGTCGCCGCGCCGATCTCCGGGTTCTCCTTGAAGGCGTGCCCGAGGGCTTCGAGCCGGGCCCGCAGCGGGCTGTCGTACAGGCCGGGTTCGAGTTCCGTCGTGGTCTGGTTGCGCTGGCTGGCGCGCGGCGCGGCGATCGCGTCGACCAGCGGCATCCCCCGGTCGAGGAAGTTGGTGAGGGTCTGGAGCACCGTGGTGACGATGGTCGCGCCGCCCGGCGAGCCGAGCGCGACGACCGGCCGCTGGTGCTGGTCGAGCACGATGGTCGGCGAGATGGACGAGCGCGGGCGCTTGCCGGGTCCGGGCAGGTTCGGGTCGTGGACGCCGGGGCTCGCCGGGGTGAAGGAGAAGTCCGTCAGCTCGTTGTTGAGCAGGAAGCCGCGGCCGGGGACGGTGATCCCGCTGCCGCCGGTCTGCTCGATGGTGAGCGTGTACGCGACGACGTTGCCCCACTTGTCGGCGACCGTCAGGTGCGTGGTGTTCTCGCCCTCGTACGTCGTCGGGGCCGTCTCACCCGTGCTGGAGCAGGCCGCCGGGTGCCGGGGGTCGCCCGGGGCGAGCGGGCTGGTCAGCACCGCGTCGTCCTTGATCAGGCAGGCGCGGGAGTCCGCGTACCGCTGGGAGAGCAGGTCCTTGGTGGGCACGTCCTCGAAGGCGGGGTCGCCGACCCAGCGCCCGCGGTCCGCGAAGGCGATCCGGCTCGCCTCGATGTAGCGGTGCAGGTACCGGGTCTCGCTCGCCTTCGACAGGTCGCTGTTCTCCAGGATGTTCAGCGCCTCGCCGACCGTGGTGCCGCCCGAGGAGGAGGGCGCGATCGAGTAGACGCCGAGCCCGCGGTACGAGGTCCGGGTCGGCGCCTGCCGCTTCGCCCCGTACGCCGCCAGGTCCTTGGCGGAGAGCTTCCCCGGGCGTGCGTCGCGGCCCGACGCGGGGTCCACGGGCGGGTCGTTCACCGTGTCCACGACCTCCCGTCCGAGGTCGCCGTGGTACAGCGCGTCCACGCCCTTGCGGGCCAGCTCCTCGTAGGTGCGGGCGAGGTCGGGGTTCTTGAACGTGGAGCCGACGGCCGGGAGTTCGCCGCCGGGCAGGAACAGCTTCGCGGTGTCCGGGAAGTCGGCGAAGCGGGCCTGGTTGGCCTCGGTCTGCGAGCGGAAGGTGCCGTCCACCGTGAAGCCGTCCCGGGCCAGCCGCTCGGCCGGCTTCAGCAGCGGCCCGAGGCGCTTGCTGCCCCAGGCGTCCAGGGCCGTCTGCCAGGTGGCGGGCGTGCCCGGCGTGCCCACGCTCAGGCCGCTGGTGACGGCGTCCGCGAACGGGATCGCCTGCCCGTTCTCCACGAAGAGGTTCTCGTCGGCGGTCAGCGGCGCGGTCTCGCGTCCGTCGATGGTGTGCACCGTGCGGGACTTGGCGTCGTAGTAGACGAAGTAGCCGCCGCCTCCGACCCCGGAGGAGTACGGCTCGGTGACGCCGAGCGCGGCGGCGGTGGCCACGGCCGCGTCGACCGCGTTGCCGCCCTTCTTCAGGATCTCGATCCCGGCGGCCGAGGCGTCGGCGTCGACGCTCGACACGGCGCCGCCGTAGCCGACGGCGACCGGGGTCTTCTCCGGGGCGGCGGAGGCGGGAGGCGCCGTCGCGCCCACCGACACCAGTGCGGCGGCGGCCGCCAGGACCGCCATCTTCCGTACGCCAGGGCGACGCATCCCGTACCTCCAGTCGACGACCGTCCGCGCAGCGTAACTTCCCTGGCGCGGTCACGTCAGGACCGCCTCGGACGGCGTTCGGCCGGGACCGCTAGCATGCGCGCCCATGAATGACGACGTGCGCAACATCGTCCTGGGAGTGGTCGCGGCCGGCGTCAGCGCCGCCCTGGGCTGGCTCGCCCGAACCTATCTGTGGAAGCGCAGGCTCCGCCGCAAACAGGCGTTCTTCGGGCTGCCCGACAACTCCGAGTCGCTGCTCGTGGTCAACCGCGAGGCGGGCGGCCCCGAGCTGACGGTGATGCGGCACGACGTGTTCGCGCTGCTCGAACTCGCCGCGCTGATCAAGGACTGCGGCGCGCACGCCCAGGTGGTGGCGCACGACGCGGCGCAGCAGGGGTTCGGCGAGCGCACCGAGTTCTGCGTCGGCGGCCCCGCGTCCAACCGGCGGATGGCCGCCCACCTGCACTCGCTGCTGCCCGGGATCCGGGTGAACACGGACGCCGAACCGGGACCCGACCGCGGCGCGTTCCAGATAGGCACCGAGCGCTACCGCCTGGAGCCCGGCAGGGGCGAGTACGTGGTACTCGCCCGGCTCACCGCCGACCTCGGCCGCGGCGCCAGACCCGTCTTCCTCTTCTGCGGGCAGCGCGCCATCACCAACCAGGCCGCGACCCGCTACCTCGCCCGCAACCACGAGCGGCTGTCCCGCAAGTACGGGGCGAACTCCTTCGTCCTGCTGCTGAAGGTGGTCAACTCCCAGGCGTACGGGCCCGACGTGGTGGAGCTGGTCTCGGACGTCACACGGGCCGCGCAGAGCCCGGCCCCCGCCGCACCGTCCCGCGCCTCGCACCGCGCGCAGTGAGGCGGCGGCACGCCACGGGGGCACGGCCCGCCATGGGTCCCCGGTACCAAGGAGAGCGGCGCCCCCGTCGCGTACCTGGGCGACGAGGGCCCGCTCGGCCTCGGCAAGCCGGCCGGCCTCGACCCGCTCTGTACGGAGCATCACCCGTCCGGCGCGCAGCTGACCTTCTGTCCGCCGGGAACCGACGTACGTGTCGGTACCCCTGCGCGAGCAGTGATCTCCGGCTGCTGCCGGCCGGGCCTCGCCCTCTCAGCTACTGCGCTCCCCGCAGCAGCGTCCCTGGTTGCGCCGGTGCCACGTCCACGGCCTCGGTCTTGGGACTGCGCTGCTCCCGCCGGGACACCCACCGGGCGAACCACGAGAGCAGCATGCACATCCCGATGTAGATCGGCGAGATCACCATCACCACGGGGATGAACGGCAAATCGTAGTCGAGGTTGGACGCGATCAGCTTCCCGGCATGGAGGAACTCCTCATAGGTGATCAGGAACCCGAGTGATGTGTCCTTCAGCGCCACCACCAGCTGGCTGATGATGGCGGGCAGCATGGCCCGTACCGCCTGCGGCGCGAGCACGTACGTCATGACCTGGGTCTTGCGCATGCCGAGCGCGAACGCCGCCTCCCGCTGGCCGCGTTCGACGGAGTGCACACCGGAGCGGAAGACCTCGGCGAGCACCGATCCGTTGTAGAGGGTCAGACCGGCGACCAGCGCGGGCAGCGCCTGGACCTTCAGCGCCACGAAGATGAAGAAGATCATCACCAGGACGGGCATGGCGCGGAAGAACTCGACGACCACGGTCGCCGGCCACCGGACGGCCCGGTGGTCGGAGAGCCGGCCGGCGGCGAGCAGCGCCCCCAGGGCCAGCGACAGCACGGCGGCGGCGGCGAACGCCTTGAGGGTGTTGCCGAGGCCCCGCAACAGCAGCTCCTGGATCCCCTTGTAGGCGAACGGGAGCCACTTGGTGTGGGTGAACTGGTCGGTCGCGAAGAGCCGGTACACGAGACAGGCGAGCAGGGCCAGGATCACGAGCGCGCACGCGACGCCGTACACGGCGTGCCGCCGTCTCGCCCGTGGTCCCGGGAGGTCGTAGAGGGCACTGGCCTCCGCGGTCCCTGCGGTCATCGGGCGACCCCCCAGCGCTGCTCGAGGACGTGGAAGACGGCGCTGATGGCGAGCGTGATGATCAGGTAGCCGAGGGCGATCCAGAAGAAGGTCCAGACGACGTCGTAGCCGAGCTCGTTGAGCGTCTTGTACGTGCCGAGCAGTTCGGTGACGCTGAAGGCGCCGGCGATCGCGGAGTTCTTGGCGAGCGCGATGAGCGTGGAGCCGACCGGCGGGATCACGGAGCGGAACGCCTGCGGCAGGACGATCTGGTTCAGCGTCTGGCCGAACGTCATGCCGAGGCTGCGGGCCGCCTCGCCCTGGCCCTTGGGCACGGTGTTGATGCCCGAGCGCAGCGCCTCGCAGATGAAGGCCGAGGTGTAGCAGCCGAGCGCCAGGACCGCGAAGAGCTGGAACGGCAGGACGACGCCGAACCGCGGCAGCCCGAGCAGCACCGCGAAGAACAGCAGGGTGAGCGGGGTGTTGCGGAGCACCGTCACCCAGACGGTGCCGACCGCCCGCAGGGCGCGGACCGGGGCGACCCGGAAGGAGGCCATGACGAAGCCGAGCGCCAGCGCGAGGAGCGAGGCGTAGACGCTGAGTTCGACGGTGCCGAGGAAGCCCTCACCGAACGTGGAGAAGTTGTCTGTCAGTACGTTCACGTGGTTCTCGTTCAGCTCGCCGGATAGCGGTCGATCGCGGGCGGGGCAGGCGCGGGCACCCCGGACAGGCCGAGTGTCGCGTCGTACGCCTTCTTCCAGTCGCCGTTCCTCTGCCGGGCCTCGAGCGCGTCATCGAGCGCGGACCGCAGGGTGTTGTCGCCGCGCGGTACGCCGATGCCGTACGGCTCCTTCGAGAACGGCTCCCCGACGACCTTCAGCTCGTCGGGTGCCTTCGCCGCGTAGCCGATCAGGATCGCGTCGTCGGTGGTGACGGCGTCGACCTGGTAGGTCAGCAGGTTGTCGACACACACCGAGTAGGTGTCGTACGCGACGAGCGTCGCCTTCGGATACTCGTCCCTGATCCGCTGGTACGGGGTCGAGCCGGACGCCGAGCAGACACGCTTGCCGTCGAGGTCCTGCGGGCCCTCGATGTCGTCCTCGTCCGTGCGCACGAGCAGGGACTGTCCCGCCATGTAGTAGGGCCCGGCGAAGCCGACGAGCTTCTTGCGGTTGTCGTTGATGGTGTAGGTGCCGACGTAGTAGTCGATCTGGCCGTTCTGGAGGGCGGTCTCGCGGTTGGCTGAGGCGATCGTCCGGAAGCGGATCGTCTTCGGCGGGAGGCCGAGGGACGCGGAGAGCATCTTGGCGATCTCGATGTCGAAGCCGGAGTAGACGCCGGTCGCCGGGTCGCGCTCGCCCATGTAGGGCTGGTCCTCCTTCGCGCCGACGGTGAGGTAGCCGCGTCGCTGAGCGCGCTGGAAAGTGCCCGAGCCGGGCAGCCGGACGTCCCGCGCCACGCGGTAGTCCGGCAGTTCGTCGGCCGAGGGGCCCTTGACCGGCGGACTGCCCTCCTTGCCGCAGGCGGTGGCGGCGAGAGCCGCCAGGACCGCGAGGGCCAGGCACGCACGGGTGCTGCGGATCATCTGCGGTGCTCCCCCCGCTCAGTGCTTGAGGATCTTGGACAGGAAATCCTTGGCGCGTTCGCTGCGCGGATTCGTGAAGAACTCCTCGGGGGCGCGGTCCTCGACGATGCGGCCGTCGGCCATGAACACCACACGGTTGGCGGCGGACCGTGCGAAGCCCATCTCATGGGTGACGACGATCATGGTCATGCCGTCACGGGCCAGTTGCCGCATGACTTCGAGCACCTCGTTGATCATCTCGGGGTCGAGCGCGGAGGTCGGCTCGTCGAAGAGGAGCGCCTTGGGGTCCATGGCGAGGGCACGGGCGATGGCCACGCGCTGCTGCTGGCCGCCGGAGAGCTGGGCCGGGAGCTTGTCCGCGTGCGCGGCGAGCCCGACCCGGTCGAGGAGTTCGCGCGAGCGCCGGTCGGCCTCCTCGCGCCCCCGTCGGCGCACCTTGACCTGGGCGAGCGAGACGTTCTGGAGGACCGTCTTGTGGGCGAAGAGGTTGAAGGACTGGAAGACCATGCCGACCTCGGCGCGGAGCCGGGCGAGCTCCTTGCCCTCCGCCGGAAGCGGCCGGCCGTCGAGCCTGATCGAGCCCGAGTGGATGGTCTCCAGCCTGTTGATCGCTCTGCACAGCGTGGACTTGCCGGACCCGGACGGGCCCACGACCACGACCACTTCCCCCTTTCCGACGGTGAGGTCGATGTCCCGCAGGACATGCAGCTCGCCGTAGTACTTGTTCACGTCACGCAGTTCGATCAGCGGATCGACGGCCATAGAGGACCTGCCCACTCTCAGCTGTGTCGGTCAGCGCAAACTATCCACGTAAAACCGGACTTACCGGACTGACACGCAGGGTGGGCATTAACCGTATTTGCGGCCCGGGGACGGACTCGGCGACGGTCGCGGGCGGGGCCGGACGCGGGGCGCGGCTCAGGATTCGGCCGCCTCCGCGTACACCTGGGAGAGTTCGGGGACGCCCTGGGCGGCCCAGTCGAGGCCGGCCTCGACGACCGGGATCTCGCGGCCCGAGGCGAGCCGTACGGCCGGGCTGCCGCCGGACCTGAGGAGCCAGGCGGCGCCGGGGACCGTGCGGACCACGACCGTGCCGAGGTAGAGGCCCGCGTCGTTGCCGATCCAGGGCAGCGCCTCGGGGTCGTCGCGCCAGCGCGGCGGGAGCTGGTCGAGCGCGTTCAACGACGCCGGGGAGTCGTCCAGTTCGAGCCCGGCCGCCGCCGCGTGCGAGCGCAGCAGCTCGCACTCCCCGAGTAACTCGGAGACACCCTCCGGGTCGCTCGCGAAGGCGTCGGCGAGCCCGTCGTCCGCGTCTCCCGAGTGCCGCCTGCGCCACTTGCCCAGGAACGGGATGTTCATCGACCGGCCTCTCCACGGGGGAGCCGCACCGGCGGCTCCGCGTTCCGGCATTGCCATGAATGTATCTTGCGGCATTTGATCACGGAATCGGGTGAATCGCGGAGGCGGGGTCCGGCCGAACACGCGCTCCGCCGGCACATGCCTTGCCAAGGGTATTCATCCTCCGTAGAGTTCATCGCAGCATGAGTTCAACACACGTTGACTTGTGCGTTCCGCTGCCCCGCGTACCGCCGTCCCACGATCCGACGTCCCACGACCGGAGAGGCAGGGCCCGTGCAGAAGATCCCCTTCCAGGTGAACGAGGGCGGGCTCGTCGCGCTGCTGCCGAACGGCCACGTCGAGTTCCTGGCCGCCTCCGCGCGGCCCCTGATCGAGCGGCACAACTCGGGCCGCGCGGTGGCCTCCGCCGAACTGATGACGCACGCGATCACCGACCCGCTGGTGACCCTGGACCGGTTCCACCTGCCCGCCCCGGCCATCGCCTTCGTGGAGACCACGAACCTGTGCAACCTGCGCTGCCGGCACTGCTACGCGGACTCCGCGCTCAAACGGCCGGACGAGATCTCCACACCCCGCATCAAGGCCCTCCTGGACGACTTCGCGGACATGGGCGTGCTCCAGGTGTTCCTCACCGGCGGCGAGATCTTCTCCCACCGGGACGCGGTCGAGATCATCAACCACGCCCGCAGCAAGCCCTTCAGCACCCAGATCTTCACCAACGGGCTGCTGGTCACCGAGGAGCGGCTGGCGGCCATTCCGCCCGGCCAGTCCTTCTTCATCAGCTTCGACACCGCCGACCCCGAACGCACCGTCCGCGGCCGGATGGACTTCCCCAAGCTCCAGCGCGCCTTCGAGGCGATGCGCAGGCACGGCCATGTGTTCCGTACCGCGATCTCCGTGCACCGCAACAACATCCAGGACGCGGAGGCCATCTTCGAGTGGTGCGCCGAGCGGGGCTATCCGCGGCCCCAGTGGCTGGAGACGCACCCGGTCGGCAGGGCGCTGCTGCACCCCGGCATGCTGCTGCGCCCCGAGGACGTGGACGAGGTCTTCGAGGTCTACCAGCGGTGCATGGAGCGGTACTCCGCGGAGCCCGACGAGGGGTCCGCCGGTGCGGCCGGGACCGTGGGGCCTGACGGGGCGTCCGCCGGGGCGGTCGCGGGGCCGGTCCCGCGGCGGGCCGCCGACGAGATCCGCGGCGTGGACACCATCCAGTTCTGCCAGCGCCTCGAGCGCGCCGTCGGCCAGGAGAAGTGCGGCCGGTCGGTCGTCTACGTCAACAGCCGCGGGGACGTCTACCCGTGCAGCAACTGCATGTCGGGCCAGCTGTACCGGGCCGGGAACATCACCGCGAAGCCGTTCGCCGAGATCTGGGAGCACGGCTTCGACGAGTTCCGTGACATCCGCTTCAGCGATCACTCGGTGTGCGGCTCGTGCCCGGTGGCCCGGGAGGACATCTGGTGCCAGTTCCGGTGCCCGCCGCTGGCCCGCAACATCACCGGCGATCCGCGCGGCTGCGGCGCCACCGAGTACCTCCAGGAGTTCACCCTGCGCTCCGGCCGCTACTGGCGGGCCCGCAAGGAGCGCAACGTACGGCTGACCCTGACGCCGCGCCCTCCGGGTCCGGCGGATGCGCCGGGTCCGGCCGGTCCGCCGGGTCCGGCCGGTGGGCCGGAGGCCGTCCGACTCCCGCTCCCGACGACGTGAGCGGGTTGCTGTCCCACGGCGGCGCGACCGCAGCCGCCTCGATGGAAGGGAAGAAGCCATGCCCGAAGAGAAGAAGGTCATCCGCATCCATCTGGAGCCGGGGCAGGAGGGCGTGACCCTGAGCGCCGTCGGCGCCGCGTCGGCCACCGCTCCCGCCGAGACGCTGGTGGAGAGCACCAACATCACCGAGGCCACGGTCATCGAGGTCGAGATCTGACCCGAGGGGCCGGCAGGCGCGGAAGCGGTGTACCACTTCCCGGCCCGTTGAGGGGCGGGCCGGGAAGGTCCCACCGGCGGCGAGGGGCCGTCCGGGACACGAGGTGCGGCTCCCGTGAGGAAGCCCGTCCGGGACATGACTTCCGGCTCCGGAGGCGGAGCCCGTCCGGGACACGAGGTCCGGTTCCCGTGAGGAAGCCCGTCCGGGACATGACGTCCGGCTCCGGAGGCGGAGCCCGTCCGGGACACGAGGTCCGGTTCCCGTGAGGGAGCCCGTCCGGGACATGACGTCCGGCTCCGGAGGCGGAGCCCGTCCGGGACACGAGGTCCGGTTCCCGTGAGGGAGCCCGTTCAAGAGGCGAGGTCCGGTTCCCGCAGGGAGCCCGTTCAGGAGACGAGGTCGCGATGAGCAAGACGGCTGCTTCGGCCGGCACGACCGCGCTGCGCCCGGGCACGGGTCTCGCGCGGCTGCTCCGGGAGAACCCCGCGCTGCGGATCGGCCAGGACGACTACAACATCAACGTGACGGCCAACTACGGCGAGGAGCTGTCGGTCTCGCGGGTGGCCGACGCGCTGCGGGAGCACCCCGGCGCGGGCCGGCCCGCGCATCTCTACTTCCACGTGCCGCTGTGCGCGTACATCTGTCACTTCTGCAACTACGTCAAGCGCAAGGTCAGCGACGGGCCCGAGGGGGCGGCGGCGCCCCGCGTCTGGACCGATCTGCTGCTCGACGAGTCCGCCCGGCGGCTGGCTCATTCCCCCTGGCTGGCGCACGCCCGGATCGAGTCCGTCTACCTGGGCGGCGGCACCGCCTCCCTGCTCGGCACCGAACAGCTCGCCCGTCTGCTGGACCACGTACGCGAGCGCTACACGCTCGCCGACGACTGCGAGATATCGCTCGAGGGCAACCCCGACAACTTCCAGCACGACGAGCTCGCGGAGGCCCGCGCCATCGGCTTCAACCGCTTCAGCGTCGGCGTCCAGTCCCTCCAGAGCGAGGTCAACGCCTTCGCCGGGCGCGGCCACGACGCCGCCATGTCGCTGCGGGCCGTCGAAAAGCTCCGGGCCACCAGCCGCCCGTTCAACGTCGACATGATGTTCGGCCTGCCGCACCAGAGCACCGGGACCGTCGCCGACGACATCCGCCGGCTGATCGGCCTCGACGTCCCCACCGTCACCATCTACCGGCTGCGCAACGCCGACCGGGCCCGCATGGGCATCGGCAACCGCGCCCTGTGGAACGTGGAGAGCGTCAGGGACCGGCTGCGCGAACAGCACCTGTTCCCCTCGCTCGGGGAGACCTACGCGATGCGCGAGGCCGTCGTGGAACTGCTCCTCGACGGCGGCTACCACCCGAGCCCGTGCGGCTGGTGGAACCGCCCCGGCGTCTACCCGGACGGCAACATCCCCCGGGTCTCCCGCAACAAGTGGCAGCGGCACGACACGATGATCGCGTACGGCCCCGGCGCGTACGGCTGGCTCACCGGGGACGACGACACCGTGGTGCAGACCCACAACACCGCCGACATCTCCGGGTACGCGCGCGTGCTGCGGGACGGCCGCGGGCTGCCGCTCGCCTCCGGCCGCCGGCTCACCGGTTACGAGGCGGCCGGGCTGGTCCTCGGCTTCGCCTTCAAGGCCAACCAGCCGATCGACGCAGCCCGGTTCCGGCGGCGGTTCGGCGTCGAGCTCTTCCGCGACGAGCCGTTCGCCTCGGCCTTCGCCGACCTCATGGAGCGCGGCCTCGTCGAGCCGGTGCCCGGCACCCCGGAGAGCGTCGTGCCCACGCTGGACGGCGAGGCGCTGCACGAGGAGATCATCAGTGTCTACTTCCACCAGCGCGTCGGCGGTTTCGCCGAGGCCGTCTGCCGCAGGTGACCCGGTGAACGTCCACCAGCGCGTCCGCCGGCCCGTCCGCCGGCGTGTCCACCAGCGCACCCAGTGGCGCGCGGATCCGTCGGGGGCGCGCTACCGCATGCGGCGCTCCTTCCCGGCCGCTCCGCCGTCCGCCACCGTGCTGCTCGCCGGGCCGGGCAGCGTCTCCGTCCTGGACGGGCAGGGCCGCGACGATTCGCTGCTCGGCGAGCTGACCGGGCGGCTGGTGGCCACGGGCGCGCAGGTGCTGACGTGCGACATGCCGCCCCGGGAGCCGGACACCCCCGCCGCCGAGCCCGACCAGCGGCGGCGGGCCGAACGCCTCGCGCAACTGCTGCGCGCCCACGAACACGTACTGGTCCGGCCGTTCGTCCTGCTGGGGTTCTCGCTGGGCGGTCTCGCCCTGCTCCGGCTGCTGCGCACCGGCGAGCCCCGGCAGGCCGACCGCGTGGTCCTGGTCGGCACGGTGATCGAGGAGGACGCCTTCCTGACCTCGCGCGTCCCCTCCCTCGACCTGGTGTACGGCGGCCTCGACCTGATCGGCTACGTGGCGGAGGCCGAGGGGCGGACGCTGCCGCCGGTCGTGTTCACACCCGACCACTACGGCCAGTGGTCGGCGAGCCGGCTGGTCGGACAGCACGCGTTCGAGGTGCGGACCCATCTTCTCGAAGGGCTCGGACACACCCTCAACCCGTGCGGCCCGGGCCCCTCGCGCGACCCGGTCGACTCGCTCCTGTCCTTCGTGGACGGAACGGCCCGGTGACAGAAGGGCCCAGTGACGGAACGGCTCAATGACGGAACGGCTCAATGACGGAACGGCTCAATGACGGAACGGCTCAGTGACGGAACGGCCAGTGACGGAACGGCCCGGTGACGGCCCGTCGGCGAGAGTCGCCGGCGGAGAAGGAAGAAGGCGGCGCACGACATGCCCTTGAGTCAGCAGGACACCTCCAGCCGGCGGTTCGACAGGATCGCCGAGAACTTCGCGACCAGCGAGGTGCACCGGTCGAGCCCCACCATGGAGGCGCTGCACGAGACGCTCGGCCCGCAGACCGGCAGCGCCGTCTGTGACGTCGCCTGCGGCGCGGGCCATCTGGCGCTGTCCTTCGCGGACGACCTGCCCGCCCGGCTCGTCGCCGTGGATCCGGCGCCCAACATGCTCGCCTCCGTCCGCAGGCTCGCCGCCGAGCGCGGCGTCCACGTCGAGACCGCCGAGGCGTACGCCGAGCAACTCCCCTACGCCGACGCCTCCTTCGACCTGGTGGTGTCCCGCCTCGCCCCGCACCACTTCCGCGACATCCGCGCCGCCGCGGCCGAGATGGCCCGGCTGCTGCGCCCCGGCGGGCGGCTCGCCGTCATCGACCTGGAGGGCCACGAGGACCCGGAGACCGACGCGCTCAACCACGAGCTGGAGCTGCTGCACGACCCGACGCACGTACGCAGCTACACCCTCGACGAGTGGGTCGGCTTCCTCCAGGGCGCCGGGCTCAACGTCCCCGTGGCCCGGGGCCGGCAGGCCGAGAGCCGTACCGGGGTGCCCGTGCGGCGGTGGTGCGAGATCGCCTCTTCCGGGGCCGAGGCGGAGGCCGCGATCCGGCGCCGCCTCGACCGGGCACCCGCGGCGCGGCGGGAGGCGCTGGGCATCCGCCGGGACGGTGACGAGTACTTCATCCCCGTACGCACCTGCATGGTGATCGGCGTCAAGCCGCTGAGCGAGGGGCGCTGACGTGCCGGTGATCAGGCTGTTCTCGCCCGCCCCCACTCCGGGGGCCCAGGTGCTGGCGGAACTGGCCGACGACGTGACCGCGTTCCTCGGCATCGACCGCGGCCACTGCTGGGTGTGGTGGCAGCAGTTGGCGCCCGGCACCTTCCACCGGCCCGAGTGGCAGGCCGGCGGCACCGCGCCGGCCGGCTTCGTCGTGTGCAAGGAGAGCTACGGCCGCGCGCGGGTGGGCGAGCTGCTCCGGCTGCTCCGGGACCGGCTCGGCGCGCTGCTCGGCGTACCGCCCGAGGACGTGTACCTGACGGTGCAGCGTGCGGCGTCGGGCGAACTGCTGGTACGGGACCGGGTGTGGGAGCTTGAGCGGGAGCGGAAGCGGGATCCGGAGCCCGAATCGGAGTCGGAGCCGGAACCGGTGGTGGAGCCGGGGGCGGACCGGGACGGCGGGATCGCCGGTCTCGTGCCCGTCGCCCGGGTGCACAACGAGCGGCGGGAGCTGACCGACGACCACTGGGGCGAGGTCGCCTCCGTCATCCGGCTCGACGCCGGACGGTTCACCACGGACGCGCTGCTCGCCCTGGACTCCTTCTCCCACCTCGAGGTGGTGTTCCACTTCCACCGGGTGCCGCCGCACAAGGTGCAGGAGGGCGCCCGGCACCCGCGCAACAACCCCGACTGGCCGCTGGCCGGGATCTTCGCCCAGCGCGGCAAGAACCGGCCCAACCGGATCGGGGTCTCGCGCTGCCGGCTGGTCAAGGCCGACGGACTCGATCTGCACGTCGTCGGCCTGGACGCCGTCGACGGCACTCCGGTGCTCGACATCAAGCCGTATCTGCGGCAGTTCGGACCGCGCGAGACGGTCGTCCAGCCTGCCTGGGTCGACGAGCTGATGCGCGACTACTACTGAGACCGCCGCGTACGGGCCGACTGAGGCGCGTACCGGCGAACGGGGGCGACATGGACGAGGCGGCAGAAGCGGCAGAGGCCGCGCCGGGGCGCGGGCCGCGAACCGGGACGGCGGTCCCGGTCCTGCTGAGCGCGGTGCTCGTGGACGCGGTCGGCAGCGGCCTCTACATGTCCGTCTCCGTCATCTTCTTCACCCGGTATCTGCACCTGGGCGGCGGCCAGGTGGGCATCGGCCTGTCCGTCGCGGGCGCCCTGTCCTTCCTCGCCCTGGTGCCGACCGGGATCCTCGCCGACCGTGTCGGCCCCCGGCGGATGCTGGTCGCCGCGCACCTGGTGCGGGCCGCCCTGCTGCTGTGCTACCCGTTCGCCGCGGACTTCGCCGTGTTCCTGCTCGTCGTCTCGCTGCTCGCGGTGGCGGACCGGGGCGCGTCGCCGCTGGTGCAGGGCCTGTTCGGCACGGCGGTCGCGAAGGAGCTGCGGGTACGGGCGATGGGCCGCGCCCGGTCGATGCAGAACCTCGGACTCGCGCTCGGCGGACTCGCGGCCGGTGCCGCGCTGGTGCCGGACAGCGACGTCGCCTACGTGGCCGTCGTGTACGCCAACGCGCTCTCGTTCCTCCTCGCCGCGGTGCTGGTGACGGGCCTGCGCGGGGCGGAGGGCCCGCCGGGTGGCACCGGCCGCGCCGACCACGCCGGTCACGCAGACCACAGTGACCGCGCAGGCCACACCGGTCGCACAGGCCGCACCGGTCGCGTCACGGGGACTCCGCCAAGCACCGGCCGCCCGCTGCCGTGGGCGCGCCGGCTCGGTGTCTTCCGCGACCGCCGCTTCGCCCTGCTCACCGGTCTCAACTCGCTGGTGAGCCTGCACGTGACGGTCCTGACGGCGGGCGTCCCGCTGTGGGTGCTGGCCCATGACCGGCTGCCGCGGGCGGTCATCGCCTGGACCCTGGTGCTCAACACCGTCGTCGTGGTGCTCCTCCAGGTGCGCACCACCCGGGGCGTCGAGAGTGCGGCGGACGGCGGCCGGGCGCTGCGGCGCAGCGGCGTGCTGCTGGCCGCCTGCTGCGCGGTGCTCGCGCTCACCGGCGCGGTGCCCGGCCCGGCCGCCGTGGCGCTGGTCCTCGGCGCGGTCGCGTTCCAGGCGTTCGCGGAGATGTACCAGCAGGCCGGCGCCTGGGCGATCTCGTACGACCTGGCGCCGGAGGACCGGCGCCAGGTGTATCTGGCCTTCTTCGGTCTCGGCAACGCCGCCCGGAACACGTACGGGCCGCTGGTCGTCACCTTCCTCGTGGTCCGGCAGGGCGCGGCGGGCTGGCTGTCGCTGGGCGCCGTCGTGCTGGTGGCCGGCGCCTGGGCCGCCCGGTCGTGCTCCCGCCCCTCCCCGCACGAGCCTTCGCGGGCGACTCCGCGAGGAACTCCGCAGGCGCCTTTGGAAGAGACCTCGCAGGCGCTCCCACAAGAGACTCCGCCCCTTCCCGTGAAGCCCGTCTCCCACCTCCCAGGAGGAACCCGTGGAACCCATGGAACCAGTGGAACCCGTGGAGCCCGTAGGCCCCCAGGAAGCCGTGAACCGCACGACCGCCGCCCCGGTCCCCGCTCCTGACCAGTCCGTCATCGTCGTCGGGGCCGGTCCCACCGGTCTGGCCCTGGCCTGTGAGCTCGCCGCGGCCGGTGTGTCCTGCACGGTCCTGGAGCGCCGGCTCACCCCCTCCACGCAGTCCCGCGCGATGGGCCTGTACAGCAGGACGATGGAGGTCCTCGACCTGCGCGGGCACGCCGACGCGCTCGCGGCGCACGGCCGCCCGGTCGGCCGGATGGTGCCCGCGCGCGGCGCCCGCGTCGACTTCGCCGAGCTCGACACCCGCTTCCCGCACCTGAACGTGGTCCCGCAGAGCCGTACCGAGGAGGTGCTTCAGCAGCGCGCCCTCGACCTCGGGGTGACCGTCGAGCGCGGCACCGAGGTGTTCGGGCTCACGCAGGACGGCGCGGGCGTCACGCTCCAGGTGCGGGGCGAGAGCGGCGAGTGGGCCGAGAGCGCGGACTACGTGGTCGGCTGCGACGGCGCCCACAGCGTCGTACGGGAACTCTCCGGCATCGCCTTCCGCGGCCGTACGTACGGGATCGCGCCGATCCTCGCGGACGTCCGGCTGCGTCAGCCGCCGCCGGACGAGGTGGTGATGCTCTCCGGCAACGGCGGGGTGCTGGTCACCGTGCCGTACGGCGACGGTCTGTACCGTATCGCGGTGGCGCGCCGGGACCGGCCCTGGACCCGGGAGCCGGTCACCCTGGAGGAGCTGAGCGACGTCCTCACCCGGGCGCTCGGCTTCGACCCCGGGCCGCACGCGCCCGAGTGGCTCGCCCGGTTCAAGATCCACCAGCGGATCGCCGACCAGTACCGGACCGGCCGGGTGCTGCTGGCCGGAGACTCCGCGCATCTGCACTCGCCGCTGGGCGGGCAGGGCCTGAACCTCGGTATCCAGGACGCCGTCAACCTCGGCTGGAAGCTGGCCGCCGAGGTGCAGGGCTGGGCGCCCGCCGGACTCCTGGACTCGTACGAGGCCGAGCGCAGACCGCAGGCCGAGCGGATCCTGCGGGCCACCGACCGCGCCACCTCGCTGGCCACCAGCCCGTCGGCGACGCTGACCACGCTGCGCCGCGCCGCCCTGGGCAAGGCCCTGTCGTACCGCAGGGTCCGTACGTTCGCGGCGGCGTCGATCTCCGGACTGCGGGCGGGCTACGCGGGCCGCGCGGCGCACGGCGGACCGCGGCTGCGCGGCGGGCTGCCGCTGCCGCCGCGGGACGGGCGGCGGACACGGGTCGGGCAGCGGGTGCCGGATCTGACGGTCCCGCGGCTGGGGGCGGCGCCGGTACGGCTGTACTCGCTGATGCGCGACGGCCGGTTCGTCCTCCTCGACCTCACGGCGGACGGCCGTGCGGCGGCCGTCACCGAGGCGTGGGGCTCCCGGGTCAGCCCGGTCCGCACGGGCGGCCCGGTCCCGGAACTCCCCGCCACCACGGCCCTGTTGGTACGCCCGGACGGTTACGCGGCCTGGGTGGACGGCGAGGCGGACGCGGCGGGGCGCGCGGAACGGGTACGGCTGGCGCTGCACCGCTGGTGCGGGGTGCAGGGCCCGGCCCCGCGCCCCGCCGCCGGCACCGCGGAACTGCCGGCACCGGAGGCGTCCCCGGAGCCGGTACCGGAACCGGAGCCGACCCCGGCCGAACAGGCCTGAGCAACGGCCGGCCGGGGACGACACGCGGACCGCACCGCGCCCGCGTGTCGTCCCCGGCGAGGCAGGGCAAGGCAGGAAAGGAACCCACGTCGTGGCACAGCGCATGTCGTCACTCCGCTCGCACCGCACCCGCGAGGCGATCCTGCACGCCGCCCGGCTGCACTTCGCCGCCGACGGCTACCAGCGCGCCACGATCCGCGCCATCGCCGCCACTGCGTCGATCGACCCGTCCATGGTGATGCGCTACTACGGCAGCAAGGAGCGCCTCTTCGACGCGGCGCTCGACGTCGACCTGGGCCTGCCCGACCTCACCGGAACCCCGGCGGAGACCCTGCCGCAGACGCTGATCACGCGTTTTCTGGCCCCGTGGGAGAACGACACGCACGAAGGCTCGCTGCGGCTGCTGCTGCGCTCCGCGGCGACCAACGAACGCGCGGCGGACCGCCTGCGCGGCGTCCTCCAGGAGCAGTTCACCCACAGCCTGACCGGCGTACTGGGCCCCGACCGGGCCGCCGCCGCCAGCGGCCTGGTCGCCGCCCAGCTCCTGGGCGTCGCCTTCGCCCGCTACCTGCTCCGCCTCCAGCCGATAGCCGAACTCCCGGTGCACGCCCTGGCCGACCTGGTGGCCCCGTCGATGCGGGCGGCCCTGACGGCACTCTGAGCCCACGGCGCGGCCCGCAACCGTGGAGGTCACGGACGGACACGGCCCGTCGCGAAGGCCGTCGTCCTACACTCGCGGCGTGAGTTGGTCAGCCGTACTGCCCGCTCTGTTCGGCGCCGTCATCGGCGCACTGGTCACCCTGCTCGCCGACCGGGCCCGTTGGCGCCGCGACGTGGCCTTCCGTTCGCACCAGGCACGACGTGACGCCTACACCGCGTACCTCGCCGCCCTCCACACCGGCAGCGAGGGCGTCAGGGCCGTCGTACTCGGCGAGGACGCCGCGGCGTCCCGGCCCCAGGACGCCGCCGAGGCGTTCCGCTCGGCCGGCGTCTACCAGGCCCGCGAAAGCCTCGCGCTGCTGGCACCGCAGGCAGTGGCGGACGAGGCGGGCCGTGCCCTCCACCGGCTGCGGGACCTGCGCAACCTCGCGGCGGACGGCCACCCCGCCCACTCCCCCGAGTACCGAACCGCCCTCACCCGCTACGACCAGTCCCTGACCACCCTGCGCACGGCGATGCGCCGCGACATCGAAAGCGAACGCTGACCCGGGACAAGGCACGGGACCGGATTCGGGGTTCTCAGTCCCGCCAGCTGTGCGGCGGGCGGTAGGTGTCCTGTGCCGGGGGGCGGCGCCACAGGGGGATGACCTGTGTGTCCCGGGGTGCTTCGGGGGGTGTCGTCGTGCGGGCCAGGAGCACGGCCGTCAGGGCCGCCAGTTCGTCCTCGGCGAGTTCGCCGCCTCGCAGCACGCGGACGACGGGCGCCTCGGCGGTCGCGTCGACGGGTGCTTCGGTGGCTGCTTCGGCGGGTGCTTCGGTGGGTGGCGCCGCGCCGTCGGGTCTGGTCATGTCGGGCCTCCAACTGCTCTGCTATTGCGGTGGGTTGCCGTGTTTGCGGGGGGCCAGGTCCGCGTGTTTCGCGCGGAGCATGCGCAGCGACTCGACGAGGACGCGGCGGGTGTCGGCCGGGTCGACGACGTCGTCGAGCAGACCGCGTTCGGCGGCGTAGTACGGGTGCATCAGCTCGGCCCGGTACTCCTTCACCAGCCGGCGCCGCGTCTCCTCCGGATCGTCGGCTGCCCGGATCTGCCGACGGAAGATCACGTTGGCGGCGCCCTCCGCCCCCATCACCGCGATCTCGTTGGACGGCCAGGCGAAGGACAGGTCGGCGCCCACGGAGCGGGAGTCCATGACGATGTACGCGCCGCCGTACGCCTTGCGCAGGATCAGGGAGATCCGGGGCACCGTGGCGTTGCAGTAGGCGTACAGGAGTTTCGCGCCGCGCCGGATGATGCCGTTGTGCTCCTGGCCGACGCCGGGCAGGAAGCCCGGGACGTCGACGAGGGTGACGAGGGGGATGTTGAAGGCGTCACACATCTGGACGAAGCGCGCCGCTTTTTCACTCGCGTCTATGTCCAGTACTCCCGCCAGGACCAGGGGCTGGTTGGCGACGATGCCTACCACCTGGCCGCCGAGGCGGGCGAGCGCGACGATCACGTTGGCCGCCCAGCGCTCGTGGATCTCCAGGTACTCGCCGTCGTCCACGATCTCCTCGATCACCCGCCGCATGTCGTACGGGCGGTGGCCGCCGACCGGCACCAGGTCGAGCAGGGCGTCGCAGTGCCGGTCCGGCGGGTCCTCGGGGAGGGCGGCGGGCGCGGTCTCCCGGTTGTTCTGCGGGAGCAGGGAGAGCAGGTAGCGGACCTCTTCCAGACACGTCCGCTCGTCGTCGTACGCGAAGTGCGCGACGCCCGACACCTCGGCGTGCACGTCGGCGCCGCCGAGGCCGCCCAGGGTCACCTTCTCCCCGGTGACCGTCTCCACCACGTCGGGTCCCGTGATGAACATCTGCGACGTCTCGCGCACCATGAAGACGAAGTCCGTGAGCGCGGGGCTGTAGGCGGCGCCGCCCGCGCAGGGCCCGAGCATCACGGAGATCTGCGGGATCACCCCGGAGGCGCGGGCGTTGCGGCTGAAGATGCCGCCGTAGCCGGACAGCGCGGTCACGCCCTCCTGGATACGGGCGCCCGCGCCGTCGTTCAGCGAGACGAGCGGGGCACCGGCGGCGACCGCGCGGTCCATGATGCGGTGGATCTTCTCGGCGTGCGCCTCCCCGAGGGCACCGCCGAAGATGCGGAAGTCGTGGGCGTAGACGAAGACGGTCCGCCCGTGGACGGTGCCCCAGCCGGTGATCACACCGTCGGTCCAGGGCCTGCGGTCCTCCATGCCGAAGCCCGTGGCCCGGTGCCTGCGCAGCGGTTCGACCTCCGTGAACGAGTCCTCGTCCAGCAGCAGTTCGATACGTTCGCGGGCGGTGAGCTTGCCCTTCGCGTGCTGCGCCGCGGTGGCCCTCGCGTTCGGTCCCGCCGCGGCCTCGGCCCGCAGCGCGTGCAGCCGCGCCACCCGCCCCCTGATGTCCGGCTCCAGTTCGGACACCGGCTCGGACCTCGGCCCTGACACCTGACTCGGCGCCTGCTCCGACGCCTGCTCCGGTCCGGGCTCCGCGGAGACCGCCGCCACGGCGGCCGTGTCGGCGGTCACGGCGCGAGCGGCGAGAGACGGTCGCCGACCGTGAGGAGATGACCCGCCGAGGAGTCCACGCCGGGCGGCGGCGCACCGTCGTGCCGCTCCGCCGACCCGTCCGGCAACGCGCCGTCACGCTGCCCCAGCGCCCAGTTCAGCAGGGCGATGCCGAGGCTCATGCCGCCCCCGAACGCGGCGAGCACCACCAGGTCGCCGGGCGCGGTCACGCCCTCGCGGTCCATCTCGGCGAGGGTGACCGGCACGGAGGCGGCGCCGGTGTTGGCGTACCGCTCCAGGGTCAGGTGGAGGGCGGCGCGGGGCAGGCCGAGGTCCGGCCAGAGTTCGGCGAGCATGATGCCGTTCGCCTGGTGCGGGACGAAGTGCCGGACGGCGTCCGGGGAGACACCGGCCCGGCGCAGCAGCCGGCCGGTCTCGTACGGGAGGGTGCGGGTGACGAAGGAGCGCACGCCCCGGCCGTCCATCCGGAACCAGTGGTCGCCGTCGCTGACGGTCTGCGGGGACGGCGGACGGCGGCTGCCGCCCGCGGTGACCTCGATCAGATGGTGCGCGTCGCCGCGGGAGACCAGGGAGATCTCGCGCAGGCCGAGGCCGGGCGCGACCGGGCCGAGGACGGTGGCCCCGGCGCCGTCGCCGAACAGCGCGGCGGTGCGGCGGTCGCCGTAGTCGAGGATGCGGGAGTAGACGTCGGCGCCGATGACGAGCCCGTGGCGCGGTTCGCCCTCGGCCGCGCCGGCGAGCAGCTTCTCGACCGTCTTCAGGGCGTAGACGAAGCCGCTGCACACGGCGTTGACGTCGAAGGCGGCCGCCCGGCGGGCCCCGATGCGGTGCTGCACGAGGGCGGCCGTGGCGGGCTGCGGGTGGTCGGGGGTGGAGGTGGCGACGACCACGTAGGCGAGCTGGTCCGCGGTCAGTCCGGCGCGGCGCAGGGCACGCCGGGCGGCGGCGACGGCCAGGTCCGAGGTGGCCTCGTGCGGGGCGGCGCGGCGCCGCTCGCGGATTCCGGTCTTGCGGACGATCCACTCGTCGGTCACGCCGGCGCCGAGCCCGATCTCCGCGTTGCTGATGATGGCCTCGGGCAGGTACGAGCCCACTCCGATGATGCCGATGGACTGCACGATCCCTCCTCGGGCAGCGGCGAGCCACAGCGGACCCACCGGGTTAACTCACCGGGCGTTGAAATCATCGCAGAGCCGCTTGACAAATTCAACAGCTCAGGAGTTCACTGAGAAATGAATTAATCGTACGGCGCCCGTCCCACCCCACCCCCCACCACGACCACACCGCCGCACCCCAAGGGGGATCACAGCCATGACCGTCATCAGCGCAGAGACCGAGGCCGGGGCCCGGGCGGAGGCGACCCAGGCACTGATCTCCGCGGGCCGCACCCTCTTCACCCGCGTCGGCTACCGGCAGACGGGCTTCGCGGACATCGCGGAACGGGCCGGACTGACCGAGGAGTACGCCCGCGACCTGCTGCCCGGCAAGGCCGCGGTCTTCGGCGCCCTGATCGAGCGGACCGTCAAGGTGGCCGGCATCCTCGGCCCCGCGGTGGCCGGCGGTCCGGACGAGGACCTGCCGGCCCGGCTCGCCCGCACCTATCTGGCGCTGTGGGAGCCGAACGAGGAGGAGTCCCCGATGGTCGAGCTGTACCGGGTGGCGTTCTCCGACAAGGATGCCTCCCAGGTACTGCGCGAACGCGTCACGCTGATCCTGAACGGACAGGTCGACCGGGAGCTGCCCGGCGCGGACGCCGAACTGCGCACCGCCCTCTTCGGCGCCCAGCTCGGCGGAGTAGCCTTCGCCCGGCACATCTGGACAGTGGACTCCGTGGCCGCGGCGGACCTGGAGACGGTGATCGGCGCGATCACGCCGGGACTGCGGCGGACGCTGCTCGCGAGCGACGCCCCGGAGTGAGGCCGGACCGGAGGACCGGGCCGGCGGCGAGGGCGCCGAGGACCGCGAGGGCGGGGAGCGCGCCGGGAGGCAGGGAGCGTACCGAAGGCGGCGGAGGCGGCGAGGCGAGCGAAGGCGGCAGCACCGGCCGCTCCCCCGCGACACGCGGTGAACGGCGCCCGGACCCCGGCCGTACAGCACACCAACGGCCGGACACGAAGCCGCACTTACCGGGCGCCCAATGAATGGAATACAGGGGAAACGCCTGCTAGGATGGTTTTCACTACCCAGTGAATTAACCGCTCACGTCACCCCCGAAGTGCAGTGATCCCATGACACCCAGGCGCACAGACGGTTCGCCGAACACCGCACGGAAGTCCGCCTCCCCCGGGCGGGCCGCAGCTCCGGCGGCGAAGAAACCACGCCCGGTGCGTGCGCGCAGCGGGCGCCGCCCCGGCGACAGCGGCACGAGAGAACAGATCCTCCAGTCGGCCCTGCACCTCTTCGCCGACCGGGGTTACGCACGGACCACCATCCGCGCGATCGCGGAGGACGCCCAGGTCGACCCGGCCCTGGTGCACCACTTCTTCGACAACAAGGAGGGAGTGTTCTACGCGGCGATCAACTCGTCCCTCAGCGTCTCCAACCTCTTCGACAACGTGCCGCCGCCCGAGGCGGAGGACCACACGGCGGAGGCGGCCTGGCTCGCCCAGACCTACCTGTCGTTCTGGGAGAACGAGGAGACGCGCTATGCGATGACCGCCATCTACCGGGCGGGCCTCGCCGACAGCGCCACCATCGACGTACTGCGCGACCGCGTCGAGTCCAGTATCAAGAGCTGGTCGGGGCAGTCGGGTTACCGCAACCATCCGAACGCCGAGATCCGCGCGGCACTGGCCTCGGGGCATCTGGCCGGGCTGGCCATCATGCGCTACATCCTCAAGGTCCACCCGCTGGCCACGATGGAGTACCAGGACTTCCTCGACTGGGTGATCCCCGCCGTCGAGCTGCGCCTGACCACTCTCGATCCGCGCACCGCCGGGCAGGACGCGGACTGACCCGTCCGGGCGGCCGGCGGCCGGCCGCCCGGGACGGACCCCCGGTCCCCGGTCTCAGTCCACGTGCCAGACGGTCTTCAGGCCGATGAGCGAGACGCCGGGGCCCACCGCGAGCAGGACCCCGTCGGCCCCGTCGGGCGGCTGCTTGGCGAAGGTGCGTTCGAGCACGTCGAGGACCGAGACCGAACCGATGTTGCCCACGTCGCGCAGCGAGTCACGGGAGAGGTCGACCGCGGCGGGATCGCAGCCCAGACCCGCGACGACGGCGTCGAGTATCTTGGGGCTGCCGGTGTGCGAGACGACGAACCGCGGTACGGGATCGGTCCCCGCGGGTGCCTGACGCCCCAGCCACTCGGCCAGCCGCCGCACCCCCTTCTCCACGACGCCCGGCAGACAGGGCGAGTTGTGGGTGTGCAGCCCGCCGCCGTCGACGTGGGTACCGACGACGTCGCGGGTGCCGGGTATGACGCACTGCCAGGACTCGGCGAGTTCCATCCGGGGACCGGTGGCCTCGGCGCGTACGACGCAGGCGCCCGCCGCGTCTCCGAGCAGGCCCTTGAAGATCATGCCGTCCATGCCGGTGTCGGCGGGGTTCAGATAGTGGCTGAAGACGTCCGCGCAGACGATCAGCACCTTCGAACCGGGCCGGGCGGTCACCATGGACGTGGCCCACACCAGCGCGAACGCACCGCCCAGACAGCCGAGTTGGGTCACCGGGACCCGGCGGACGGTGTGCGGGAGGCCGAGCCGTTCGATCAGCGGGATGTCGAGTCCCGGCATGGTGTGGCCGGTGGAGCTGGTGACCACCAGGCCGTCGATGTCGCCCGGTTCGAGCCCGGACTCGATGAGCGCCTGCCGGGCGGCGCTCTCCGCCAGCTCCAGCGAGTCGCGCAGGTGCGCGCGGGCCCGCTCCCGGACGGACAGGTCACCGGCGAACTGCTCGCCGGGCGGACGGGAGAACCAGCGCGAGCGCACGGTCGTGGACCGGACGGCCCGGCAGACGTCGGACAGCCTCGGGTGGTCGGGATACAACTCGCCGAGCAGGTCCAGGACTTCTTCGGTGCCCACCTGGAAGCGGGGCAGTGCGATGACGGGTGCGCTCACGGCCGGCATGCGGCCTCCAGTGCGCCCCGTGCGGCGGCCGGTGCCCAGGCGGGGCCGTGGCCTGCGGGCCGGTGTCTCGGGGTGTCACCGTTCGAGGTGGACCCGTCGGCCGGTTCAGCGGTTGGCGGTAAGGAAGTCTTCGCACGCACAACACCCTCCAGGTGCCTTGTCGTGCTCCCCCGTTGGGAGCGCCGGACAGCGCGGATGAGGTAAGTCGAGCTCGGATGGCGCGTGATGCAGAGCAACGCGGAACGGGAATCGCGCCGTGCGGGTGCGCTGCGAACGATGGGGGTGCCGGGTCAGGGGCCCGGACACGTCCGCCAGCGCTTCCCGGGGCTCAATGGCCCGGCGGTCGAAGCCAACTCGACCGTACGCCAGCCGAGTTGACTACAGCAAGCCCCTATTTCAACAGGCGTGGAATCCATCCGACGGCCAACACTTCTCCGGCTTCCACACACATTCGGGTACGGAGATCGACGCCGTTCGACGGAGCCGGCAGTGCGTTCCGCCGCGCGGTCGGCAGTGCGTTCCGCCGCACGGTCGAGAGTGCGTCCGTCGCGCGGTCGGCAGTGCGTTCCGCCGCATGGTCGGCGGCGGAGCCGCACAGGGGCCGGCATTGAAGTCAACGGGCATTGAAATCATTGGCTGTTGAGTTTAGCCTCGGGAGAGTGAACCTCCCCGCCACCACCGAGGAAGGGCCGACCGCCATGCACGCACCGGCGCACCACCGTGCGGACACCGACCCCTGGGTGGAGCGCGCGGCCTGCCGCGAGGCCGACCCCGACACCTTCTTCCCGCCCGCCGGGGGCACCGGCGACGACCGCGAGGCCACCGCCAAGCGGCTGTGCGCCGGCTGCCCGGTGTCCGAGCCGTGCCTGCGCGAGGCGCTGCGCAACGGCGAGATCACCGGCATCTGGGGCGGGCTCAACGTCCGCGAACGCCGCGAAGTGCTGCGCATCGCGTCCACGCTGAGTGCGATGACCTCCGACCTCGCGGCGTTCCTGGCGAACGGCGGCCGGCGCATCGACGCACCGCCCCGCCTGCGCCCCGCGTATGTCTGGTTCCTGCACCGGCGGGGATGGAGCCCCGGCCGGATCGCCAGAGCGCTCGGGTTGTCCTTCGGCCAGGTACAACAGGCGCTCAGGACGGCGGAGTTCGCGTCGGCCCACGTCCGGATCCGACCGCCGGAACACGGGGCGTCCCGGGGGCGGCGCAAGCACCGTACGCGCGAGGACGGGGCGCTCGCCGGCGAGTCCGGTCGTACGTCATGACGGGCGGTCCGGCGGTATGGCACCGGCGTCCGGCGCACCGTCCTCCGGTGCGCTCGGTGATGACCGAGGACGGCGCCGAACTCGCCGTCTACACCCATGAGGCCCGGGGCGCCGCGGCCACCGTGCTGCTGTGCCACGGCTGGACCGTGACCGCGCAGGACTGGCGGCCGCACATCGACGCGCTGACCCGCCCGCGGGCGGGCTTCCCCGCGGTCCGCGCGATCGCCTACGACCAGCGCGGGCACGGCCGTTCCGGCCGCGGCACCGCCCCGCTCGACATGGCCCTGCTCGGCCGGGACCTGTCGCGCGTACTCACCGAGGCGGTGCCCGGCGACGGGCCCCTGATTCTGATCGGACACTCCATGGGAGGCATGGCCGTCCAGCAGCTCGCCGCGCACCGTCCCGCGCTCCTCGGCACCCGGGTGACGGGCGTCGGACTCTTCTCGACCTGCCTGAACGAGGTGACCGAGGGGCTGACCGTGCCGGACACCCTGCCCGGCACCGCGGCGCTGCGCCGGCTCGCCCGGGCCCGCCGGCGGGTCGCCGACGGGCTGCTGCGCTCGCCCCGTTCCGCCAGGACCGTGCACCGGCTGCTCACCGGGCCGCTGTCGCACCCGAACACCGCGCCGCTGTGGCGCGCGGTGTTCGGCGCGGGACCGCACACCGACAGCGTCCGCGAGGGCGCACGCGCCTTCCGGGACATCCCCGCGACGGCCATCGCGGAGTTCTACGCCGCGCTGACCACGCACGACTGCGCGGGCCTGCTCGGCGCGCTCGCCGGGGTGCCCACCCGGGTCCTGGTCGGCGCCCTGGACTGCGTCACCCCGCCCGCACAGGCCCGGCGCCTGGCCGCGGACATCCCCGGGGCGGCGCTCCAGACGGTGCCGGGCCAGGGCCACGACCTGCCGTACGAGCGGCCCGTACTCGTCGTGGAGACCGTGCACGCGCTGCTGCGCGAGAGCGCCCGGACGGGGTCCGGGAACCTCGCCCTGGCCGGGGCGGTGGCGTGATGACCGGCGCCCGGCTCGGTATCCCGGAGGACGCCCCGGAGGCTGGTCCGCAAGACACCCCGGTGGCTGGTCCGCAAGACGGACCGGAGGGTGGCCCGTACGGTGGTGGGGGCCACCGTACGGGTCTGCGTGCCGATGTCCTGACCGCCCGTCGGGTCGTGGTCAAGGTCGGCTCGTCCTCGCTCACCACGGCCGCCGGGGGGCTCGACTCCGACCGGGTGGACGCCCTGGTCGACGTCCTCGCGCGGACCCGTGCGGCGGGCACGGAGGTCGTCCTCGTCTCCTCGGGCGCGATCGCCGCGGGGCTCGCGCCGCTCGGGCTCGGCGAACGGCCGCGCGACCTGGCCGGACAGCAGGCGGCGGCCTGTGTCGGACAGGGGCTCCTGGTCGCCCGTTACACGGCCTCGTTCGCCCGGTACGGGCTGCGGGTCGGCCAGGTCCTGCTGACCGCCGACGACATCGGCCGCCGCGCCCACTACCGCAACGCCTACCGGGCGCTGGCCCAGGTCATCGCCATGGGCGCGGTACCGGTGGTCAACGAGAACGACACCGTGGCCACCGCCGAGATCAAGTTCGGCGACAACGACCGGCTCGCCGCCCTGGTCGCGCATCTGGTCCGCGCCGACCTGCTGGTGCTGCTCTCCGACGTCGACGGGCTCTACGACGGCGACCCGCGCAGACCCGGGTCCCGGCGGCTGCGCGAGGTGCACGGCCCCCGGGATCTGACGGAGGTGGAGATCGGCAGTGCGGGCAGCTCCGGAGTCGGCACCGGCGGCATGGTGACGAAGGTGGAGGCGGCGCGGATCGCGACCGACGCGGGCATCCCCGTCGTCCTCACGGCGGCCCGGCACGCGGCCGGCGCGCTGGCCGGGCGGGAGATCGGCACCCTGTTCCACCGCACCGGCGAGCGGGCCGCCGACCACCTGCTCTGGCTGGAGCACGCCAGCAGCCCCCGCGGCGCGGTCCGGCTGACCGCGCGCGCCGCCCGCACCGTGGCCGGACGCCACGGGCCGCTGCTCGCGGCCGGGATCACCCGCGTCGAGGGGAACTTCACCGCGGGCGACCCGGTGGAACTGCTCGACGAGGCGGGCCGCGTGGTGGCCCGCGCCCTCATCGGCCTGGACGCGCGGGAACTGACGCGGCTGCGCGGCCGGCCGGGCCTCGAAGTCGTCCCGCGGGCGGACGTGGTCCCCCTGACCGGCGCCCTCCCCTCCGACCCCTCCGACTCCTCCAACGACGCCGTGCCGACCGGCGACGCCTCGGCACCGCCCGCCGCCCGCATACGGATCCGCGTCAGGACAGCGGCGGAGTGAACATCCCCTTACGACCTACGACCCCCTGTTCTCACTCCCGCAGTCACCCCCTGTCCCCCGTGCGAGCTACGTGCAAATGCCCTCTCAGCGGTGACGATCCCGGGCCTTGTGATCCGTAGCGTTTTCACCAGTCGCGGGGCTTCGCTCGCGGCGCTCCGGCCGCGGCGGTCCGGTGAAGGCTGGTGAAGGGGTCCTGATGAGGTCGAAGCTGAGGCTGGTCTGGCAGCTCGTGGCCGTCGTGGCGGTCGCCGCCGTCGGCGGGCAGGGCATGGCCGCGGTGGAGGGGAACGCGTGGCTCACGCTCGCGATCGGCCTGCTGACGGCGGTGCTCTCGGTGCTCGTCTACCGGTGGGTGGTGGCGTGGTCCGAGGGCCGCCCGGTCACGGAGCTGGCCCGGGAGGGCGCCGGGGCGGCGCTCGGCCGGGGGACGCTGATCGGCGTCGCGCTGTTCAGCGCCGTCATGACGAACCTGTTCACCTCCGGGTACTACGACGTCCACGGCCGGGCCTCGCTGACGGGAGCCATAGGGCTGATCGGCTTCATGGCCGCGGCGGCCGTGACGGAGGAAGTGATGTACCGGGGCGTCCTGTTCCGCATAGCCGAGGAACGGATGGGCACCTGGATCGCGCTGGTCCTGACCGGCCTGCTCTTCGGTCTGTCGCACCTGCTCAACCCGAACGCCACCGTGTGGGGCGCCCTCGCCATCGCGGTCGAGGCCGGCTCCATGCTCACCGGCGCGTACGTGGCCACCCGCAACCTCTGGGTCCCCATCGGCCTGCACTTCGGGTGGAACTACGCGGAGGCCGGCATCTTCAGCACGGAGGTCTCGGGCAACGACACCGCGCGGGGGCTGCTGGACTCCACGACGTCGGGTCCGGAGCTGATCACGGGCGGCGAGTTCGGTCCCGAGGCGAGTGTGTACTCGGTCATGTTCGGTGTGCTGGCGACGCTCGTGTTCATGTGGCTGGCCCGCAGGCGCGGCCATCTGGCCCCCCTCCGCCGGCGCGCGGCCCGGGCGCAGGCCGCAACTACACTCTCCCGGTGATCAGTTCTCGACGGGTGCCCGAGCTGTGGCGCCGGCTGGACGTCGTGGTCCGGGACCTCCCGCTCGCCCTGGTGTGCTTCGTGCTGTCGCTGGTGCCGGCGTTCCACAACCACGGGACCCAGCTCGGCGGCGTGCCGGACCGTCCCTCGGACGCGGTGGCCGTCGCGGCGGTGGCGTTCGAGACCCTGCCGCTCGCCGTGCGCCGCCGGTGGCCCCTGTGGTGTCTCGCCCTGGTGTCGCTCGGCTTCGCCGCCGACCAGCTCCGCGGCTACCACACCCTCGCGGGCTCCGCCCTGCCGGTCGCGCTGCTGACCCTGAGTTCGCGGCTGGAGCGGCGCCGGCAGGTCACCGCGGTGGCGCTGTCCGTGGCCTTCGTCCTGCTGGCCGTGGCCTTCCACCGGGCCGGTCCGGGCGAGCCGGTGGTCGAGTTCGTGACGTTCTACCTGGCGCTGGTCCTGGCGTGGGGCATCGGGACGTGGCTGCGGTCCTCCCGGATCGCGGAGGACGAGCGGCGGGCCAGGGCCGCCGAGGACGCGCGTACGGCCGAACGGACGCGTATCGCCGCTGAGTTGCACGACGTGGTGACCCACCATGTGACGGCGATGGTCGTCCAGGCCGAGGCGGCCCGCTATCTGACCGCCGCGCCCGAGCGGCTGGAGCAGACCCTGACCGCCGTCAGCGACACCGGCCGGCGGGCCATCACCGACCTGCGGCACCTGCTCGACCTGCTCAACCCCGACCACGGCACCGGTTCCGGGGACCGGACGCCGCCCGTCGGCAGACTCCTCACGCTCGTCGAGCAGACCCGCAGGGCGGGCCAGCCGGTGGAGTTCAGCGAGGAGGGCACGCCCGCGGAGGCGACCGGCAGCGCCGATCTCGTGGCCTACCGGGTCGTGCAGGAAGCCCTGACGAACGCCCTCAAGTACGCCCACGGCGGCCGGACCTCGGTGCGGGTGCGCCACGGCGCGAAGGAGATCACCGTGGAGATCAGCACGGACGGGTCCGGGTCACGGACCGCCTCGCCCGGCGGCAGCGGGCGGGGGCTGGCCGGTCTGCGCGAGCGGGTCGACGTCCTGGGCGGCGACTTCCGGGCGCAGCGGCGGCCGGACGGCGGCTTCGTCGTGCGGGCCCGGATACCGGCGGGGAGCCTGACGTGACGGCGCCGATCCGGGTCCTGGTCTGCGACGACCAGGTGATGATCCGCACCGGCCTCGCGACGATCATCGACGCCCAGCCCGATCTGGAGGTGGCGGGCGAGTGCGGCGACGGACAGGCCGCGGTCGATCTCGCCGAGCGGCTGCGCCCGGACGTCGTGGTGATGGATGTGCGGATGCCGGTGCTCGACGGCATCGACGCCACCCGGCTGCTGGCCGGCGCGGGGGTGCCGCACCCGGTCAAGGTCCTCGTGGTGACGACGTTCAACCTGGACGAGTACGTCTACGAGGCGCTGCGGGCGGGGGCGAGCGGCTTCCTGCTGAAGGACGCGCCGCCGGACCGGCTGCTGCACGGGATCCGTACGGTGGCCACGGGTGCGGCGCTGCTCGACCCGGAGGTGACGCGCCAGTTGGTGGGCAGGTACGCGGCGCGGATCCGGCCCGCCGAGGGCGGCGCGCCGCGGGACGTCCCGCTGACGCCCCGGGAGCAGGAGGTGCTGCGGCTGATCGCGGACGGCCTCTCCAACGTCGAGATAGCCTCGGCCCTCTCGATCAGCCCGGAGACCGTGAAGACCTTCGTCTCCCGCATCCTCGCCAAGCTGGGCCTGCGCGACCGAGTCCAGGCGGTCGTCTACGCCTACCGTCAGGGCCTGGTCGTCTGAGGGTGCCTACCGCCGGGGCCCGGTCGTCCGAGGGCGCCTACCGCCGCGGCCCGGTCGTCCGAGGATGCCTGTCACAGAGGCATGGCCGTCCGAGCCTGTGACCGGCGACGCGACGGCCTCGGCGGCCCGTTACTGACGTAACGTCAGATGCGCCACTCTTACGGGCGTTCGTGGTCGTCCGTGCCCGCCGTCAGGGCGTGGTGGCTGCGGCGGACGTGCTGGCGCTTCAGGCGTTCGGCACCGTCGCCACTGACCGCCGGTGACATCTGACTGGCGGCTAGTCGATCCCGCGGACGATGTGGAACTCCGCGGGATCGTCGTCGACCCCGGCCAGGCCCAGCCAGGGCGCCGGGACCGTCGCGGCGGGCCGCTCCGGGCGGGACTCCTCCTCGTACAGGAGCCAGCCGGAGGGCTGCGCCGCGGTGATGATGCGTACGTGCATGACCGGACCTCCTACAGCGTGGGGGCGGCGGCTCCGCCCCGGACGTGCCCGTCGCCCGTGAGGACGTGCTTGGTGGTGGTCAGCGCGGTCAGCCCCATCGGGCCGCGCGCGTGCAGTTTCTGGGTGGAGATGCCGAGTTCGGTGCCTAGCCCGAGCTCACCGCCGTCGGCGAAGCGGGTGGAGGCGTTGACGGCGACGACCGCGGTGTCCAGGGCCGCCACGAACCGGCGGGCGGCGCTCGCCGAGTCGGTGACGATGGCCTCGGTGTGCCCGCTGCCGTACCGCCGGATGTGAGCGACGGCCTCGTCCAGCGATCCGACCACGCCCGCCGCGATCTCCAGGGCCAGGTACTCGCGGCCCCAGTCGTCCTCCGTGACGGGCAGCACCGCCGGGTGGTACGCCCGCACCCGCGCGTCGCCGTGCACGGTGACGCCGTGCCCGGCGAGCGCGGTCAGCGCCCGGGGCAGGAACCCGGGCGCGACGGCCTCGTGGACGAGCAGCGACTCGGCGGCGTTGCACACGGACGGGCGGTGCGTCTTGGCGTTCAGCAGGACGGCCAGCGCCTTGTCCTGGTCGGCGTGTTCGTCCACGTACACATGGCAGTTGCCGACGCCCGTCTCGATGACGGGGACCGCGGAGCCGCGGACCGTCGCCCGGATGAGGTCGGCTCCGCCGCGCGGGACGAGCAGGTCCACCAGGCCGCGCAGCGACATCAGCGCGTGCACGGAGGCGTGGGTCGTGCCCGGTACGAGCTGTACGGCGTCGGCCGGCACGGAGGTGTCCGCGAGGGCCCCGCGGATGACGTGCACCAGGGCCGCATTGGTGTGCCGGGCGGTCGAGGAGCCGCGCAGCAGGGCCGCGTTGCCGCTCTTGAGGCAGAGCGCGGCGGCGTCGACGGTGACGTTGGGCCGGCCCTCGTAGATCATGCCGACGACGCCGAGGGGCACGGTGATCCGCCGTACCTCCAGGCCGTTGGGCATGACGGCGCCGCGCACGGTCTCGCCGAGCGGGTCGGGGGCGCCGGCCAGGGCGCGCACCGTCGCGGCGAGCGCCGCCAGGTGCGGCCGGGTCAGGGTCAGCCGGTCCCGTACGGTCTCCGGCTGCCCGGCCTCGCGGGCCGCCGCCAGGTCGCGCCGGTTCGCGGCGACGACGTCCGCCGCGTCCGTCTCCAGCCGGTCCGCGACGGCCGTCAGCGCGGCGGCGCGTTCGGCCCCGGTCGTGGTGGCGAGCCGCCCGGCGGCGGCGCGGGCGGCCAGCGCGGCGGCGCGGACGGGACCGGCGGCCGGGTCCCCGGTGAGAGCGGCGACGGTGCCGGTCAGTTCGGACAGCATCGCGTGGGCGAGGGTGTCGGCCTCACCGGCGGGCGCGGCCGGTGCTCGGCCGGAGCCGGACCTCTGCATGGGCGTTCTCCTTCGTGGAGGGGTGCGGCGGGAGCCCGTCAGCCGTAGACGCGGAAGCCCGCTCCCGACTTGCGGCCCGCGCGGCCGGCCGCGACCAGGTGGCCCAGCAGGGGCGCGGGCACGGAGCGCGGCTGCCGGTCCGCGTCGTGCAGGACGCGCTGGATGCTGAGCGAGATGTCGAGGCCGATGATGTCGAGCAGTTCGAACGGGCCGAGCGGGTAGCCGCAGCCCAGCTTCATCACGTCGTCGATCTCGTCCGCGGTGGCGTAGTGGCTCTCGGTCAGCCGGACGGCGCCGTTGAGGTAGGGGAAGAGCAGGGCGTTCACGATGAACCCGGGGTGGTCGGCGCACTGCACCGGGTGCTTGCCGAGCCGCAGGCACAACTGTCGTGCCGTGCCGGTGTGGTGGGCCGAGGTCTCCAGCGAGGGGATCACCTCGACCAGCCGCATCAGGGGTGCCGGGTTGAAGAAGTGCAGGCCGATCACGTCCTCGGGGCGCCCGGAGGCGAGACCGCACTCGATCACCGGCAGGCTGGAGGTGGTGGTGGCGAGCAGCGCGCCGGGCCGGCACAGCTCCCCCAGCCTGCGGAAGAGCGGCTTCTTGACGTCGAGGTCCTCGGCGATGGCCTCGATCACCAGGTCCCGGTCGGCCAGTTGTACGAGGTCGCCGCTCGGCACCAGCCGCTCAAGGGCGGCGGCGCGTTCCTCTTCCGTCAGCTTGCCGCGCCGTACGGCACGGGCCGTGGAGGCGGCCACCGCGTCGCGGGCGGCCTTCGCGCGCGCGTCGGTGCGGCCGACCAGCACGGTGGGGAAGCCGCCCTTGACCAGTACCTCGGCGATGCCGGTGGCCATGGTGCCGGTGCCGACGATGCCGACCGTGCGCAGCGGCGCCGCGTCGGGCGCGGTGCGGGCGGGGGCGGCGGCAAGGTCCGGGGTTTCGCGGTAGTCGTAGAAGCCCCGGCCCGACTTGCGGCCCAGCAGTCCGGCGAGGGCCATGTGCCGCAGCCTGCGGGCGGGCTGGAGCGCCGGTTCGGACCACCGCGCGGAGAGCACGCCGAGGATGTCGCAGGCGGTGTCGGTGCCGATGAGGTCGAGCAGTTGCAGCGGGCCGAGCGGCAGTCCGCAGCCGTACCGCATGGCGGCGTCGATGTCGTCGCGTCCGGCGAACCGCTGGTCGTACATGTCGACGGCCTGGTTGAGGAAGCCGAACAGCAGGGCGGTGGAGATGAGCCCGGCCCGGTCGCCGACCGTCACCCGGCGCAGTCCGATGCCGTCCGCCAGCGCGCACACCGCGTCCAGGGCGGTGTCGTCGGTCATGACCGTGCGGCCGATCTCGGCGAGGCCCGCGGTGGGCAGCGCGAGGTGCAGGCCGACGAGCCGGCCGGGACGCCCGGAGGCGGCGGCGAGGTCGGTGAGCGAGAGGGCGGCGGCGCTGCTGACCAGGACGGTGCCGGGCGGGCAGACCCGGTCGAGGGCGCGCAGCACCTCCACCTTGGTCTCGCGCCGCTCGGGCACCGCCTCCACCACCACGTCGGCCGGGGCGAGTCCCGCCCAGTCGGCGACGAGCCGGATCCGGCCCCGGTCCGCGCCGGAGCCGTCGAAGATCCGGTGCAGCCGCTCGGCGGCCTCGGGGCGCACCTCCTTGACCAGGACCGGGTGCCCGGCGTCCACCAGACGGCGGGCGAGCGCGGTGCCGATGGTGCCGAGCCCGACGATGCCGACGGTGGCCGCTGAGGCGCGGGCGTTCATGCCGCGGCTCCGCTCAGGAGGGGCGCCGCGGTGGCGGGTTCCGGGCTGCGGAAGCGGTTGATGGCGTGTTCGTGGCGGGCGCGGAACTCGGGGTCGGTGATCCCGAGGCCCTCGGCGGGGGCGAGGCAGCGCACGCCGACCTTGCCGTGGTGCTCGTTGCGGTGGATCGACTGCACGGCCCGGCCGACGTCGGCGAGGGCGTACGTACGGGACAGGGTGGGGTGGATACGGCCCTTGGCGACGAGCCGGTTGGCCTCCCACGCCTCGCGGTAGTTGGCGCAGTGCGAGCCGACGATGCGCTTGAGGGACATCCACAGGTAGCGGTTGTCGTACTCGTGGGTGTAGCCGGCCGTGGAGGCGCAGGTGACGATGGTGCCGCCCTTGCGGGTGACGTAGACGGAGGCGCCGAAGGTCTCGCGCCCCGGGTGCTCGAAGACGATGTCGACGTCCTCGCCGCCGGTCAGCTCCCGGATGCGGGAGCCGAACCGCCGCCATTCCCCGGGGTCCTGGGTGGCCGGGTCGCGCCAGAAGCGGTAGCCCTCCGCCCTGCGGTCGATGATCAGCTCGGCGCCCAGTTCGCGGGCCAGGGCCGCCTTCTCGGGCGAGGAGACGACGCAGATCGGGTTGGCGCCGCCGGCCACCGCGAGCTGGGTGGCGTAGGAGCCGAGTCCGCCGCTCGCGCCCCAGATCAGGACGTTGTCGCCCTGCTTCAGGCCGGCGCCGTTGGGGGTGACGAGCTGGCGGTAGGCGGTGGAGTTGACCAGACCGGGCGCGGCGGCCTCCTCCCAGCTCAGGTGTGCCGCCTTCGGCAGCAGCTGGGTCGCCTTGACCAGGGCGAGTTCGGCGAGTCCGCCGTAGTTGGTCTCGTAGCCCCAGATGCGCTGGTCGGGGTCGAGCATGGGGTCGCCGTGGCCCTCAGCGTGCTCCAGTTCCACCGAGACGCAGTGCGCCACGACCCGGTCACCGACGCCCCAGCGGCGCACTCCCTGACCGCATTTGAGGACGACGCCCGCCAGGTCGGAGCCGATGACGTGGTACGGCTGGTCGTGCCGGGCGGCCAGGCCGCCGAGGCGGGCGTAGCGCTCCAGCAGGGCGAAGGTGGGCACCGGCGAGAACAGGGCGCTCCAGACGGTGTTGTAGTTCACGGCGCTCGCCATGACCGCCACCAGCACCTCGCCGGGGCCGGGGTCCGGGGTCGGCACGTCCTGGATGTGCAGGGCGTCGGCCGGGCGCCGGTCGCGCGGCTCGATCCCCTCGAACATGCCCACCTCGTCCTTGTGGAGGACGGCCGCCCGGAAGGACTCGGGGACTCCCAGGGCCGCCACATCGGCCGGCACCGAGTCCGGGGACTCGATCGCCTCCACCAGTTCGCGCATGGTCGGGCACCACCTTCCGGCATTAACTCAACACTTAGTGAACTCAACAGGTAGGGAGTTTTGCACGAACACCGGGTCCCAGCAAGCCCCGGCCGGCCCGCCCCGGGGGCCCGGCCACCCCCCGGAAGGGGTGCGGCCACCCCTCGGAAGAGGCTCGGAACGAGGACGTCCGACCCGATCCCCCTTGTACGGGCCCGGCCGGGCGTGCGAAACTCATCGCCAGTTGAGTTCAATGGCCAGTGAATTCCCCTCGACGTTCCGTACGTCCACCCGCGGCACACCGCACGCTCACCGCACGCCAGTCCGCACGCCCACCGCGTTCCGCCGCCGTTCCGCTGCCGGAGGAGAAGTCGTGACCCAACCGCACGCGGCCGAAACCCTGCAGGCCACCGCCATCGCCGGAATCGCCGTCATCCTGATCGCGGGCACGGTCCTCGCACGCCTCGCGCGGCGCGTCCGCCAGCCCGCCGTCATCGGCGAGATCACCGCCGGCATCCTGCTCGGGCCGAGCCTCCTCGGGCTGTTACCGGGAGACCTGACGCAGCGTCTGTTCCCGGACGAGGTGCGGCCCCTGCTGTCCATGGTCGCCCAACTGGGACTGCTGCTCTTCATGTTCACCGTCGGCTGGGAGCTGGACTGGGCGAGCATGCGCCGCCGGAAACGCTCCGTCGCCGGGGTGACCACGGGCAGCATGCTCGCCCCGATGGCGCTCGGCGCCGGGGTGGCCGCGCTCATCTACCACCGGCACTCCCACGTCGACGGCGACAAGGTGCCGTTCAGCTCGTTCTGCCTGTACCTGGGCGTCAGCATGTCGATCACCGCGTTCCCGGTGCTGGCCCGCATCCTCAAGGACAACAAGCTCAGCCGGACGAAGATCGGCGCCCTCGCCCTCACCAGCGCGGCCTTCGGCGACGTACTGGCCTGGTGCCTGCTGGCGGGTGTGGTCGCCATCGTCACCGCGTCCGGTCCCTCCGGCTTCCTCGACACCCTCTGGATGTCGGCGGGTTACGGCTCCGCGATGATCGTCGTCGTGCGGCCGCTGCTGGCGCGGGCCGTCGGGTGGGTCTCCCGGCGGGGCACCGGGGTCCAGCTCGCCACGCTGGTCACGGCCGGTCTGCTGCTCTCCGCGTACACCACGTCGAAGATCGGCATCCATCCGATCTTCGGCGCCTTCGCCTTCGGTCTGGTCATGCCGCGCGCGCCGCAGCGACTCCTCGAGGAGCGGATGCTGCGCCCGCTCCAGCACGCGGGCGAGCTGATGCTGCCCGTCTACTTCATCGTCACCGGTCTCTCGGTCGACATCGCGTCCATGTCGCTCGCCGCCTGGGGCGAGCTGGGGCTGATCCTCGCCGCCGCCGTCCTCGGCAAGATCCTGGGTGCCGGGCTGCCGGCCAAATCCTTCGGGCTCAACTGGCGGGAGTCGACGGGCGTCGGCGTCCTGATGAACACCCGGGGCCTGACCGAGCTGATCATCCTCGGCGTCGGGCTCAGTCTCGGGGTGCTCGACGACACCCTGTTCACCGAGATGGTCCTCATGGCGCTGATCACCACCGCGATGACCGGACCACTGCTGCCGTACCTGCTCCCCCGCACCCGCATGGATCTGGTCACCGGGAAGACGGCTCCGGCCGGCCCGCTGGTCCGCATCCCCGAACCGGCCGGCGGAAAGGCCTCGGACCTGGCCGGATAGCCGGATTCCGCCGGACGTCGCACCACGCGCGCGCCCGCGCGGCGGAAGCGGGCGGGGCGATCCCGGCGGCCCGGCCCGCGGGGCCGGACGCCCCGTACGACCGCACGACCGTACGACCGCACGACCGCCGGCACCCGTACGGCATCAGGTGCCCGTCCAGGCCCCGGGCCGGCCGTCCGGACGGCCGGCCCGGGAAGCCTCGCGACGTTCCCGGCGGTACGACCCGCGCAACAGCACACCCCGCACGACCGCAAGCCCCGTACCACCGAACCGCAGACCCCGGCGGCACCGCACACCGGAACCGCGGCCGCCGTACGCCGGATTCGCGGCGTCGCGGCCCCGGATTCGCGGTGCCGCACGCCACAGCCGCGGCGCGGCACCCCACCCACGTCGCCCCGTACGCGCTCGCGGTACGGGCGGCGCACAGACAAGGAGATGGCCAAGGTGCACCCCGTCATCAGCACTCTTTCCCGCGTCTTCGACATGCCGTCCGAGTTCATCGGCGACGAGATGCGGCTGCGTGCGGTGGCCAGCTGGGACAACCTCACCGCCGTGGAGCTCCAGGTCCACCTGGAGCACGAACTGGGCACCACCCTCGACGACCATCTCATCGAGCACATCGAGTCGGTCGGCCAGCTCCGCGCCTTCTACGACGAACGGCTCGCCGAGCTGTCCCGGATCGAGGCCCCCGCCGACGCCTCGTCCATCGCCCCGCCGCTGCCCGCCGCCCCGTTTCCGGCAAACGGCGGGAGCGGGCAGGGCGGTGCCCGCGACACCCGGCACGCGCGCGACGGCGGCGCGCCCCCCGACATCTCCGACGTGGTGGCCGGCGAGACGGGCATCTCCGAGGTGGACCCGGAGCACGGGCGGCTCGCCTACCGGGGCTATCCCATCGAGGAGCTGATCGGCCGGGTCACCTTCGAGGAGGTCGTCCATCTGCTGATCCGCGGCTGGCTGCCCGACCGGGCGGAGCTGGCCGCGTTCCGGGAACGGCTCGCCGCGGCCCGCGGGCTGCCGCCCATGGTCGCCACGAACCTCGTGCTCAACTCCAACTCCTCCACGTCCTCCGTGCTGCGCACCGCCGTCCCCGCCCTCGGCGTCGCCGCGGAGGCGCACGCCGACCCGGCCGCCCACATCGACCTGCGGGAACGCCTGGTCGCCCGGATCCCGACGATCTTCGCGACCCAGCAGGCGGCCCGCTCCGGGCGCCGGCTGCCCGACCCCGCGCCCGAGCTGTCGCACGCCGAGAACATCCTGTACATGCTCGGCCTTGAGCGGGACCCCGAGCGGGTCGGGCTGGTCGACCTGTGCCTGATCCTCCAGGCCGAACACGGCTGCAACGCCTCGGCGTTCGCCGCCCGGGTCGCGGCCGCCACCGGCGCCGACACCTTCGCCGCCATCACCGTCGCGCTCGCCACCTTCACCGGCCCGCTGCACGGCGGCGCCGCGGGCCGCGTCATCGACCTGGCCCGCGGGGACGACGACCCCGACACCGCCGCCGCCTATCTGCGCGGCCGGGCCGACCAGGCGTCCGCGGCCCGCGCGGTCCCGGCCGCCGAGGAGGACCCCCGGGTCCGGCCGCTGCGCGAGGCGGCCCGCGGCTTCCGCGGCAGCACCGGCGGCGACCACGTCCTGACGGTCCTGGACGCCGTACGGACCGCGGCCCACCCGTCGAAGGGGCCCCGCCCCTATCTGACCGTGGACTGCTACGCCGCCGCCATCTACCACCTGCTGGGCATGGACTCCGACCTGTTCGTGCCGATGTTCGCGGCGGCCCGGGTGGCCGGCTGGCTCGCACACGTCGAGGAACAGCGCGCCCGGCAGGGACGCATCCATCCGCGGCTGCGCTACGCGGGCCCGCGGAACCTGCGCCACTTCCCCGACCGGAACTGAGCAGACCGGAACCGAGCAGACCGAGGAGCAGATGTGGAGTTCGGCTGGAACGAGGGCCAACGGGCCCGCTACGACCAGGTGCTGGAAAGGACCCGGGCCGCCTTCCCGACGCCGCCCGGCGCGGGTCACGGCTTCTACACACGCGGCGACTGGCTGAAGCTCGGCGAGATCGGCATGCTCGGCTCCTGCCTGCCCGAGGAGTACGGCGGGCAAAGCCTCGGCGCGCTCGACACCGCCCGGGTGGTCGAGGCCGTCGGCCGCGGCTGCGCCGACACCGGCCTGGTGTTCGGCGCCGCCGCCCACACCTTCGCCTGCGCCGTGCCGATCGCGGCGTTCGGCGGCGCGGAGCTGCGGCGGCGGCTGCTGCCCGGACTGGCCGCCGGACGGCTGATCGCGGGCAACGCGATGACCGAGCCCGAGGCGGGCTCCGACTCCTCCCGGCTCGCCACCGTCGCGACCCCCGTGGACGGCGGCTACGTCCTCAACGGCACCAAGAGCTTCGTCAGCAACGGACCGGCCGCCGACGTGTTCGTCACGTACGCGACCGTGGACCCCAAGGCCGCTTTCCTCGGCGTCACCGGCCTGGTCGTCGACCGGGACACACCGGGGCTGATCGTGGGCAAGCCCTACGAGAAGATGGGCATGAACTCCTGCCCGGCCGGCGCGGTCACCTTCGAGGACTGCTTCGTGCCCGGGGACCGGGTGCTGGGCGGCGCGGGTGCGGGGGCCGCGATCTTCCAGCACTCCATGGGCTGGGAGCGCGCCTGTCTCTTCGCCCTCTACCTCGGTCTCCAGGACCGCCTGCTCGAACAGTGCGTGGCGCACGCCCGCGAGCGCCGCCAGTTCGGCCGCAGGATCGGCGAGTTCCAGGCGGTCTCGCACCGGATCGCCGACATGAAGCTGCGCCTGGAGAGCGCCCGGCTGCTGCTCTACCGCGCCTGCTGGTCCATGGACGAGGGCGATCCGTCCGTGCTGGCGATCGCACTGTCGAAGCTGGCCGTCTCCGAGGGCGTCCTTGCCTCCGCCGCGGACGCGGTCCGGGTCTTCGGCGGGCGCGGCTATCTGCGGGAGGACGGCATCGAGGCGGCGCTGCGCGACGCCGTGCCCGGCACGATCTTCTCCGGCACGTCGGAGATCCAGCGTCAGCTGATAGTGAAGGAGATAGGCCTGTGAGGCTTCACCAGCTCGTCATCGACTCGGCACGGCGCGCCCCGCACGCCCCGGCCGTACGCTCGTCCCAGGGGGTGTTCAGTTACGGGGAGCTGGACGACCTCGCCGACCGGTACGCGGCGGCGCTGCACCGGCGCGGGGTGCGGCCCGGCGACCGGGTCGTGCTGTGGACCCACAAGACCGCCGACGCCATCGCGCTGATGCAGGGCGCGCTGCGCATCGGCGCGATCTACGCCCCGGTCAGCGCCAACAACCCGGCCGCCCGGGTGCTGCGGATCGCCGCCGGCTGCGCCCCCGCCCTGGTGGTGGCCGACGCGGACGGGGTGCGCCGCGCCGAGGACGCCGGCTGGGACGCGTCCCTGCCGCTGGCCTCCTTCGCGCAGGTCCGCGAGGAGGCACCGGCCGCGGACGCCCCGCCGCCGTACGAGAACGGGCCCGACGAACCGGCGTACATCCTCTACACCTCCGGTTCCACCGGTGACCCCAAGGGTGTCTGCATCAGCCACCGCAACGCCCTGTCCTTCGTGCGCTGGGCGGCCGCCGAGGTCGGTGTCACGTCCGCCGACCGGCTGTCCAACCACGCGCCGTTCAACTTCGACCTGTCCGTCTTCGACCTGTACGCCGCCTTCCTGGCCGGCGCCTCGGTCCACCTCGTCCCCGAAGGGCTCGCCTACGACCCCAGCCAGCTCGCCGAACTGCTGCACCGCGAGCGGATCACCGTCTGGTACTCGGTGCCGTCGGCGCTGACCCTCATGATGCAGCGCGGCGACCTGCTCGGCCGGGGCGTGCCCGCGGACCTGCGGGTGTGCGTCTTCGCCGGGGAGCCGTTCCCGGTCCAGCAACTGCACGAACTGCGCAAGGCGTGGCCGGACGTGCGGATGTACAACTGGTACGGGCCGACCGAGACCAATGTGTGCACCAGTTACGAGGTCACCGAACGGGATCTGGGCTCCACCCGTCCGCTGCCGATCGGCACCGCCGTCAGCGGCGACCGGATCCGGCTGCACCCGCCGCGCGAGCGCGAGGGCGAGATCGTGGTCGACGGCCCGACGGTGATGCTCGGCTACTGGGGCCGGGAGCCGCAGAAGGGCCCGTACTTCACCGGTGACATCGGGCGGATGGGCCCGGACGGGATGCTGGAGTACGTGGGCCGGCGCGACCACATGGTCAAGGTGCGCGGCCACCGGATCGAGCTGGGCGACATCGAGGCGGTCGTCGCCGCCAACCCGAAGGTCGCCGCCGCCGCGTGCGTGGTGGTCGGCAGCGGCCTGGACGCCTCCATCCACGCGGTCGTGGTGCCCGAGGGCGCACGCCCGCCCGGCCTGCTGGAGCTCAAGCGCGAGTGCGCCGAGCGGCTGCCGCTGTACATGGTGGTCGACGCGGTGCACGCCGTGTCCGAGTTCCCGCTGACGGGCAACGGCAAGACGGACCGCCGGGCGCTGCTCGAGCGGATCACCGCAGCCGGCGCCGAGTGAATCCCGATGACCTTCGCGGCCCGGACCCGCCTCGGGCTCAGAGACGAGGACCTGCCCATGTCTGAGATGTTCGGCTCCCACGAGTCGCAGTCGCTGCTCGACCAGGTGGATCTGCAGACGTTCCGCTCGGTGATGGGCTCGCTGCCCACCGGGGTGAGCGTCGTCACGAGTGTGACCGGCGACGGTGAACCGCGCGGGCTCACGTGCAGTGCCGTGTGCAGCGTGTCCGCCTCGCCGCCGCTGCTGCTGGTCTGCGTGAAGCAGCCCAGCGCCACGCTCGCGGCGATCCACCAGAGCTCGGTCTTCGCGGTGAACTTCCTCTCCGCGGAGATGGCCGAGACGGCCCGCACCTTCGCCTCCCCGGTGCCGGAGCGGTTCGCCGGGGTGCCCTGGACCCCGGGCAAGCGCACCGACGCGCCGCTGCTGCACTCCACCGTCGCGTACGCCGAGTGCATCCTCACCAGCAGCCATCTGGCGGGCGACCACCAGGTGCTGATCGGCCGTCTGGTGAACGGCGACATCGCCACCGACCGCTTCCCGCTGGCCTACTGGCGCGCCCAGTTCTCCGAACTCCGCGCCCGTCCCGCGGCCTGAGAGCCCCGAACCTCCGCACGCCGACCGCCGCCGGCCCTCCCCCTGACTTCGCTGTTTGTCGGGGCGAGGGCCGGCGGCGGTCGCGGGCGGGGCCGGTCAGCCCCGCGGGCCGGGCAGCGCCACCGTGCGCAGCACGGCGGTCACGTACGCGTGGAACGCCGGGTCGTCGAGCAGGAAGTGGCCGCCGGGCAGCCACTCGACGGCGACCTCGCCCGCCCCGTGGTCCTCCCAGTTCCGCAGGCCCGCGTCGGTCACCATCGGGTCGTCCACGCCCGCGCACACCCACAGCGGGCACGCCAGCGGCGGTCCGGGCAGCGGGGTGTACGTCTCCGAGATGGTGAAGTCGGCGCGCAGCACCGGCAGGAACAGCTCGACCAGCTCGGGGTGGTCGAAGAGCTGCGGCGGGGTGCCGCCGAGCCGCCGGACGGCGTCCAGGAACGCCGGGGCGGCCAGCGTGTGCAGGTCGGGCAGGGTGCTGCGGGCGGTGGGGCCGTTGCGTCCGACCACGACGACCGCGGCCGGGGACCGGCCCAGGGCGCTGAAGTACCGCCCGAGTTCGTAGGCGAAGGCGGCGCCCATGCTGTGGCCGAGGAGCACGTACCGCCCGGTGGTCAGCGGGGCGGTGAGGCGGACCAGGTCGTCCAGTACGGACCCGAAGTCCGAGCGCAGCGGCTCGGCCATCCGGGTGCCGTGACCGGGCAGTTCGAGGAGCGTCGTGCCGGTCGTCTCCGGCAGGGCGGCCTGGAGCGCCGTGAAGGCCCGTGCGGCCCCTCCGGCGTGCGGCAGGCACAGCAGGGCGGGTCCGCCCCCGCCGGCCTGGCCCGCCACGGAGGCGGAGACGGTACCGGCCGGCCCGGGAACGTTCAGCTGCATGACGGGATCTCCTTGGTGTGGGGCGCCTGAGGTACGGGTGACGGTGCTCGCGCTGGTGGTGGTACCGGTGCTGGTGCCGGCCGGGCCCGGACCACGCGGGATCGCCCGGACGGCTCGGGTGACCCGGGCGACCCGGACGGTTCGGGTCGTCGCGCCCGCCCGTACCGTCCGGGCTCCCCGGGCTGTTCGCACGGCGGGGGTGTCCCGGATGTCCTGGGCGGCTCGGTTCCGTGCGGGGCCGCGAGCGCTTCGGCCGCGGGGTCCCCGGCCCTGCCGGTCTCCCCCGGCAGCCGCAGCCGCAGCAGCCGTACGGTGTCGCCGCCGCCCGCGACCGCGACCGCCGCCCGGTACGGCGTACCCACGTCGAGCAGGTGCAGGCGCCAGGTGCGGGCGGGGCTGCCGGGGACGGCGAGGAGGCGTACGGGGCCGGCGCGGCGGGTGCCGGGGACGGCGACCCGGACCGCGCGCAGATCGCCTGCGAGTCCGCTGCCCATCGCCTTCAGGACGGCCTCCTTGCAGGTCCAGTGGGTGAACAGGGCGCTGTGCGGGGCGTCTTCGGGCTCCTCGGGCCAGTGCGCCGCCTCGGTGCCGGTCAGGATCTGGCGGCGCAGGCCCGCCGGGTCCCGGAGCGGCGCCAGGCGCTCGACGTCGACGCCGACGGGGCCGTCGCGGCCCACCGCGACCAGGGACAGGCCCGCGGTGTGCGCCAGGCTGACGCGCAGGCCCGGGTGCCCGGACACGTAGGGCTTGCCGAACGAGCCTCTCAGAAAGGCGACCTCCGTCGGCGGTGTTCCGGTGTACGCGGCCGTCACCAGCCGCAGCGCGGCGTGCGCCGAGGCGTACAGCGCGCGCTGCGAGGGGACCATGTGCTCCCGGCGGCGCCGTTCGTCCGGTGCGAGCAGGGCGGCGCAGCGGCGCAGCGTCTCCGCGTCGGCGGCGCCGGGTTCCGGGACCCGCCACACGTGCACTTCTCCGGCGGGCGGGCCCGGCCGGACCTCAGGCGTCACTCGCGTCATCGCGCCTCCCAAGCCTCGTGCCCCCGTTGGCCGCTGACCTCTTGACGAGAAACTCAACACTAGTAGAGTTCATCGGGAAATGACATCATCAGGTGTTGAAATCAACGGACGTTGAGCCCGTTGCAGCCGGCGGGACACCCGCCTGTCGACGCATCCACAGGAGGTACGGCGTGGCCAGTGACCGCGACGAACTGATCGCCCAGCTCACCGAGTTCATCCAGGAGCGGCTCCTCGCCGAGCCGGACGCCCAGGGCATCGCCCCGGACACCCCGCTGCTCGAGTGGGGGATCCTCACCTCGATCAACACCGCGCAGCTGCTCACCTTCATCCGGGACGAGCTGGGGACCAACATCCCGCCGACCGAACTGACCGGCACCAACTTCCAGAACCTGGACAGCATCACCGACCTGCTGCTGTCCCTCCGCACGCCCGCGCACTGACCAGCCGGCCACGGCGCGCAGTGTCACCCACCGAACCCGCGACAGGAGAGATCACGTTGTCCGAGACACCGGCGAACTACGACTACGACATCGGCATCATCGGCGGAGGTCCGGCCGGGTCCACCGCCGCCTCCTACCTCGCCAAGGAGGGGCTGTCCGTCGTGGTCTTCGAATCGGAGACCTTTCCGCGCGAGCACGTCGGCGAGTCACTGGTGCCGGCCACCACCCCGGTGCTCATCGAGACCGGCGCCATGGAGAAGGTCGAGGCCGCGGGCTTCCCCAAGAAGTACGGCGCCGCCTGGACCTCCGCCGAGGACCGGGACATCGACCACATGGGCTTCACCGGCCTGGACCACGACTTCCGCGCCGCCGAGGTGCTGTTCAGCGAGCGCGACCAGGCCGGGGTCGACCGGGACCACACCTTCCACGTGGACCGGAGCAAGTTCGACCAGATCCTGCTCCAGCACGCGGAGAGCCTGGGCGCGAAGGTGTACCACGGCGTCCGCGTCAACCGCGTCGACTTCACCGACCGGGACCGCCCGGTCATCCAGGCCAAGGTCGGCAACCAGCCGGTCGGCGTGCCCGTCCGGATGGTCATCGACGCCAGCGGCCGGCGCACCATGATGGGCAGCCAGCTCAAGGTCAAGCAGCCCGACCCGGTCTTCAACCAGTACGCGGTGCACACCTGGTTCGACGACTTCGACCGCAAGGCGCTCGCGGTCAACAAGGACCAGGCGGACTACATCTTCATCCACTTCCTCCCGCTGGAGGACACCTGGGTCTGGCAGATCCCGATCACCGACACCATCACGTCCATCGGTGTGGTGACGCAGAAGACCCGGTTCAAGGAGGCCAAGAACGACCTGGAGACCTTCTTCTGGGAGACGATCGGCAGCCGTCCGGCGCTCCAGGACGCGCTGAAGAACGCCAAGCGGGTCAAGGACTTCAAGGCCGAGGGCGACTACAGCTACGCGCTCACCAAGATCGCCGACGACTCCCTGGTGATGATCGGCGACGCGGCCCGGTTCGTCGACCCGATCTTCTCCAGCGGCGTCAGCGTCGCGCTCAACAGCGCCCGGCTCGCCACCAAGGACATCATCGCCGCCCACAGGGCCGGTGACTTCCGCAAGGAGCGCTTCGACGGGTACGTGAACACGCTCCGGGGCGCGGTCAACAACTGGTACGAGTTCATCTCGATCTACTACCGGCTGAACATCCTCTTCACCGCCTTCGTCCAGGACCCGCGCTACCGCCTGGACGTGCTGAAGATGCTCCAGGGCGACGTCTACGACGGGGAGCCCAAGGCGCTCGCGGCGATGCGGGAGATCGTCGAGGCCGTCGAGGCCGACCCGAACCACCTCTGGCACAAGTACCTGGGGACCCTCAAGGCCCCCTCCGCCGCGCCCAAGTTCTAGGGCGTGTTGCGAAAGTCCCGCCTGACGCCGCGCGGCCCGCCCTTCGGGCGAACGACGCGACTTTCGCAACACGCCCTAGGGGCCGCACACCCCGTCGGGCCGCACACCCGCCGGGTCCGGCCGGCCGGTACGGCCCGGGTGGCGCGGACGCCCCTCCCGCCACCCGGACCCCGGCCGCCTCGGCACCACTCGACCGTCACGTCTGGCGACCTGCCACACCTTCGAAGGGGGATCCATGCCCGCCCGCAACGGAATCACCACCGATCCGGCCATAGCCCTCGTCGGCATCGGGTGCCGTTACCCGGGCGGGGTGACCGGTCCCGACTCCTTCTGGCGCGTCCTGCGCGACGGCGTCGACGTCATCGGGGAGATCCCCCCGGAGCGCTGGGGCCCCGAGTACATCAGCGAGGACGGCTCCGCCCCGGGCACCGGCTACTGCCGGTGGGCCGGCGTACTGCCCGGACTCGACGAGTTCGACGCCGACTTCTTCGGCATCTCCTTCCGCGAGGCCCGCGAGATGGACCCGCAGCAGCGGCTCCTGCTCGAGGTCTCCTGGGAGGCGCTGGAGCACGCCGGGCTCACCAAGCCGGGGCTCGCGGGCTCCCGCACCGGTGTGTTCTTCGGCATGCTCGGCATGGACTACACCCTGCTGCACTCCAAGACGCGCGGGGTGAAGCACATCGACCCGTACTACGCGAGCGGCAAGGAGTTCAGCTTCGCGCCCGGCCGGCTCGCCTACACCCTGGGCCTGCACGGCCCCGCCCTGTCCGTGAACACCGCCTGCTCCTCCTCCCTGGTCGCGGTGCACCTGGCCTGCCGCAGCCTGGCCAACGGCGAGGCCGACACGGCGATCGCGGGCGGCGTCAACGTCCTGGCCGCCCCCGAGCTGTCCGTCTTCATGAGCAAGGTGCAGGCCCTGTCCCCCACCGGCCGCTGCAAGCCGTTCGCCGCCGACGCCGACGGCATCGTGCGCGGCGAGGGCTGCGGTGTCGTCGTACTGAAGCGGCTCGACGACGCGGTGGCCGACGGGGACCGGGTGCTCGCCGTCGTCCGGGGCAGCGCCTTCAACCACGACGGCCGCAGCGCGGGCCTGACCGTGCCCAACGCCTCGGCCCAGGAAGCGCTGCTCCGCGAGGCCCTGACCCGGGCCGGCGCCGCGCCCGGCGAGGTCGCCTACGTCGAGACGCACGGCACCGGCACCCCGCTCGGCGACCCCATCGAGGCGTACGCGCTGTCGCAGGTGTTCGGGCCCGGCCGCGAGCCCGGACGCAAGCTGCACATCGGCTCGCACAAGGCGAACTTCGGGCACACGGACGCCGCCGCCGGTGTCGCCGCCCTGATCAAGACCGTACTGACGGCCCGGCACCGGCTGGTGCCGCCGCAGCTGCACCTGTCCTCGCCCAACCCCGTGATCCCCTGGGCCGACGGGCCGCTGAGCATCTCGGCCGGGGCCGTCCCGCTCGACGCGACCGACGACACCCTGCTCGGCGTCAGCGCCTTCGGGCTGAGCGGCACCAACGCGCACGTCCTGGTCTCCGCACCGGCCGAGACCGCACCCGAGGAGAGCGCCGACGACACGGACGGTCCGCGCGTGCTGCTGCTGTCCGGCTCCACCCAGGCCGCGCTGCGCGAGCGCGCCCGGGACCTGGCCGGCGCCCTCGACGGCGAACCGCCGCTCGGCGACGTCCTGCACACCGCCGCCGTACGGCGCACCCACCACGAGGCGCGGGCCACCGTGATCGGCGCCGACGCCGGCGAACTGCGCGCCTCGCTCCAGGAACTCGCCGCGGGCGAGCCCGACGAGCGCACCCTCACCGGCACCGCCGAACCGCGCCGCCGGCACCGTACCGTCTTCGTCTTCTCCGGGCAGGGCTCGCAGTGGCGCGGCATGGGCCTGGACCTGTGGGCGCGCGAACCCGTCGCGGCGGCCCACTTCGAGCGCAGCGACGCGGTGCTGCGCGCAGCCGGGCTGCCGGGCCTGCGGGAGCTGTTCGAGGGCGACCTCGCCGCCACCGAGCTGGCCCAACCAGCCGTAGTGGCCTTGCAGTTGGCGCTCGCGGAGGTCTGGCGCGCGCGGGGCGTGGAACCGACCGACGTGGTCGGCCACAGCCTCGGCGAGATCTCCGCGGCGTGCTTCACCGGCGCCCTCGACCTGCGCACCGCCCTGGACCTCGCGGTCCGGCGGGGGCGCGTCATGAGCGCCGCCGCGGGCACCGGGCGGATGCTCGCGGTGGCGCTCGCCGAGGAGGAGGCCACCCTGGCCGCCGCCGGTACCGGGCGCGCCGTCACCGTCGCCACGGTCAACGGGCCGAACGCCACCGTGCTCGCCGGGTCCGAGGAGGACCTGACGGCGATCGCCTCCCTGCTGCGCGAGCGGTCCGTCACCGCGCGGTTCGTGCCCGGCGACTACGCCTTCCACAGCCCCGCCATGGCGCCCTTCGCCGAGCGGCTGCGCGCCGAGCTCGCCGGCCTTCCCTCCGTGCCGACGCCCGGGGCCTTCGTCTCCACCGTCCGCCCCGACGACCCGCCCGCCGTGCTCGACGCCGACTACTGGGCCGCCAACGTGCTGCGCCCGGTCCGCTTCTGGCCCGCCGTGCGCAACCTTCTCCAGGACCGGGGCGCCGACTTCGTCGAGCTGGGCCCGCATCCCACGCTCGTCCGTCCGCTGGCCGACGCCCTGACCTCGCTGCGCCGCCAGGGCGTCGCGGTCGGCTCGCTGCGCCGGGACGCCGACGGGCCCGCCGCCCTGCTCGGCTCGCTCGCCGCCCTGCACTGCGCGGGCGCCGGCGTGGCCTGGGACCGGCTGCTCCCGGGCCGCCTCACGGATCTGCCCCGCCACCCGTGGCAGCACGAGTCGTTCTGGCTGCCCGACGTGACCCCGGGCACGCAGTACGCGCCGGGCGCGGTGCCCGGCGACCCGGCCGCGCCCGCCCGGCTCGCCGTCCAGCTCATCGACCCGGAGGGCCGGCCGCTCGGGCCCGCCCGGCAGGTCGATCTGACCGGCGAGGCCGGCGAAGCCCTCGTACCGGCGGAGCCGTCCGGCTCCGCCCCACCGACCCCGGCCGCGGCCCCGACCCCCGACGGGGCCGCCCGGGCGGCCGTCCCGTCCGCCGCCGCACCGCACCGTCCCCCCGCGGGAGCGCCGGCGGACGGGACCGGGACCGCCCCCTCGGCCACCGCCGACACCGGGAGCACCGGCCGGGAACGCCGGACGCTGATGCGTACGACCTCACAGGTCCTGGCGGAGATCCTGGGCCAGGACCCGTCCCGGCGGATCCCGCCCCGGCGCGGCTTCACCGACCTCGGGCTCGACTCGCTGAGCATCGTGGAGTTCGTGGACCGCCTCGGGCTGCGGCTCGGCCTGGACATCCCGCTGTCCACGCCCTTCGAACGCCCCTGCCTGGACGAGCTGGTGGACCATCTGCTGCCGCAGGTCACCGCGCTCACGGCAGCGCAGGCGACACGGGAGGCACCGGCGGCCGTGGCCGCCGGTCCGGCCGCCCCCGTCCCGGACACCGCCCCCGCCGACGACCCCATCGCCGTCGTCGGCATGAGCTGCCGGTTCCCCGGCGGTCCCACCGTGCGGGACTACTGGCGGCTGCTGCTCGACGGGCGCGAGGTCATCCGGGACGTCCCCGCGGACCGCTGGGACGGCAAGGCGTTCCTGTCCGACGGGACGTGGACGCCGGGCACCATGACCTCGCTGCGCGGCGGCTACCTGGACGACGTGCGCGGCTTCGACGCGGCGTTCTTCCGCATCTCGCCCCGGGAGGCCCGCAGCCTCGACCCGCAGCACCGGCTCTTCCTGGAAGTCGCCTACGAGGCGCTGGAGGACGCGGGCGCCACCCGGGACCGGCTGCGCGGCTCGGCCACCGGTGTCTTCGTCGGCATGAACAGCTCCGACCACGCCCAGCACGTCGGCAGCCGGCTCCAGGACGTGGACCTGTACTACGGCACCGGCAACTCCTTCGCGGGCGCGCCGGGGCGGCTCTCCTACTTCCTCGGCCTGACCGGGCCCAGCCTGGCCGTGGACACCGCGTGCTCGTCCTCGCTGACCGCCGTGCACCTGGCGATCCGGAGCCTGCGCAGCGGCGAGAGCGATCTCGCGGTCGCGGGCGGCGTCAACGTGATCCTCAGCCCCGTCATCCCGGTGTCGGTGTCGGCGGGCGGCGCGCTCTCGCCGAGCGGCCACTGCCGGACGTTCGACGAGGCCGCCGACGGCTATCTGCGCGGCGAGGGCTCGGGCGCGGTCGTCCTGAAGCGGCTGTCGAAGGCCGTCGCCGACGGCGACCGCGTCTACGCGGTGCTGCCCGGCAGCGCGGTGAACCAGGACGGCGCGAGCAGCGGTCTGACCGTGCCGAACGGCACGGCGCAGCGCGCCCTGATCGAGCAGGCCCTCGCCGAGGCCGGGCTGTCCGGCCGGGACGTCGGCTACGCCGAGGCGCACGGCACCGGCACCCCGCTCGGCGACCCCGTCGAACTGCGGGCGCTGGCGCAGGCGTTGCGGCCGGGAGGCGCCGACGGCGCGCCGCTGCTCGTCGGTTCGGCCAAGCCCAACATCGGGCACCTGGAGGCGTCGGCCGGCATGGCCGGGCTGATCAAGGCGATCCTGTCGGTGCACCATGGGCGGATCGCCCCGCACATCGGGGTCACCACGGCGCCGACCGGCAAGGTCCCCTGGGACCGGCTCGGTCTGGAGCTCGCCGCGGCGGCGCAGCGGTGGCCCGAGGAGAGCAGGCGCCGGATCGCGGGCGTCAGCTCGTTCGGCTTCACCGGCACCAACGCGCACGTCCTGGTCGCCGAGGCCCCGGCCGCCGCGGAGCCGGCCGCCGAGCCCCCGGCGCGGTTCGCGCTGCCGCTGTCCGCGGCGCACGAGTCGGCGCTGCCCGCCGCGGCGAAGCAGTACCTGGCGCTGCTGGAGCCGGGCGACGCCACCGCGCTCGCGGACCTCGCCCACACCGCGTCCGTGCGCCGCAGCCATCTCGACCACCGGGCGGTCGCGGTCGGCCGGGACGTCGTCGGGGTGCGCTCGGCGCTGCGCGCGCTCGCCAAGGGTGAGGACCACCCCCAAGTGGTGCGCGGCACGGCCGAGTCGGAGCGGTCCTGCGTGTTCGTCTTCTCCGGGTTCGGCTCCCAGTGGGCCGGGATGGGGCGCCGGCTCCTTGAGACGGAGCCGGTGTTCCGGGACGCGGTGGCGGCCTGCGAGGAGGAGATGCGCAAGTGGATCGGCTGGTCGCCGCTGGCGGCGCTGCGCGGCGAGCCGGGCAGCCGCCCGTTCGACGAGGGCATCCCGCAGGAGCTGGTCTTCGCGGTGCAGGTCGGTCTGGTCGAGCTGTGGCGGAGCTGGGGCGTGGTGCCCGGGGCGGTCGTCGGGCACAGCATGGGCGAGGTCGCCGCCGCGTGGGCGGCCGGCGCGCTCACCCTGGCGCAGGCGGCGGAGATCCTGTGCCTGCGCTCGCGGCTCCTGGACACCCTCGTCGGCACCGGCGGCTCGGTCGTCGTCGGCCTGTCCCGCGCGGACCTGGCGCCGTACCTGGTCCTGTACGAGGACAAGCTCGGCGTGGCCACGGTCAACGGGCCGCGCACCACGGTCGTCGCCGGTGACGTCGGCGCGCTGGAGGAGCTGGCCGAGGAGCTGACCGAGGCGAACGTCTTCGTGCGCGGGGTGAAGGTGCCGGTGGCGCCGCACTCGCCGCTGATGGAACCGCTGCGCGAGCGGCTGGTGTCGGGCCTGGCGCATCTGGTGCCGTCGGAGACCCGGGTGCCGTTCTACTCGTCCGTCGAGGGCGCCGAGCTGCCCGGGTCCGCGCTGACGGCCGCGTACTGGGGCCGCAATCTGCGCGACACGGTGCTCTTCCAGGACGCGGTGACGGCCGTGGAGGATCCCGGGGAGCGGGTGTTCGTGGAGGTGTCGCCGCATCCGGTCCTGGTGTCGGGCGCCGAGGAGTCGCTGACGGCGTCCGGGGTCGCGCGGCCGGTGGTGCTGCCCTCGCTGGTGCGCGACGAGGACGAGGTGGCCACGCTGCTCGTCTCGCTGGGCACGCTGCACGCGCAGGGCGTCCCGGTCGACTGGGCGCGGTTCACCGGCGCGGGCCGCACGGTGGTGGATCTGCCCGGCTACCCGTGGCAGCGCAAGGAGCACTGGCTGCCGGACGCGCCCGTCGACCGGTCCGCCGGCCGGGGCACCCTGCTGGGCACGCCGGTACGGCCGACGACCGCGCCGTGGACCGCGCTGCTGCCGGTGATCGTGGACGGCACCCGCAGCCCCTGGCAGACCAGCGGTTCCGGCGCCCGTACGACGGTGTCGGCGGCGGCGCTGCTGGAGGCCGCGCTCGGCAGCGCGGCGGCGACCGGCGCACCGGCGCCCGCCCTGGACGACGTACGGTTCGCCGCCCCGGCGCGGGCCGACGACACGGGCCGGGCGGAGTTGCAGGCCGTGGTGGACACCCGGCAGGGTTCCGTGGTGCTGCGTCCGCTGTCCGGGGACGCGCCGGGCGGGCCCGCGCTGAGCGCGACGACGGACACCTCGGCCGCTGCCGCCGCGGGCCTCGCGGTGATCGGGGAGACGGCCGACGACGAACCCCTCCGGGCCGCGCTGGCCGACCGCTTCCCCGGCCTCGGGGTGCGGTCGGCCGGCAGCGGCCGGGGACACGCCGACGCCACCGTGGTGCTGCCCGACGGCTCGTCCCGGCACCGGCTGCCCGCCGAACTGCTGCGCCTGGCGCTGTGGCTGACCGCCGACGGCACCGACGCTGCCCCCTCCGACACCGACCCCCGACCCGCCGGTATCGCATCGGTGCGGGTCAGGGCGGCGCTCGAGGGCACCGTACGGGTCTGCCGCGGTCCGGTGCGCACGGGTCCCGGCGGCCTGGCGGAGGCCGATGTCGTGGTGCTCGACGGTGCCGGGCGCCGGGTCGCGGAGCTGACCGGGCTGCGCCTGGCCGCGTCCGCGGACGCCCCGCCCGCGGACGCGGGCCGCGACCGGATCGGTGACCTGCTGTACCGGATGGTCTGGAACCCCGCGGGCCGGCGCCCGGCGGGCCGGGACGGTACGGACGTCGCGCCCGCCACCCGCTGGCTGGTGTGCGGCGACACCGACCAGCTCGCGGGCACGGTCGCCGACGGGCTGCGGGCGGCGGGCTGCGAGGTGCGCCGGGTGCGCTCGGCCGGGGCGGGCGGCGGCGGGGGCCTGGTCGTCGACCCCTGCGACCGTCAGGCGTGGGAGACGCTGCTCGCGGTGCACGCCAACGAGGCGACCACCGGTATCTGTGACCTGTGGCCGCTGGAGGACCTGGAGTCCCGGCCCGACGGGCGGCTGGCCACCACCGCGCTGATCACCGCGCTGGCCGGTGCGGAGGGCACCCCGCCGCGGCTGTGGCTGGTCACCCGGCACGCGCTGCTGCCGACCGGTCACGAGGGTTTCCCGGACGGCGACCAGGGCGCGCACGCCGGTCTCGGCCGCACCCTGGCGATGACCAGGCCCGAGGCGTGGGGCGGCCATGTCGACCTGGGCCGGGGCAGCGCCGAGGAGCTGCGCACGCTGGTGACGCGGCTGCTGTGCCCGCCCGGGGACGAGCACGTCCGGATCGAGCACTCCTCGGTGCAGGTCGGTTCGCTGGTCCGGGCGGAGGCTCCCCAGCGGGCCGGGCACCGGCCGCTGCCCGCGGAGCGCTGGCACCTGGTGACCGGGGCGGGCGGCGCGCTGGTGCCGCCCGTGGTGGACTGGCTGGTCGGTGCGGGCGCCCGGCGGATCGTGCTCGCCGACACCGAGCCCGAGCGGGCCGAACGGCTGCCCCTGGACGACCGGATCACCGGCTGGCGGGCCGCGGGCGCCGAGATCCGCACCGTGGCGACGCACGGCTCGCGCGACGAACTGGCTTCGCTGGTCGGCGAGTTGCGGGCGGACGCGGGGATCGCGGGCGTGGTCTGCGCGGCGACCCCGGAGCTGGCGGTGCCGCTGGAGGAGACCACCGAGTCCGCACTGCGCGCGGAGGCCAACCGCGCCGCAACCGCGGAGCTGCTGCACCGGCTGACGGCGAAGGACCCCGTGGGCCTGTTCGTGCTGCTCGGCTCCGTGCCCGGGACCTGGGGCGGCGCGGTGACCGGCGCGGCGGCGCCCGCCGACTGGTCGCTGCGGGCGCTCGCGGCGCGCCGCAGGGCCGGCGGACTGCCGGTGACGCACGTGGAGCTGATGCCGCTGGAGGGCAGCCAGCTCCTCGACGAACGGACGACTTTACTGCTGAAGTCGAGCGGCGTGGCGCCGCTGCGCGAGGCCGACCTGGTCGCCGCCCTGGACCTGCTGGCCCGCGACCACACGGTGCACGCCTGCGTCGCCGACGTGGACTGGGAGCTGTTCGGCAGCGCGCTGGCCGACGCCCCGCACCGCGAGCTGTTCCGTACGGTCCTCGGGGCGGCCAGGAGCGGCGGCGGCACGGACTTCGTGGCCTCGCTCGACGGGCTCGACCCGGAGCAGCGCCGGGACCGGATGCTCGACCGGGTGTGCACCCGGGTCGCCGAGGTGCTCGGTCTGCCGGAGGAAGAACTCCGTGCCGACCAGGGCTTCTTCGAGCTGGGCATGGACTCGGTGATGTCACTGACGCTGCGGCTGCGGCTCTCCCGCGAGTTGCAGACCGAGCTGTCCTCGACGGTCGCCTTCGAGCACCCCACCGCGCTAGCGCTCACCGTGCACCTGCTCCAGCAGCTCGGCCACCCGGCCGCGGACGCCCCGGCCGCCGAGCCCGGCGGTCCGGCGGCCGAGCCCGCGGACACCGGCCGCGAGGACGGCCCCGGCGACCTGGACGACCTGGACGACGACGAACTGCTACGCCAGTTGGAGGCGGAGATCTCCGACTCACGAACGCTTGGGTTTGAGGAGAACCGATGACGAAGAGCCATGCCGAGCAGCCGAGCCAGGACGTCCTCCGCGGCCGGCTCAAGGACTCCCTCGGCACCATCCGCAGCCTGCGCGCCCGGGTCCAGGAGCTCCAGCAGCCACAGCCACTGGCGGTGATCGGTCTCTCCTGCCGGCTCCCGGGCGGTGCGACGCCGGAGGAGTTCTGGCACTCGCTGTCCGAGGGCCGCGACTCGACCGCCCCGTTCCCCGAGGAGCGGCATTCGATCGCCGGTTTCTACAACCCGGACCCCGACCACCCGGGCACCGCCTACACCCTGTCGGGCAACTTCCTCGACGGCCCGGTGGACACCTTCGACCCGACCGTCTTCGGCATCTCGCCCCGCGAGGCGGCGGGCATGGACCCGCAGCAGCGGCTGGTCCTCGAACTGGCCTGGGAGGCGATGGAGAACGCCTGCCTGCCGCCGAGCGAGCTGGAGGGCAGCCGGGTCGGGGTCTTCCTCGGCGCCAGTACCAGTGACTACGTGCGGATGCGCCAGCAGAAGGGCGCGATGGCCGACGTCGACGCCTACCAGCTGATCGGCGAGCCCAGCTTCCTGGCCGGGCGGATCTCGTACACCTTCGGTTTCCAGGGTCCCAGCATGGTGATCGACACGGCGTGCTCGTCGTCGCTGGTGGCGCTGGAGCAGGCGGTGCTGTCGCTGCGCTCGGGCGCCTGCGACATGGCACTGGTCGGCGGCGTGAACCTGATGCTGTCGCCGTACGGGTTCGTGCTGGTCAGCAAGTTGCGGGCGCTGTCGCCCGACGGACGGTGCAAGACGTTCGACTCCTCCGCGGACGGCTACGCGCGCGGTGAGGGCGGCGCGCTGTTCGTGCTGAAGCGGCTGAACGAGGCGGAGGCGGCGGGCGACCGGATCCTGGCCGTGGTGCGCGGGGTGGCGACCGAGCACGACGGGCGCAGCAGCGGCCTGACCGTCCCGAACCCGGCCGCGCAGCAGAACGTGATCAGCTCCGCGCTCAAGGACGCCGGGGTCTCCCCCGCCGACCTCACCTACGTCGAGGCGCACGGTACGGGCACCCAGCTCGGCGACCCGATCGAGCTGAAGGCGCTGAACGCGGTCACCGGCACCGGACGCGCCGCCGACCGGCCGCTCCTGGTCGGCTCGGTGAAGACCAACATCGGGCACCTGGAGCCGGCGGCCGGCGCGGCGGGCCTGCTCAAGGTCGTCCTCGCGCTCCAGCACGAGACCCTGCCCCGGCATCTGCACCTGAACGACCCCAATCCGCAGGTGCCGTGGGACAGCATCAACCTGAAGGTCACCACCGAGACCACGCCCTGGCCCCAGGGCCCGCGCACCGCCGGGGTGAGCAGCTTCGGCGCCAGCGGCACCAACGCGCACACGGTGCTCGCCGAGGCGCCGCGCCCCGCGCCCCGCGAGGGCACCCCGCGCGGGACGGGCCTGCTGACGCTGAGCGCCAACAGCCCCGAGGCGCTGCGCGAGATGGCGGGCGCGTACGAGGCGCACGTGCGGGACGCGGATCCGCGCACCCTGTCGGACATCTGCTACTCGTCGCACGTCGGGCGGGCCCGGATGAAGCACGGGCTGAGCGTGACCGGTGACGGCGCCCAACTGGCCGCGGGACTCGCCGCGTTCGCCGCGGGCGAGCGGGCCGAGCACGTCACCGTGCACGGGCCGACGGGCGCCAAGGCGCGCCGCCTGGGCTGGCTGTTCACCGGCCAGGGCGCGCAGTACGCGGGCATGGCGAGCGGGCTCGCGGCGGCCGAGCCGGTCTTCGCCGAGGCGCTGGACGCGGCGGTCGACGCGCTCGACACGTACCTGGACGAACCGCTGCGTCCGGTCCTGGAGGGCGCGGGCGGCGACGAGCGGGTCAACCGCACCGGGTTCACCCAGCCCGCCCTTTTCGCCGTCGAGTACGCGCTGGCGAAGATGTGGGAGGCGTGGGGGGTGCGGCCGACCGCGCTGATCGGGCATAGCCTCGGCGAGATCACCGCGGCGTGCGTCGCCGGCGTGCACTCGCTGGACGACGCCGCCCGGCTGGTCACGGCCCGCGCCCGGCTGATGGAGGCGCTGCCCGCGGGCGGTGTGATGGAGACCCTGGTCTGCGACGAGGAGACGGTGCGCGCCGCGCTCGCCGAGGCGGGCCCGGTGCCGGACGTGGCCGTCGCCGCCGTGAACGGGCCGACGGACGTGGTGCTGTCCGGACCCGGGGACGAGGTCGGCAGGGTCGTCGGGCTGCTGGCCGCGCGGGGCGTCAAGCACCGCGGGCTCGTCGTCTCGCACGCCTTCCACTCACCGCTGATGGCCCCGATGCTCGACGAGTTCCGCAAGGTCACCGAGACCCTGACGTTCCATCAGCCGAAGTACCCGGTGATCTCCAACGTCACCGGGCGCGAGTGGGGTCCTGAGCAGCTGCGCCCCGAGTACTGGTCGGAGCACGTCCTCGCGCCGGTGCGCTTCTACGCGGGCGTCACCGCGCTGTACGAGACGGGCTGCCGCACCTTCCTCGAACTCGGCCCGGCGCCGGTGCTGCTCGGCCTCGGCGCGCGCTGCCTGCCCGAGGACGGCGTGGGCTGGATCCCGTCGCTGCGCCGCGACCGCGAGGACGCGCACATCGTGGGCCAGGCGCTGGGCGCGCTGCACCACCGGGGCGTGCCGGTCGACTGGACCGCGGTGCACCGGGCCGAGCGCCCGCGCCGCACCGCCCTGCCGAGCTATCCGTGGCAGCGCGAGCGGTACTGGTTCAACGACGAGGCGGCGGGCGGCGGCGCGGAGACACCGGCGGAGGACGCGCCAGGGGCGCTCTTCGAGGGCCATCTGCTGTCCGGCGCGCCCACCTTCTCGCCCCAGTTGGACGAACTGTCCGAGGTGTTCGTGCAGACCGGCCCGGACGGGCGGCGCGCGGTGTCGGCGGGCGGCTTCTGCCACTGGGCGCTGGCCGGCGCCGCGAAGCTGCCCGGGGCACAGCCCCGGCTGGTGGACCGGTTCGTGGTCGGTGAGCCGCTGCTCCTGGACCCCGAGCACCGGCCCGCCCGGATCCGGGTGTACGTGCTGCCGCAGGACGACGAGGGCCGATCGCTGTTCCTGTGCTTCTCCCGGCACGGCGTGGAGTCCGCGGAGAGCGGGAGCTGGCGGCTGCACGCCCGCGGTGTCCTGGTCCGCAGGCCCACCGCGTCGCGGCCCGCGGGCGGCGACCTCGACGCGGTGCGGGCCCGCTGCGTGCCGGTCGACCCGGCCGACATCGCGGTGCCCGGCTGGGCCGAGCCGGTGCTCAACGAGGTCTACCAGGGCGCGGGCGAGGTGCTCGCCGAGGTCAACCGGGCGGCGGAGCAACTGCCGCGCGGCGCCCTGCTCGACCTGACGCTCGGGCTGCTGCGCCAGTCCGAGAAGGCCCCCGAGGGCGGCGGCGCGCCGGTGCCCACGGCGGTGCCTGAGGGCACCCGCCGCTACATCCACGGCTGGCTGGACCCGGCCGAGGAGGACGGCGAGCTCCGCGGCGGTCTGGAGATCCTCGGCTCGGACGGCAGCGTGCTGATCATGATGCGGGACGTCCAGCTCCGCTCGTCGGCGGCGCGGGCGGCCGAGGTGCCGCGCAGCGCCTCCGAGGAGACGGTGTGGGAGCAGGTGTGGCGGCCCGGCGACCCGGCGGCGTTCGGCGAACGCGAGCTGCGCGGGCAGCGGGTGCTGCTGGTCGGCGCGGACCCCGCCGCGGCCGGTACGGACGCCCTCGTCGAGGCCGTCGCCAAGCGGCTGACGCTGCGCGGCGCGGCGGTGACCCGCGTCGGGCCGACGGCGGAGGCGGTACGGCGGGTACTGGACACGGCCCTCGGCGCGGACGCCCCGTACGGGCACCTGGTGCTGTTGAGCGGTCTCGGTCTGCCGGTGTCCGGGTACGGCGCCGAGGCCTCGCAGCGGGCCCGGACGACGGCCGAGCACGTCTTCCTGGCCGCCACCCGCCGGCTCGCCGAGGCGGAGGCCGCCACCCAGGTGTGGGTGGTGACCCGCGGCGCCCAGTGGACCGGTCCCGGACAGCGGGAGGTGTGCCTGCCCGCGGCGCCGCTGTGGGGCCTGGGCAAGGTCGCCGCCCTGGAGCACCCGGAGCTGTGGGGAGGACTGCTGGACCTGGACCCGGCGGGGGCGCCCGACGAGGCGGAGCAGATCGCCGCGCTCCTGTCGGCCAGGACCGTCGAGGACCTGACGGCGCGGCGCGGCGGCACCGTACTGGTGCCCCGGCTGGTCGCCGCGAACCCGGCCGACGGAGAGCAGCGCCCGCTGCCGCCGCTCAGCGACCTCGGCAGCTACCTCGTGACGGGCGGCCTCGGCAGTCTCGGTCTCCTGGTCGGCGAGTGGCTGGCCCGCAACGGCGCGGGCACCGTCGTCCTGGCCGGCCGCTCCGGGCTGCCCGAGCGCTCCGCCTGGGACGCCGCCCGCCACGACGACGCGACCGCCGCCCGGATCGCCGGGGTCCGCCGGATCGAGGCCCAGGGCGCCGACGTACGGGTGGTGGCGCTGGACACGGCCGACGAGGCGGCGCTGCGCGCGCTCACCGACCGACTGGCGCTCGCCGGGCGGCCGTTGCGCGGAGTGGTGCACGCGGCGGGCCTGTCGGAGCCGCAGTTCCTGCGGGAGAGCGACCCGGAGACGTACGACCGGTGCCTGCACGCGAAGGTGGCGGGCACCTGGGCGCTGCACCACGCCACCGCGGACCAGAACCTGGACCTGTTCGTCTCGTTCTCCTCGATCGCCTCGGTCTGGGGCTCGCAGCACCTGGCGGGCTATGCCGCGGCCAACGCCTTCCTGGACTCCTTCGCCCATCACCGGCACACGCTCGGGCTCGCCGCCACGACGGTGAGCTGGGGCCCGTGGGGTGCCAGGTCCGGTCTCGCGGACGACTCGGTGATGGCGTTCCTGCGCTCCATCGGCCTCAAGCAGCTCAACCCCGGGCACGCGCTGGAACTGCTCGGCGAGGCGGTGGCGGACGGTGTCGCGCACCGCACGGTGTGCTCGGCGGACTGGGTGCTGTTCCGGGACCTGATGGAGGCGCGCAGGGAACGCCCGATGCTCAGCACCGTCCGCTCCGCGCCCGCCGCGGGCCCGGCACCGGCCGGTGAACTCGGCCCGCTCACCGCCCGGCTGCTGGGCCTGCCGCGTGCCGAACGGCTCGCCGAGCTCGACGAGTACATCCGTGCGCAGCTCTCGGAGATCCTGCGCCTGGAGCTGGACACCCTCACCGAGGACACCCGGCTCGCGGACATGGGTCTGGACAGCCTGATGGTGATGGAGCTGATCAGCCGCTGCCGGGACGACCTGCGCCTGGAGATCAACAGCCGCGACTTCTTCGCCTGCCCCGGCATCCACTGGGGCTCCTTCCTCCACGACCTGATCGAGGAGAAGCACCCGGCGACCGCCGCGTTCGGCCCCCAGCGGCCGGCGGACCCGGCGTGAGCGCCGAGGTCCGCGATTCCGCCCCGACTCCTGGAGGAACGAGCATCATGCAACCGCTGTCCGCGTCGGGCTCGCCCGACAAGACCGTCCACGACGTCGCCATCCTGGGCGCCGGGATCGCCGGTTCGGTCCTGGCCGCGATCCTGACCCGCAACGGGGTGAAGACGGTCCTGGTCGACGCCGGGGCGCACCCGCGCTTCGCGGTGGGCGAGTCCACCATCCCTTACACCTCGGTGATGCTGCGGATTCTCGCGGCGCGCTACGGCGTGCCGGAGATCGCGCATCTGAGCCACTTCTCCACCATGCGCTCCAAGGTGTCCTCGAACTCCGGGCAGAAGCGGAACTTCGGCTTCGTCTACCACCGCGAGGGCGAGCCGCAGGACCCGAAGGAGATCAACCAGTTCGTGATCCCGGTGGCGCTGTCCACCGAGTCGCACATGTTCCGCCAGGACGTCGACGCCTACATGTTCAACGTGGCGGTGCGCTACGGCGCGGTGCCCCGGCTGAACACCCGGGTGACGGACGTCGAGGTGGACGGCTCCGGGGTCACGCTCGCAGTGGAGAAGGGGCCGGCGATCCGCGCCCGGTACATCGTGGACGCGGGCGGCCACAACTCGCCGCTGGCCCGCAAGTTCGCCCTGCGCGACGAGGTGCCGCAGCAGCGCACCCATTCGCGCACCCTGTTCACGCACATGGTGGGCGTGCGCCCCTTCGACGACTGCCCGGCGGGGCGCCGGCACGACAACCCCAGCCCCTGGCACCAGGGCACCCTGCACCACGTCTTCGACGGCGGCTGGCTGTGGGTCATCCCGTTCGACAACCACCGCGCGGCCACCAACCGGCTGTGCAGCGTGGGCCTGACCCTGGACCCGCGCAGGCACCCGAAGACGGACACGCCTCCGGAGCGCGAGTTCGCCGAGTGGCTGGAGCGGTTCCCGGCCGTCGCCCCGCAGTTCAAGGACGCGAAGGCGGCCCGTCCGTGGGTGTCCACCGGCCGGCTCCAGTACTCCTCGAAGAGAATCGTCGGCGACCGGTTCTGCCTGACCTCGCACGCCGCGGGGTTCGTGGACGCGCTGTACTCGCGCGGGCTGACCAACACCACCGACGTGGTCAACTCGCTGGCCTGGCGGCTGATCGAGGCCGCCAAGGACGACGACTTCTCCGCCGAGCGCTTCGGCCACGTCGAGACGCTACAGCGCGGTCTGGTCCACGCCCACGACGAGGTGGTGGCGTCCTCCTTCACCTCGTTCCGCGACTACGGCATGTGGAACGCCACGTTTCGGATGTGGGCGCTCGGCACGGTGCTCGGCACCCTCAACGCGCAGGACGCCCTCACCCGGTTCCAGCGCACCGGCGACCAGCTCATCTGGCGGGAGCTGGAGGCCCAGCCGCACCCCGGGGCGCTGTTCCCGGCGAGCGTCGGCTTCAACAAGATCACCGACGCGGCCTGGGCCGCCTGCCGGGACGTCGAGGCCGGTCTGATGACCCCGGACCGGGCCACCGGCGAACTCTTCGACCTGCTCCAGGACGACGGCTACGCGCCGCCGCCGTTCGGCCTGCACGACCCGGCCAACCGCTTCTACAACCCCAACCCGGCCCGCATGATCCGCACCATGCACTGGGCCAAGCGCGGCTCCGCGGCCCCGGACACCGGTCCGGTGGTGGCCGGCGCGCTCGGCGGGTTCCTGCGCTCCCGTTTCCGCAAGAGCTCATGACGAAGGACGCAGCCATGGAGAAGAACGCACCCGGGAAACCACCGGCCGGGGAACCGGGCTGGGCGGACGGCGCCGAGTCCGTGGGCGCCGCCGAGTCCGCGCTGCCCTACGAGCCGGCGGAGGAGACCGCGCCGGTCCCGTCCGGGACCGGCGCCCGGCACACCGTCGCCGTGCTCGGCGCGCACCTGGGCGGCGGCATGCTCGCCGCGGTCCTGGCCCGCGCCGGGCTCGACGTCGTCCTCGTGGACTGCCCGCACGACGCGGACACCCCGGCGGGCGAGACCACGGTCCCGTACACGGCGGAGGTCTTCGAACTGCTCGCGCGCCGCTACGGCGTACCGGAGCTGGCCGCGCTCGGGCACTTCGGGCAGCTGCCCGCCGAGGTGCGCCGGACCTCCGGGCTCAAACGGAGCATCGGCTTCGTCTACGCCCGGCCCGGCGCCCGGGTACGGCCGCACCAGGTCGTGCAGTTCAACGTGCCCGGCGAGCACGGCGAGTCGCACCTGTACCGGCCCGACGTGGACGCCTGGGTGCACCGGATCGCCGTGGGTCACGGCGCGAAGGTCCCGCGGGACCGCCCGGCCCTCGCCGGCGTACGGGGCGAGGCGGGCGACTTCCTCGTCGAGCTGGCCGACGGCCAATCGGTGCGGGCCGCGTTCGTGGTCGACATGTCCGGGCCCGACGCGCCGATGCTGAAGCGCCTGGGCACCGGCCCGGCCCTGCGCCCGCTGCGCCACTCCTCCCGCGTGCTGACCGCGCACCTGCGGGGTGTCAGACCGCTGGAGGAGCGGGTGGACCCGGGCAGCGGCGGCACCCCGTGGACCGGCGGCACCACCCAGATCGTCTTCCCCGGCGGCTGGATCCAGCTCGTCCCCTTCGGCGGACAGCGCACCGGCACGGCCTCCCTCACCAGCGTGGCGGTCAGCCTCGACGCCGAGCAGTGGCCGCAGTCCTCGGCCTGTGCGGAGGACGACTTCCAGCACCTGGTCCGGCACTTCCCCGACCTGCGGTGGCAGTTCGCCGAGGCGACACCGGTACGGGCGTGGACCGGCTCCCAGTCGTGGCAGTACGACGCCGGCGCGGCGGCCGGTGACGGCTTCGTCGTCCTCGAACGCTCCGCCGTACGCAGCGACTTCACGCTCTCGCGGGACCTCACGCTGACCGCGGAGCTGGTGCACGAGGCGGCGGCTCACCTCATCGCGGCCGCGGCCGACGGCGACTGGTCGGCGGAGCGTTTCCGGCCCCTGGAGACGTTCCAGAACGACCTGATCGAGCACGGGGACCGGCTGCTGCGCACCGCGCTGACGGCCACCACCGACTTCCGGCTGTGGAACGCCTTCTGCCGGGTGTGGCTGCTGCACTCCATGTTCGCCGCCCTGTCGCTGAAGCGGGCCCGCAACGACGCGCTGGCCTCCCCCGGCCGGGCGGACCGGTGGCGGGAGGTGGGGCGCTACCGGGGCAGCGGCTTCTGGTTCCCCGTCTACGCGGGCTTCGCCGCGCTCTTCGACGACACGGAGCGGCTGGCGCGGCAGGTCGCGGACGGCCGGCTGGCGCCGGGCGCGGCGGCCGAGCGGGTCTTCGGCCGACTGCGGACGGCCTCGTTCGTCCCGCCGCTCTTCGCCTTCGGCGATCCCACCGACCGCTACTACAACTTCACCCCGCTCAAACGCGTCAAGGTACTGCTGTGGGCCAAGCGCCGGGCGCCGCACATGGTGCGCCGGGTGCTGACTCCCGGCGCCACCGTGCTGCCGGACGTCGACAGGTAACGCGCGGCGAACGACCGGCAACGAGCGGGAACGAGCTGCAACGAACTGCAACGAACTGCAACGAACTGCAACGACCGACATTCAGACAACTCACACACCGCACACAGGAAGCGGGGCCGGAACCGTCGCCCCGGGCACACCCGCCGCAGCGGGCCCCGGGCGGCGGTTCCGTGCGCCCGGCCCCCTGGGGCGGGACCGCGCGACAGGTGCCACGGTGATCGATTCCGGCCACCCTCCGCAGCCTCGCCCAATATCGTCTCGACACCCGGGCGGAGTGCCGGAATCCTCCCTACCGGGGGATCTGCCCATGTGGAATGCTGGTAACGTCGATTTCCTACACCCGTGAATTAATACCCGAAGGGGGTCTGGTGAGCACCGGAGACGGTAGCCCCTGGGGGCCCAAGGCCCGGTCCGGCGGCCGGACGCCGTCACGCCACGGCGGTCGGCGCCCCGGGCAGAGCAGCACCAAGGAGCAGATCCTCGACGCCGCGCTCGAACTCTTCGCGGCCAAGGGCTACTCGGGCACCACGATGCGCGGCATCGCCCAGCGGGCTCAGGTCGACCCGGCTCTCATCCACCACTTCTTCAGCAACAAGGAGGGCGTGTTCCAGGACGCGGTCTCCGCCCGCCTCGACGTCTCGTCCCTCTTCGACTCGCTGCTCGACGGGCCCGAGCCGCTCACGGACCGGCCCGGTGAACGGATCGCACGTACCTTCCTGTCCTTCTGGGAGGACCCGGCGACCCGGCCCGCGCTGGTCGCCGTCTACCGGACCGGCCTGTCGGACGAGGCCACGTCGAAAAGCTTCCGCGACCGTATCGAGGACAGCTTCGCGGCCTGCGTCCGGCGGTTCGTCCCCGCGGACACCGACCGCGTACCGGCCCTCGCCTCCCTGGTCTCCGCGCAACTCGCCGGCCTGGTGATGCTGCGGTACGTCCTGGAGATGGACCCTCTGGCGTCACTCGACTTCGAGGAACTCGTCGAGTGGTTCGTGCCCGCCCTCGAGGTGCATTTCGAGCGGGTTTCCGGGCGGCCCGGGGGGTCCGGTGGGTCCGGTGGGTCCGGGGGCAACGGTGGGTCCGGCGAGTCCGGACGGGGCGATGGGGCTGACGGGACCGGCGGGACCGACCGGACCGCGGGTTGACACCGGCTGGGTTGCCGCCTCGCGGTGGGTTGCCGCCTCGCGGTGGGTTGCCGCCTCGCGGCGGGCCGTCGTCTCGCGGCGGGCCAGGACGAAGACGCCCCGTCCCGCGGCGGCCGCCGCGGCGAGTCCCGCCAGTACGGCGGGCGGCGAGGTGGCGTAACGGTCCCCCAGGACGACGACGCCGACGACCGCCGCGAACACCGGATTGACCAGGGTGAGGACGGCGAGCGGGGCCTGAAGGCCGCCGCGGTAGGCGAGTTGGGACAGCAGCAGACCCGCGGGCGCCAGACCCGCGACACCGGCGGCGGCGAGCAGCGCCGCGACCGGCAGCCCCGGAGCGCCCCCGCCCGTCAGCTCCAGCACGGCGGTCTGCGCCAACGCGGAGGCGGCCCCGAAGGCGACCCCGGCGGCAGCGGCGTACCAGAGCGCGGGGGCGTCGGCCCGCCGGCCGACGGGGCGGCCGGCACGGACGTACGGCCGGCCGTTCACATGACTGTTTCTCGGGTTCCTGCCGCCGCGGCCGGTGGGGGTGCGCCGGTGCAGGACGGCCGCCGCGTGCCTGTGCAGGACGGCCGCCGCCGTCGGGATGCCGAGCGCCACGGCGGTCAGGGCCAGCACGCCCGCCGTCTCCCCCGGGCCGAGCGCGCGGCTCTCCCGCGCGGAACGGGTCAGGGCCAGCAGCCCGGCGACCCCGGCCACCGTGCAGGCGACGCCGGACCACTGGGCGGCGGTCATGCGCCGGGACGCGGAAGCCGGGGCCGGGGCGGAGCCCGGGTACGGCCGGACGGCGACCGCGGACAGCAGCGGCGCCGCGACGAGGGTGAGCACGCCGAGCATCTGCACGGCGACCAGCGGCCCGAAGCGGAGCGCCACCGTGTGCAGGACGGCACCCAGCGCGTTGAGCGCGAGCGACACCCACCAGGTCGCCCCGCGCAGCACGCCCCGGCGCCCGCGCCCGGCAAGACGCGCGGCGGACGTCCGCTGCGCCACGGCCGCCCCCGCGTAGGCCAGGGCCGAGGCGACACCGAGCACGAGAACCGGCAACACGGTTCGTCCTTTCACCACGAGGGGCGTACGAGGGGCGCGGGCATGGGGAGTTACGGAGGTACTGACGCGGTGGGCGGCGCACCTCGCTGCTGAGGCCGTCAGGGGCGGGTGCGGGCGAGTGGCCGGGCGGGTGAGTGGCCGGGCGGGCGAGTGGCCGGGCGGGTCCGGGAGCCGACTCCCGGCCCCCGGACCCGTGGCGCGCGGCGCGAGACGGACCCGCGCCGCGTGGGGCGCGCCGCGGAGTCAGGTCCCGGCGGCGCACCCCGGGGCCGGGGCGGTCGGCCGGGGTGCCGGTCCCTCACGCCGGCACCCGGCGTACGCCCCGGCGTCGGGGGTCAGGCTCCGCCCGGGGTGTCCTGGACGTCCTCGGGGCGGATCCGCGGCAGCGCGAGCACCAGCAGGCAGGACAGGCCGAAGCAGCCGATCTGCCAGAACGCGGCCTGCTCGAAGCTGTCCCCGAAGTTGGTCTTACGGGCCTCGGGCACCGCCTTGCCGAGCACCGCCGCCCGCACCTTCGCCTTGGTCTCGGCGGGCGCCGGGCTGTTCGCCATCTCCTTCTCGATACGCGCGCAGCTGGCCGGCGTCTCGGTCAGGTCCTTCTGGTTCATCCGGTCGTGGAAGCAGGTCTGGAACGAGTCGGTGATCTGCGCCTGCTGGGCCTCGGAGAGCCCCGCCGCCGCGAGGTCGGTGCGGAGCTGCGGGAGCGCGGACCGGCTCGCGTCATCGGCGTTCGAGCCGAGCAGGCCGTAGAACAGGATGCCCGCGACCGCGATACCGATGGCGATGCCCACCTGCTGCACGGTGGCGAGCATGCCGGACGCCGAACCGGCCTCGCGGGACCGGATGCCGGCCAGGATGATCCCGGTGCACGGCGCGAGGAAGAAGCCGCCGCCGAGCCCCGCCACCATCAGCGAGGGGACGAGCTGGTAGCCGTGCAGGTCGGAGTCGGCCCACTGCAATGTGGCGATCACGCCCGAGATGCCGACGAGCAGCAGCCCGGTGCCGAGGGCGAGGGTCTTGGTGCCGAGCCGCTTGACGACGGCCGCCGACCGGGCGGAGGCGACCGCGATGAGCGCGGCGAAGCCGAGGCTGACCAGACCCGCCGAGATCGGCGTGTAGCCGAAGCCGATCTGGAGGCTCATGAAGAAGACCATGAAGAACGACGGGATGCCGGCGAAGAACACCACGCTGATCACGAGCCCGACGGTGAACGACCGCTCCTTGAACAGCCCGCTCGGCACCAGCGGCGACTTGTCGGCGAGCTTCGACAGTCTTGCCTCGTACGCGAAGAACCAGGCGAGCACGAGCGGGCTCAGGCCGAGAAGCACCAGGCTCCAGGCGGGCCAGTCGTGTTCCCGGCCGATGACCAGCGGCAGGATCAGGCTGAACAGACCCGCGGTGAGGATGACCGCACCGGACACGTCGAGCCTGCGCGCGCCCTCCGCCGAGGACTCCGGGATCTTGGCCAGGCCCAGCAGCAGGGCGAGCGCGCCGACCGGCAGGTTGACGTAGAAGATCGCCCGCCAGTCCGTGCCGAGGATGTCCAGGTCGATCAGCCAGCCGCCGAGCACCGGGCCGAGCACCGTACCGAGTCCGACCGAAGCCCCGTACATGGCGAGGGCCTTGGGCCGTTCCTTGGCCGAGAACGTGACCTGGATGATCGACAGGACCTGCGGAAACATCAAGCCCGAGCACATCCCCTGGAGCACCCGGGCCCCGATCAGGAAGGTCGAGCTGGGTGCCGCGCCGCAGAGCGCCGAGGCGATGGTGAAGCCGAGCATGCCGATCAGGAAGATCTTGCGACGGCCGTAGATGTCGCCGAGCCGGCCGCCGGTCACCAGCACGCAGGCGAACGCCAGCGAGTAGACGGCGACGACCAGTTGGATCTCGGCGAAGGTCGAGCCGAGGTCGCTCTGCAACGAGGGCAGGGCGACCATCGTGATCGTCGTGTCCAGCATCTGCATGAAGATGGCGGACAGCGTGACGGCGAGGATCAGCCAGCGGGCCGGGTTGGCGGTGCCGACGCCCCCGGACGAGGTGCCGGGCGGGGCTGTCGCCTGCACGCCCGTGTCAATCGATTCCATGTTCCCTCCTTGGGTTCGCCGTCCGCTGACAGCACCCCCACAGTTATTCATTCTCCAATGAAGTCTACGAGTACTGAATTCTTCTCCGCAAGCTCGATGCCCGTGTTCCGGACAGCGCGGTCGCTCTCAACGACGCGTTGCGACAGTCGAGTTGACGTGCGACGACGACTGCGCGATGGTCAGGGGCAGCTACGCCCACCGGCGTTCCGGATCACCGGAAGAGGAAGGATTCGGATCCGCGTCGGCGCCCGGCCACCTCACGGAACCGACCCGTTGCCCGGACCTTCACCACGCGCCGAAGCCGTCCGTCGACGGATGGTGGCGCACGGACGGCGACGCAAGGACGACGGCGCAAGGACGACGGCGCACGGACGGCGGCGCAAAGACGACGGCGCACGGACGGCGGCGTCACCGCCTCCGGACCGGGACGCGGTGACGCCGTGAACGGCTGGAGTACTTACGGACCGGGCGCGCGTCAGCCGCCGCAGGGCGCCGGAGCCGACCCGTTCGACCCGTTCGACCCGTCCGGCCCGTCCGGCCCCGCGGCCAGGAACGCGGCCACCGCCGGAGTCAGCGCGCGGACCAGTTCGTCCGTCTCCCCGCCCTTGGCCAGTTCGGCGGGCAGCAGGCCCATGTGGCGCGCCGTCATCACCCCGACGAGCAGGCTGCTGACCAGCGCCAGCCTGATCTCGTCCGTGCCGGTGAGCCCTTCGGGCACCAGCGACTGGTCCATCCGGGCCCTGGCCGCGGGGAGGTCGAGCGCCGAGCGCAGCACGCCGAGGATGCGCCGGCGCTGCACGGGGTCGCCCCAGTCGGCCACCGCGTGCCGCAGCAGCCATTCCGCCGCCTCGGCGTCGCGCCGTTCGACCGCCTCGCGGAAGACCTCGGCGGGCCGGACCGTCTCGGTGATGACGGCCTCGTAGAGCGCCTCCTTCGAGGCGAAGTAGTGGGCGATCAGCGCCGGGTCGCACCCTGCCTCGGCGGCGACGGCGCGCAGTGAGGTGTTGCGGTAGCCGAGGGCGGCGAAGAGGTCGGCGGCGGATCGCATGATGGCCCGCCGGCTGCCCGGTTCACCCCTGGATTCGGCCATGGCGGCACTTCCTCTCGATCACGAGTCCCCCCGTAGGACGCGCTCCGGCCCGGTTGCGACACGGGCGTTCTGGGCGGTGCGGCGATCCGGACATGGGTCGCCAGCATAATTCAGCCAGTAATGAAGTCTACACACGGTGACTTCTGGGGTCAAAGCTTTCGCCGCCACCGCCCAAGATCTCAACTCCCCCCGCTACGAGGCAACTTGGCACCGTACCAGCCCGCACGTCACCTCTCCGTTCGCTCGCCCGAACAGGGCCGGGGCCTGCGGCGATCGGGGGACCTGGCGGCCCCGGAGCCCCCGGCCGCAGCAGTTCGACTACCGCCGAGACGGCAATTCAACCCCCGTTGAAATGCGGCGCGGTTCCCCCTACGCTCGCAGCGGGCGCCCAACCCTCGTTCAGCGCGACGGCTCTGCGGGCGCATGCCCACGCATGCGCATTCCGCTCCAGGGAGAGGCACTTGCCGGTGACGAAACAGACGGATCAGCTCGGCCGGGTCATCATCCGTTTCTCGGGTGACTCGGGCGACGGCATGCAGCTCACGGGTGATCTGTTCACCTCACAGACGGCGTCCTTCGGCAACGACCTGGCGACGCTGCCGAACTTCCCGGCCGAGATCCGTGCCCCCGCGGGCACGCTGCCGGGCGTCTCGTCCTTCCAGCTGCACTTCGCCGACCACGACATCCTCACCCCCGGCGACGCGCCGAACGTACTGGTCGCCATGAACCCAGCGGCGCTCAGGGCCAACCTCGGCGATGTCCCGCGCGGCGGTGAACTCATCGTCAACACCGACGAGTTCACCAAGCGGGCGATGCAGAAGGTGGGTTACGAGACCTCACCGCTGGAGGACGGTTCGCTGGACGGGTACCACGTCCACCCGGTCCCGCTGAACACGCTCACCGTGGAGGCGCTGAAGGACTTCGAGCTGGCGCGCAAGGACACGGACCGGTGCAAGAACATGTTCGCGCTGGGCCTGCTGAGCTGGATGTACCACCGGCCGACCGAGGGCACCGAGAAGATCCTGCGGGCGAAGTTCGCCAAGAAGCCGGACATCGCGGCCGCCAACCTCGCCGCCTTCCGCGCGGGCTGGAACTTCGGCGAGACCACCGAGGACTTCGCCGTCAGCTACGAGGTCGCGCCCGCGACCGGCACGTTCCCGCCCGGCACCTACCGCAACATCTCCGGGAACCTCGCCCTGGCGTACGGCCTGATCGCCGCGGGCCGCCAGGCCGACCTGCCCCTCTTCCTCGGCTCGTACCCGATCACTCCCGCCTCCGACATCCTGCACGAGCTGAGCCGGCACAAGAACTTCGGCGTCCGCACCTTCCAGGCCGAGGACGAGATCGCCGCCGTCGGCGCCGCGCTCGGCGCCGCCTTCGGCGGCTCCCTGGCCGTCACCACCACCTCGGGCCCCGGCGTCACGCTCAAGGCCGAGACCGTGGGCCTCGCCGTCTCCCTCGAACTGCCGCTGGTCGTCATCGACATCCAGCGCGGCGGCCCCTCTACCGGACTGCCCACCAAGACCGAACAGGCCGACCTGCTCCAGGCGATGTACGGCCGCAACGGCGAGGCCCCCGTCCCGGTCGTGGCCCCCCGCACCCCGGCCGACTGCTTCGACGCCGCCCTGGACGCGGCCCGGATTGCCCTGACCTACCGCACCCCGGTCTTCCTGCTCTCCGACGGCTATCTGGCCAACGGCAGCGAGCCCTGGCGCATCCCCCAGCCCCATGAACTGCCGGACCTGCGCGTGCAGTTCGCGCAGCGGACCAATCACACGCTGGCCGACGGCACCGAGGTCTTCTGGCCGTACAAGCGCGACCCTCAGACCCTCGCCCGGCCCTGGGCCGTACCGGGCACGCCCGGCCTGGAGCACCGCATCGGCGGCATCGAGAAGCAGGACGGCTCCGGCAACATCTCCTACGACCCGGCCAACCACGACTTCATGGTCCGCACCCGGCAGGCGAAGATCGACGGCATCGCGGTGCCGGACGTCCCGGTCGACGATCCGGACGGCGCCCGCACCCTGGTCCTCGGCTGGGGCCCCACCTACGGGCCGATCACCGCGGCCGTCCGCCGGCTGCGCGCCGCCGGCGAGAGCATCGCGCAGGCCCATCTGCGTCACCTCAACCCCTTCCCGCGGAACCTGGGTGACGTACTGCGGTCCTACGGCCGGGTGGTGATCCCCGAGATGAACCTCGGCCAGCTCGCCACGCTCGTACGGGCGAAGTACCTGGTGGACGCGGTCAGCCACACCCAGATCAACGGCATGCCGTTCAAGGCCGAACAGCTCGCGCAGGCGCTCACGGAGGCACTCCATGCCCATTGAGGAACTGTCCCTGCTCCCCAGGAGCGCAGCCGCCCTCACGGCGCGGGACTTCAAGTCCGATCAGGAAGTGCGCTGGTGCCCCGGCTGCGGTGACTACGCGATCCTCGCCGCCGTCCAGGGCTTCATGCCCGAACTCGGCC
>NZ_JBHWHV010000030.1:0-117253 GCF_042732375.1 Streptomyces sp. NPDC059785
AGGGAGCGGGACCCATCCATGGAAGTGCGCCCCGGGCAGACGCCCGCGCACTCCCGGTCGTTGATCCCCAACACCACGACGAGGGACACGATCCTTCTCGCAGCGGGGCCGCGGTCGCCGTCCAATCCTCCCAGTTGCCGGCGGATATGCGGAAAGCGACGGCCCTGCTTGCCTCCGGCAGCGGGATCCGGACGGTAACGGGGGCGCCGTCGCCGGACAGCCGGTACAGGCGTGAAGAGCGCCCCTTCCTGCCCAGGAAACGCAGGTGGACCCCTGTCTGCCCGCTGATCGAGAAGACCATCACAGCCGGGCTGTACGACGGCATCTTCAGCCGGTGGGTCTGCTCGCCGCTGCCTCTCATACCGCTGACCTGCGGCTGGGGGGCAGGCATCGGCAGGCTGGGCTCCGCCTCATGTGGCTGCGCGCGGACGACGCCGCCAGAGCCCGGCCGGTCCGGAGTGCTTGCACTCGAATTTTTGGTCAAGCGGACCGCGTCCGCCGCGCACACGGCGATGTTGCGGGTGACACCCCCAGCAGGTGCCCAACTGATCTGCCGGACGGCCCGACCATGCCGGGCGTCGAAAAAGCACAGCGGCATGCGCTCCGGCAGAGGCCGGCCAGCGATCAGGGCATCCAGACAGGCCAGCGCATGCCGGCCCTCGTCCAGCGACCGCAGGACAGCAGGTATGTCCGCCCGGGTGCGATCGCCGTCGGCGTCCCACTTGGCCTGGTCGTATGCGTCGAGAGCACGTTCCAGCTCGGCCCGCATCTCATCGGTGACGCCGGGCTGGCCGGAATGGAAGGGATGGACGTCCAGAGACTCACCGAAGGCGGTGATCTCGGCCTCGATCTCGGCGAGCGCCGACGCGTCGCGTCCGGCCCATGGCCACAAACGGCAGAGCTGCCGCCCACTCTTTCCCGCATGGTCGCAATCATGCGGCAGGCCCGGCAGGCCCGTCCTGAGGGCGCCGGCGGAGCACAGAGCGGCCAACTGAGGCACTCGGTCACACCCGGGCTCGCGGGCTCGCGGGTGTGACTGAGCGCTGCATCCGGAGAGTCTCGCCGGATGAAGCGCTCACGCGAAACCAGAGCCTCTGCGGTCAGTCCTGATCTTGAGCGTTCTGAGCTGCGTACCAGTTGGAGTCGATGGCGGGGTTGCGCAAGGTGCCCCAGAATCGTTCGTCAGGTATCGGTGGCAGTGACGGTCTGCCCAGGTCTGCGTGCAGATCCGCACGCCAGTCGACCGTAAGGCGACTGCGGATGCCCGCGCTCTCGTACACGGACCTGTAAGGCGAACCCCAGATTCCGTGTGCCATTGTCTCCGCGGCCCACCTGCGACTATCGTCCCGGTGGGCATTCGCCTGCACGAGTACCGCACGCAGTCGCAGGGCCAGCGGGTCGTTCTGGTCCGGCCGCGAGGGGACTTCACCCCGCTCCAACGCGTCCAGGGCCGACGTGACCTCCGGGTACTTGTTCAGGCCCGTTTCGACCGCCAGTCTGCGCAGCTGCTGCCGAGCGGCTGCAACCACCCGCTCCCGCGGCAGGACCGCGAGCAGTGCACCGAGTTCCTCCAGTCCGTCCGGGTAGCTCGCGTGGAGGAGGTCGGTGGGACTGCAGGAGAGGTCCAGCTCCGGGAGCTGTTCATCCCGTGCGCCAAGAGGATCGTCGGCACTGCCCCACTCCGGACGGGCAGGCATCGCCCACTCCCAGAACAGCCGGGCGTTGAACGTGACGACACCGGCATCCCGGCCGCGCTCGAGCTGGCCGGCCAGCTCTGCCAGATACCCACCAAGTGAGTCGGCCTTCCCCGAAACTGGTGCCGGTCTCGTCGAAGAACCGCCCGATCGCGCCGAAGGAGTCCCGCCCAGTACGGCAATCGATCATGAGACCGTCCGACGTTGCCCCATAGGAACCGAACTTCGCGTAGCCGTGCTGCCAGTAGTCCTCGGCCTCCTTCTCATCCAGGTCGTCGGCGACGGCGCGCATGAACCTGGTGTCCTCGAGGATCCCGCTCACTCCGAGTAGGCGGTCGTGCGTGTTGAACCGGAAGGCCTCTGGTCCGTCCAGTGCCCCGTCGTGCCGGAGCAGTGAAGCGATCAGGTCCGGAGGAAAGGTGATGCCCAGTCCATCCTGTGCCGCCGTGATCTCCTCAACTTTCGCGGGCGGCCGGAGCGTGGCGAAAGTGCGAGGCGCGTGCTCGCGCAGCCACGCGTCGATGCGGCTCCATGATTCCTGGACCAGGTCTGCTGTCATAGAGCTGACCCTAGAGTCAACCACTGACAGCTTGATCGTCGCTCACTGGCAGTCCGGCCGATCCGACTGTGACGCGTGTCCCTGCTCACGAGTGTGACGCGTGTCCCGGCTCACCGAATCATTGGCACCCCACGCTCCAGTCGCCGACTCAAGTGCTCACTCACCAAGCCGAACGCTCTGTCACAGCGGGCTCGCGGGCTCTTCGGGGGCGGCCTTCTACAGCTCGAACTACAGGTCCAGCACGTCATTGATCTGCACCTCCTGGAGGGAGCCGGCGCGGCGGCCACCATCCTGGAAGTACGCCTCTTCGAGCGCGTCGGCGGGCAGCTCGCTCAGCCGGTCGTCGCCGGCTCCTTGCTGCTGGGCGTCGAGGAGCCGTGCGGCGTACTGCGTACTGCGGGGGCAGGGCGACGGTGAGATGCCGGATGCGGCCCTCATCGCATGACAACGGCCGTCGTCGCATGAATGACAACCAGCAGCGAGGCCCCCGCGATCATCGTGGACTTGCGGCGGACGGCTCCGATCGCGACATCGCCCGCCTGCGCCGCGGCCGCTGCGAAAAGGAGCAACGAGCAAGCGGGTGACGACCCCAGGAAGGGAACGACGCCCGCCGCCACGCCCAACGGCACCCCCCTGACGGCGTACATCCAGCCGTGGAAGCGTTCACCGCCGGTCGGCGTGCCGCTGTCGCTCAGCGCCTGCGGGCGCATACCTCCCACCACCGCGAAGACGACCGAGCCGAGGGACACGATGGCGTTGGCGACCAGCAGGGCGGTCACGGCGCGTACTCCGTGGACGGTTCGGTGCCGTACTTCGTCCACACCTGTGCCACCGAGTCGTGTGTCAGCGGTCGTCCTGACTCGACCATGTCCCTGAGATCGCGGAAGTACTGCACATAGAGGTCCGGCGTGAAGGTGTTCAGCATGACCGCCGGCACGTCACCCACGTTGGCGAAGGTGTGCGGTGCCCCCGGCGGGACCATGACCCAGGTGCCGGCTGCGGCGTCGTGGTCGTCCTGCCCCACGGTGAAGCGCACGCTGCCCGAGAGTACGTAGAAACCCTCGTCGTGCTGGGCGTGACGGTGCTGCGGGGGTCCGGGGGTGTGCGGAGGGATGGTGATCTCGCCCAGCCCGAGGCGGTGGCCGGTACCGCTGCCGTCCTCAAGGATCCGGATCTGCGACGGCCCGTTGACGATGAGTTCACCCTCACCGGGGCCGACGATCGAAACCTGAACCATGAGACCTCCTGGGGCTGTTGATGCGTTCTGCTGACCAGGACTCTAGGCCCGATCCATCACTCATGCAAGTCGACTCTCACGAAGCGACTTCACTATCGTCATGAGAACGATGCGATACAGTGACGGGCGGCAGGAGAGGAGAGCCATGGACGGCAAGAGCCGCACCCGCCCGCGCACCAACCAGATGGAGCGCACCCGGACCGCCATCGTCGATGCGGCCCGCACCCTCGCCGACAGTGGCACGGAGATCAAAATGTCAGCGATCGCCGCCGAGGCCCGGGTCTCCGAGGCGACCGCCTACCGGTACTTCCCCGACCTGATCTCACTCCTGCGCGCCGCCGTCTCCCCCGAGGACCAGGTCGCGACCCTGCGAGCGGCGACGGACAGCGACGACCCGGTCGAACGGATCGGCCTGGCCACGCAGATCCTCGGCCGGGCGGTGCTGCGCCGGGAGGGCGCCGTGCGGGCGGTCATCGCTTCGACCATCGTGAAGCCCTCGACCGCCAAGGACCGTCCGGCCCGCCGCTTCGAACTCATCGAACACGCCCTGGCCCCGTGGATCGACGCAAACGGACTCGCGGGACACGCGGACGTCGAACAACTCGTCCGCGACCTCTCCGTCATCATCAGCGCCGAATCGGTCTTCACCCTGACCGACCTGTGCGGCCTGTCCCCCGACACCGCGATCGCCAGCCTCGTGGCCACCGCACGCCGCACCACCGCTGCTGCGGTCGCGGCCACCTTCCCCACTGCCGAACCTCACTGAACGACTCTGTCGAGAACCTCCGGGAACGACAGTTGACGATCTTGGCGTCGCGCCGGCTCACCATCCTGGAGCGCCATCTCGATGCGGACCGGAACAAGTTCGCGCCGGCAGACCGGGCACTGCTCGCCGCTCTACCGGCGCCCCTGTCGCGCCAGTCCCTCCGCCGGTCACGTCTGCGCGTACTGACCCAGCGTCTGGTCCGCGTGCACCCGTCGTGGGGGCTACCGCCGGGTGCACGGGGTGGTGGTGTGGAGCCTGAGCAGTTGGATGGTGCGGCGCCGGCACACGTCGCACGGCCGGCGCTGCTCCTGCGGGGGCCGGGTCGGTCCGGTAGGCGAGCGCAGGCGCCCTGAGGTGTCGTGCCGTCAGCCCTTGACGGGGCCACCGTTGATGGCGACTCGCTGGCCGTAGCGGGCGTAGGGGTAGTAGTCGTACGTGGCGTGGTGCTGAACGCAGCGGTTGTCCCAGAAGACGAGGGTGCCCGGGGTCCAGCGGACGCGGCAGTGCAGGATCGGCCTGCAGGCGATGGTGTCGAAGAGCATGTCGAGCAGGGCCTGGCTCTCCTGAGTGGCGAGCTGCGGGATGCGGCTGGTGTAGGCCTTGTTGACGTAGAGCAGCCTGCGGTCGGTCTCGGGGTGCCGGGCGATGAGCGGGTGCTCGCTCTTGGGGATGACGTAGTCCGCGGGCGGGGTGTATCCCGCCAGGGCCTGGGCGCCGTCGTGGATGGCGGTGAGCCCGTCCAGCAGGGAGCGCATGGCCGGCGAGAGCATCTCGTAGGCGAGGTGCATGTTGGCGAAGAGGGTGTCGCCGCCGCAGCCCGGCTCGGGGATCTCGGTGATGTAGAGCATCGACCCCAGCGACGGTTCGGCGTCGGCGGTGCCGTCGGCGTGCCAGCCGTTGCCCGCCACGTTCACCGCGGCCGACGTCGTGCGGATCTCCAGGATGTACGGGTCGCCCTCGGGCGGCGGCGGGTTGACGGGACGCGGCTCGCCGAAGGCCGTGGCGAAACGCTTGTGGTCCTCGGCGCTGATCGTCTGATCGCGGAAGACGAGGACATGGTGATCGAGGAACGCGGTGCGTATCTCGTCCAGTTGCTCCGCCGGGATCTCCTTCGACAGGTCGACGCCTGAGACCTCCGCGCCCAGGACCGGGGTGATGCGTTCGACCGTGAGCGTACGGTAGGGGTGCACGGGACGCGTGGTCACCGCTTCCAGTGCTTCGCGTTCGTAGGACTCCATGACTCCTCCAGAGGGGGTGGGGTTACGTGTCTCGGTCGAGCGGTTCGGCGTCGGACCAGTTCATGCCCGGGTCCAGAGGCCCGGCCGGTCCGCGCGGCCGAACAGGAACCCGCGGTGACGACCGGGCGTCCTGCGGTTCACCGGGTGCACCGTCTTGACCGGGTGCGTCATTTTCACTGGATGCATCGTTCTCACCGGCTTCACCCGCCGGCGTCACCGGGCGCGCTCCGTCTCGTCCTCGCGGCGTGCGCGGGCACCGGCTGCCGGGTCCGCCAGCGTTGCCGTGATGCTCTCGGCCACCGTCCGCACATGGGGTGGCGCGACGATGCCGTAGTGGTCGGTGGGCAGGGTCCGTCGTACGGCGGAGGGTGGCAGCAGGGTGCTCCACTGCCGGTCCGTCTCCTGCGGGTCGCCGGGGGCCGGTACACCCGCCGTGGGCTGTTCGGCCAGCCACACGAACGTGGGGACGGAGGCGAGCGGCCGAACCCGGTGCTCGCCCAGGCTGCGCAGGTTCGCCCGGCAGCAGCGGGCCAGTCTCTCGGCGTACGCCTGTGCGTGCTCCGCCGCCACCGAGGAGACGCCGGTACCGAGTTCGGCGGCGAACACCTTCTCCAGGTGGGTCTCGTCGTAGGCGGCGACCAGCGCGTCCGCCCGCGGCGGTGGCGGGTCCAGCAGATGGAGCGCCTCCAACGGCCGCCCGGCCGACTCGGCCAGAGCGGCCATCTCCATGGCCACCCGGGCTCCGTAGGACCATCCGGCCAGGTGAAGCCGGTGGTCGGAGCCGCCGAAGCGGTCACTGAGTGCCGCGTCGTAGTGGCGGGCGCGTTCGGCCAAAGACCATGCGGGCACCGCGGCGTCGCGGAGTGCCGGATCGGCGATGAGGCACACGGTCGGTGCGGGTCCCAGCGCTGCCACCAGAGACCGGTAGGCCTGGATGTCTCCGCCCACGGGGTGTATCAGGCACAGGACGGCCGGGCCGGTTCCCTCCTGCCAGATGTCGAGGGCGACCCGGGGGGCGGTGGTTCCGGCCGCCGCGGCGCCGGGATCGCGGGGACTGAGGGACGCCTCGATGTGTTTGAGGATTTCGGAGAGGCTGACCCGGTGGCTGAAGGAGGCCAGGTCGAAGGCGAGTCCGTAGTCGTCCTCGATCTGGGCGATCAGGCTGATCAGGGTCAGTGAGTCGGCGCCGAGGTCGTACAGGGAGTCGTCCGGGTCCAGGTCGTCCACGCCCAGCAGGTCCTTGATCACGTGAGTCATGGCGCCGGCCCGCTGCGCGGCACCGTGCGGGTACGGGGAAGACGAACCGCCCGGGTACGGGGAAGGCGGACTGTCCGGATACCGGGAAGCTGAACTGTCCGGGTACGAGGCCGCGGAACCCGCCTCGTCGTCCGTGCGGTGCGCCGGTGCTGATCGCGGGGTGAGCGGCTGCGCCCGGCCGTCGGGCGAGGGAGCGTAGAACGCGCGGGAGGCGTCGATGTCGGTGGTGGAGACGAGCAGCTGCGGCAGCTGCAGGGCCAGGGCGTGGGCGAAGACCGCCTTGCCCTCCGCGACCGTCAGACCGGTCTCCAGGTGGGCCCTGTGGCGGCTGTCCGGGTTGCGGACCCGGGTCGCCATGCCGGTCTCGCTCCAGATGTCCCAGTCGATGCCGATCCGGACGGTCGTCTCCGTCTCCTCGGCGCGGTGGTGGGCGAAGCCGTCGAGGAGGCCCGCGCCGGCCGCGTAGTCGCTCTGGCCGACGCCGCCGAGCAGGGCGGACATCGAGGAGCAGTAGACCGCGATGTCCGGTTGGAAGGTCTCGATCAGGTGCTCCACGACGAGGGCGCCCTTCTCCCTGGCCGCGGCGGCGTCGCGCATCGCCGTGGCGTCGCGTTGGACGAGCAGCCCTCCGAACCCGAGGCCGGCCGCGTGGACGACGCCGTCCAGCCGCGGCGTGCGCTCGGCGACGGCCGCCGCGACCTCGTGCACGGGCATCTCCGCCAGATCCGCCGGTACGAGGCCGACGCGGTCGGCCCAGCGGGTCAGTTCCGCGGGCAGCCGTGGATTCCTCGACGACAGCAGGACCCGGCCGCCGGTGTGCTCGAGGAGCCAGGCGGCGATGGCGCGGCCGATGCCGCCCGTGCCGCCCAGTACCAGGTGGACGGTGTCCCCGCCGCACGGTACGAGGGGCTCGGCGCCCGGCGGCACCGGCACGGGCGTGGTGCCCGGTCGCCACCAGTAGCCCTGCCGCAGCGCGAGCTGCCGGGGCAGAGCAGGGCCGCCGGGACGGCCCGCCCGGGGGGCTCCGGCGACGGCCGCGGCCACGTGTGCCGCCCAGCGGGTGAGGTCGCCGTCGGGGAGGTCGAGCCAGTGGCCGTCCAGGGCGCCCTCCTGAGGGGCGACCTCGACCGGCCCGGCGAGAAGCGCCAGTTCGGGACGGTCCACCGTCCCGGCCACGGGCCGGGCGCCGTACGACAGCCACCACACGCGCGGGCGGCCGGTCCGTCCGGACAGTGCCTGGGCCAGGGCGGCCGTGGTGTCCAGGCAGGCGTGGCGGGCGTGTTCCAGCGTGCCGGTACCGACCACACCCGTCACCTCCAGCGGCAGCGCGTGCACCCACTCCACATCGGCCAGGGCCCTGGTGTCGTCGGTGCCGTCCCCGGACAGTGCGTCGAGCAGCAGGCGCAGGGACGCCGGGTCGGCCGGGTCGGCGTCGAAGACGTCGGGGCCCCTGCGGGCGAAGGTGCCGGCCGGGTGCACCCGTACCACGCGTGACGCCACGGCTTCGAACGGCGCGAACGCCGTCCGCGGTGTGCTCTTCGAGGCCATGACGACCACGACGGACGCGCGGTCGGCCGGTGCGGTGGTGACCGCGACGGCGGCGCGGCGCAGCCGGACCCAGTGCGGCTGGTGCAGCCAGTCGCACTGGGGCAACCGCTGCGGCCGTGGCGGCCGCTCCGGTTGCGCGGCCGGGGCCTTCGGCGTGCGGTCGAAGTCGTACTCCGTGAGCGCGAAGGACGGAGGCGGGAAGTCCCAGGGCGCAGGGGCGGATCCCGTCCGCCAGTCGACGGACCGTCCGGCGGTCCAGTCCTCGGCGAGCTCGTGGGCCGTACGACCGGCGGCGGGGACCGGCACGGCGTCCGGGTCCGCGGTGCCGTGCGGGACCTCTCCCGCGGCCACCGCGTGCAGCCAGGCCACGGCGGCCGCGACGTCCGCGACGGCCGCCGCGGTCCGCAGGCGGCGGGCCGTACGACCGGATTGCAGATGGCGCAGTACGGACTCGTAGCGCTCGGGCCGCGCTTGGAGGTAGTCGGCGATCCGGGCGGCGTCGGCGGCGAGGGCGTCCGCGCTGGAGGCGGACAGCACCAGGCACCTCGGTACCGCGCCGGATCCGGCGGTCGTGGCGGTCCCGGTCCCGGTGCCCGCTCCGGCACCCGTGCGCGTTCCGGTCTCCGTTTCCGTACCGGTGTCCTGTTCCACGATGATGTGGGCGTTGGTGCCGCCGATCCCGAAGCTGCTCACCGCGGCCACCCGCGCGCGTCCCCCGGACCAGGGCGTGGCACGGGCCGGGACGTGGAAGGGGGCGGGGTCGGGGCCGATCTCCGGGTTGAAGGCGCGGAAGTTGAGGGTGGGCGGGATGGTCCCGTGATGTACGGCGAGGACGGAGCGTACGAGGCCCACCACCCCGGCGGCCGCGCCCAGGTGGCCGAGCTGGCTCTTGACGGAGCCGAGCGCGCAGCGGCCGGACTCGCTCACGCCGAAGGCCTGGCGCAGTGCGCTCACTTCGATGGGGTCGCCGAGCCGGGTGCCGGTTCCGTGCGCCTCCACGTAACCGACGTCGGCGCCCGTGCATCCGGCGCGGGCCAGGGCGGTCTCGATCACCTCGCGCTGCCCGGCCACGGACGGCGCGGTGTAACTCATCTTCGCCGTGCCGTCGTTGTTGACCGCGGAGCCGGTGACGACCGCGTAGACGGTGTCGCCGTCGCGCCGTGCCCGCCGCAGCGGTTTGAGGACCACGACACCGACGCCGCTCGCGCCGACCGTCCCGGTCGCGTCGTCGCTGAAGGGGCGGCAGTCGCCGTCGGCGGAGAAGATGTGCTGCGGGCGGTAGCGGTAGCCGCCGGTCAGGGTGGGGTCGACGAGCACTCCCCCGGCGAGCATCACCTCGGCATCGCCCTGGCGGAGCAGGCCGGCCGCGAGGTGCACGGCGACCAGGGAACTGGAACACGCCGTCTGGGCGCTGAACGCGGGTCCGGTCAGCCCGAGGTGGTAGGCGACCTTGGTGGCCAGGAAGTCCTTCTCGTGGTGCAGGGCGAGCTGGAAGCCGTCGGGCAGCCGGCCGGGGTCCGCCTCGCGCAGCATGGACTGGAAGTAGGTGCTCTCCCCCGCGCCGGCCACCAGGCCCACGCGTGCGGCGGAGGTGTCCGCGATCCCGGCGTGTGCCAGTGCCTGCACGCAGGCCATCAGCAGGTGCCGCTGCTGGGGGTCCATCAGGCGTGCTTCGTGCGGGCTGATGCCGAAGTGGCCGGGATCGAAGTCGAGCATCCCGTCGAGCGTGCTGTGCGCGCCGATGACGCCCTTCGGGGCGTCGACACGGCGGATACCGGTGCCGCCGGAGACCACCAAGTCCCAGAAGGCTGCGAGGTCCGGGGCGCCGGGCACCCGCACCGCCATGCCGACGACCGCGATCGGCTCGCCGGGCTGCGGTATCGCGCCGTGCGTCCCGGCCGGTGCGGCGGGTGTCCGGGTGCCGGGGCGGCCGCCGGCGGCGAGGTGGCGGGCCAGGGAGCGGACGGTGACGTGCTCGAACAGGTCCGCGACGCCGAAGCGCAGCCCGAGCGCCGTGGTGCAGCGCAGGTGGAAGCGCATGAGGGCGAGACTGGAGGCACCCGCCTCGAAGAAGGTCTGGTCCGGTCCGATCGCCGCCCCCGTGACCTCCTCGAAGGCGGCGGTGAGCCGCTCCTCCTCGGCCGAGAGGCCGGTGCGGGCGGCCACCGCCCGGCGTATCTCCTCGCCCGGCGCGCGAAGCGCCGCCTGCCGGTCCAGCTTGCCGCTGGGGGTGCGCGGCAGCGTCCGCAGTCTGCGGAAGCGGTCCACGCGGACGTAGGAGGGCAGCGAGGCGGCAAGGTGCGCGGTCAGGTCGTCGGCGGACGGGAATCCGTCACGGATCTCCAGACAGGCCGTCAGCCGGTCGCCGTCCCGCGCGACGACGGCGCCCGCCACCGCGGGATGGCGCAGCAGGGCCGCTTCGACGGAGCCGAGCTCCAGCCGGTGCCCGCTCAGCTTGATCTGCTGGTCCTCGCGGCCCGCGTAGTGCAGCAGGCCCTCGCGGTCGAACCACGCCCGGTCGCCGCTGCGGTAGAACAGGCCCGCGCCGGGCACCTCGATGAAGCGGGCGTCGTTCAGCAGGGGTTCGCCGAGGTAGCAGCGGGTCGTCATGGTGCCGCCGATCAGCAGCTCGCCGGTGCACCCGGGCGGAACCGGATCGCCCCCGGCGTCCACCACCCGCAGGTCGGCACCGGCCACCGGGCGTCCGACGGCGGGCCGCTCGGGCCACTGCCACGGGTCGCCTGCCAGGCACAGGGCACCGACCACGTGCGTCTCGGTCGGCCCGTAGTGGTTGAACAGGCGGGCGCCGGGCAGTGCGGCGAAGAAGCGGCGGACGGTGTCGGTGCACACCGGTTGCTCGCCCGCGGTGACCACCTCGCGCAGCCGGGAGGGGAACCGGCCCAGGCGGACCGCGTACTCGGCGAGCAGTTGCAGGGCCACGTACGGCAGGAAGATCCGCTCGGTGCCCGCGGACTGAAGCCGCTCCAGCAGCGCGGGGACGTCCTGGCGCCACTCGGGGCGTACGAGTTGGAGGCTGCCGCCGGTGCACAGCGTTCCGAAGATCTCCTGGAAGGACACGTCGAACGCCAGCATCGAGAACTGCTGGGTGGCCGCCGCGCCGGTCAGGCCGCCGGGTCCCGACTGCCACTGGATCAGGTCGCACAGGGTGCGGTCGGAGATCTGGACGCCCTTGGGGACGCCGGTGGAGCCGGAGGTGAAGAGTGTGTACAGCGGCCGGGTGCCCTCGTGCGCGCGCCTGTCGTGCGGCGCTTGCGCGTCGCCGCCCTCCCGCGGCGCCGGGTCCGCCGGATCCGCCGGCACGACCGGGTGGCGCACCACACCGCCAGGGAGCAGCGCGTCCAGCGCGGGCGCGCCGTCGCGCCCGACCAGGACGCACAGCGGGTCGACCCGATCCAGGACCCGGCGCAGCATCTCGGCCGGGTAGGAGGGGTCGAGGGGGACGGCGGTGACGTTCAGCCGCGCCAGCGCCAGCAGGGCCACCACGTGCTCGGCGGAGGGGTCCAGGTACAGGGCCGCCCGGCAGGGGCCGCCGTCGGCCGGGATCGGGTAGCGGTCGGCCAGTTCCGCGGCGAGGGCCCCGGCGAGGACGTCGAGCGCCGCGTAGCTCAGGGCGCTGCCGTCGGCCGTGAGCACGGCGGGGGCGTCCGGGGTGCGGGCGACCTGCTGTGCGAAGCCCTCGGCGATCGTGGTGAAGCCCGGTTCCGGGACGGGCCCGCGCCCGTGCTCCGGAAGGGACCGCCGGTACGGCGCGACCAGCTCCCGCACGGTGGAACGGCCGCCGGACGCGAGTGCGTCCACGCCCCGCCGCAACAGCTCGGCCATCGCCTCGACGTCCTCGCCGGTGAACCGGTCCTCGGCGTACTCCCACAGCAGGTCGAGTCCGTCCGCGTGCTCGACCACGGAGACCGTCATCGGGCACTTGGCCTCCGGCGCGGCCCACCACAGGGGGCGCTGGACACAGCCGGGCAGCCGCAGCCCCGCGAAGTCGGTGTTCTCCAGGACGAACAGGAAGTCGAACGGGGTGCCGTCGCCGACGGCCTCCCAGCCGGTCAGCACGTCCGCGAGCGCCACGTCCTGGCGTCGCAGCACCTGCCCCGTGCCGGTCCCGGTGCGGGCGAGGTGCGAGCGCAGGTCCGCAGCGGGCTCGACGACGACGGGCAGCAGCACGGTGTTCGCCATCATGCCCACGCTGTCCTCGAACTCGCCCAGCGGGCGGTTGGCGACCGGGGCCGCGATGCGCGGGCGGAGCAGGCCGCTCACGCCGTACAGGCTCCAGGAGAAGACGCTCAGCAGCACCTGGAAGCGGGTCAGTCCCAGCTCGGCGCAGAGGCGGTCCACCGTTGTCCGGCGTACGACGTCGAGGGACATGTGCAGCAGCCGCGCCCGCGGCGCCGGATCCGCGTCCTGGGCGGGCAGCGCCTCCTGGGGCTCCTGCAGGCCCCGGTAGTGCGCCAGGAGTTCGTCGCGCTGCGCCTGGTAGGCCGCGGTCGCGAACCAGTCGCTCTGCCAGGCGGCGAAGTCGAGGGGGTTCGGAGCCGGTGCCGTTGCCGGTGCCGTGTTCCGGCCGGTGTCGGCATCGGTGGTCCCGGCGGCGTAGTCGGCGGACAGGTCCCGCAGCAGGACGCTCAGTGACCAGCCGTCGACGGCGATGTGGTGCAGGTGCAGCAGAAGCGTCCCGCCGCCGTCACGGGGCAGCCAGCAGGCCCGGAACATACGGGGGACGGCGAGGTCGAAGGGCTCGGCGAAGAAGGCGTCGGCGAAGGCGTGTGCCTCCTCCTCGTCCCACGCCTGCTGTGCGCTGCCCGGCTCGCGCCAGGGGTCGTACGGCTCGGTGACCGTCTGCCGCAGTCCCTGCGGCGCGAGGGTGAAGCCGGTGCGCAGTGCCGGGTGGCGTGCCACCAGGGTGCGCAGGGCCCGGCGCAGGGCGGCGGTGTCGACGGGCCCGTCCACGCGGAAGGCCTGGCCCACCGAGTACGCCCGGGAGCCCGGTGCGCGGCGCTGGAGCAGCCACAGCCGCTGCTGCTCGCTCGTGGCGGGTGCCGAGGAGGCACCGGCGGCCGCGAAAGCCGGATAGGTGCCTTCCCCGCCAGGAGAGACCGCGGTGACGGCCTGGGCGATCGCGGCCAGATCCCCGTGCAGAACGGCCGCCTGCGGCAGATCCCGTCCCCATCTCTGCCGGACGGCGAAGCAGAACCGCAGGGCCTTCAGCGAGTCACCGCCGGCGGCGATCCACCGGTCACCGAGCCCGAGACCGGTGGCGCCCAGGATCTCCTCGGCCAGCTCCAGGACCTCGCGCTGCGTCCGTGTCGCGGCCGGTCCGCCGGAAGCGTCCGGCCGCCAGGGCCGGCCGGCCCGTTCCAGCAGCGCGACCTGGTCGACCTTGCCGTTGGCGTTGAGCGGCAGCTCCGCCACGCGATGGATCCGGTGCGGGCGCATGTAGACGGGCAGGCGGGCCGCGAGGTGGCTGTCGAAGTCCTCGTAGGACAGTTCCTGTTGCAGGACGACGAACGCCAGCAACTCGTTGGGCCCGTCCTCCCCCGCGCGGCGTGTGCACACGTAGGCCCGCCGGACCGCCTCGTGGGCGAGCACATGCCGTTCCACCTCGCCGGGCTCGATCCGGAAGCCGCGCACCTTGACCTGGCGGTCGATCCGTCCGACGTACTCCACCCGGCCCTCGTCGTCGGCCCGTACGAGGTCACCGGTGCGGTAGTGCCGCTCCTCGCCGCCGTCGAGCCAGGCGAGCCGTACGAAGCGCCGCTCGGTCTCCTCGGGCAGGTCGCGGTAACCGGCCGCGAGTCCGGCGCCGCTCAGCAGGAGCTCGGCGACCTCCCCGGGCGCGGCGACCCGCTCCTGGCCCGGCACGACCAGCACGGCACCGGTCTGCGGCAGGGGCCGGCCGATCGGCACCACGTCACCGTCGAAGTCCCGCGGGATCGGATGGCACAGGGCGAAGGTGGTGGACTCCGTCGGCCCGTAGATGTTGAACAGCCGGGTGCCGCTGTCGGCGTTGTCCCGGTACCAGCGGCCCATCACCCGGGCGTTGAGCTGCTCGCCGCCCACCAGGACCTCGCCGGCCGCGGCGAAGCAGTCCGGTACGGCCGCGACCACCGCGTTGAACAGCGCGGTGGTGACGAAGACGGTGTCCACCCGCTCGCGCCGCAGGGCCGCGGCGAGCCGCTCGGGGGTGTGCACGTCCGCGTCGCCCAGAACCACACAGCAGCCACCGGTCAGCAAGGGCGTCCACACTTCGAAGCTCAGGGCGTCGAACGCCGGGTTGGCCAGGCAGGCGTAGCGCAGGCCGGGTTCGGCACGTATGTATCCGGGACGGGCCAGCCGCATGATCCCGGCGTCGCGGACCTCGACGCCCTTGGGCCGCCCGGTCGTTCCGGAGGTGTAGAACAAGAAGGACACCCCGCCGGGGGCAGCCGGCTCCTGCACCGTGTCCGTGGTGTCCGCGACGGCCGCGGGTCCGGGCAGGAGGGTGTCCACGGCGAGTGCCCTCACGCCCGGCGGAAGCGCGGTGGCGCTCTCGGGGGTCTCGTACACCAGGGCGGCCGCTCCGGAATCCCGCAGGATGAGAAGACGGCGTTCGGCGGGGCTCTGTGTGTCCAGCGGCACCACCCGGGCGCCCAGTCGCAGCAGGCCCAGCATCACGCAGACCAGCCGCCACGAGCGCGGCAGCGCCACCGCCACGGCCTGCCCGCCCGCCACGCCCCGGCGGGCCAGTTCCCCGGCCACGGCGGCGGCCGCGGCGTTCAGCGTCGCGTAGTCCAGCCGTACGTCGCCGTCGGCGACCGCGTCCGCCCGCGGTGAGCGCAGCGCCTGGCGATGTATCGCGAGGGCGAGCCCGACCGGTGTGCTCGTGCTCGGCTCCGGACCCACGTCGGCGGGGGATGTTTCGGCGCGCGGTTTCATCGGGCCTCCGACGTGTCAGCAAGTGCCGTCGTGCCGGAAGGTGCCGGGATGCCGGACGGCGCGGTGCGCTCCGTTCCGCTGCCGCCCGGGGCGGCCGTCAGCCGGTCCAGTTCGGCGGCGAGGACGGCGGCGACGCGCGGCAGTTCGTCGCTCTCCAGCATGTCCCAGTGGCCGCAGGCCACCGGCTCGACCACGAACTGGCCGCTGACGCGGCGCCGCCAGAACGCGCGCAGGCCGGCGGCCGCGCTCTCGCCGTCCTCGTCCTCCACGGCCGTCGCCTGCATCAGCACGACACGGGCCGGCGACTCGGGGACCGCGTAGCCGCGCGCCGTCTCGCGGTGGTGGTTGTAGACGGTCAGGTACCGGGCCACCTGGTCGTCGTCGATGCCCGGGTACATGCCGTTGAAGCGCACCAGCTTCTCCCGGAACTCCTCCATGCCGACCGGCAGGATCGCGGGCGGCTGCTCCGTGTCCTGCGCGTCCTGCGCGCCATGGGTGTCGAGCAGGACCACGCTCACCGTCTCGTGTCCGGCCGCCACCAGGCGCCGGCCCATTTCGTAGGCGATCAGACCGCCGTAGGACAGCCCGGTGAGCACCAGTGCCTCGTCCGGGCGGGGAGCGACGAGCCGCAGATACTCCTGGGCCATCGCCTCGACACCGGGCAGGAGGGACTCGCCGGGGTTGATACCGGGCGCCTGGAGCCCCACCACACCGACGTCGTCGGGCAGCGCCGTGGACAGCGGCAGATAGCAGAACGCGGTACCGCCGGCGGGATGCACGCACACCACGCGCCGCCGGGCGCAAGCCGCGCGGAACTGAACCAGGCTGCTGGACTCCGCGGACGGCGGGGCCCCGGCGCCGTTGCCGCGCACCCGCTCGGCGAGCGCCTCGATGGTGGGGTGCAGCATGACGTCCCGGACCGGCAGCGGCACGCCGAGTTCCTCCTGGACGGCGGACGCCATCTTGATCGCCGAGATCGAGGTGCCGCCGAGCTCGAAGAAGTTGTCGCCGATGCCGACGTCCGGGTGCAGCAGGACGCGCCGCCAGATCCGGTACAGCGTCATCTCGACGTGGTCGCGGGGCGTGGCCGTGTTGACCCGTCCGGAGCGGGCCGCCGCCGTGGCGCGCAGCACGGCGGGCCGGTCCACCTTGCCGCTGCGGTTCAACGGCAGCCGCGGGAACTCGGCCACCGCGACGGGGATCATGTAGTCCGGCAGACGGTGCTCCAGGGCCGCGCGCCACTCGTACGCCGTCCGCGTGTCCGCGGCGTCGCATCCCACACCGGCGACCAGGTGGGGGCCTCCGGGTGTGTCCCGGTCGGCCAGCACGACGGCCTCCCGTACGCCGGGCACGGCCAGCAGCGCCGCCTCGACCTCTGCGGGTTCGATGCGGAAGCCGCGCAGCTTGAGCTGGTCGTCACGGCGGCCGACGTACTCGGCGTTGCCGTCCGGGAGCCAGCGCGCCAGGTCGCCGGTGCGGTAGACGCGTTGGCCGGGCACGAACGGGTCGGGGACGAAGCGCTCGTCGGTGAGGTCGGGCCGGTTCAGGTATCCGCGGGCCAGGCTCGCTCCGCCGAGGTAGACCTCACCGGGAACCCCCACCGGCACCGGGCGCATACGGTCGTCGAGCAGGTACAGGCGGGTGCCGCGCAGCGGCCGTCCGATGGGGCACGACCGCTCGTACGGCCCCGGGTCGGTGTAGGCGGTGGAGTAGAGCGTCGCCTCGGTCGGGCCGTAGCCGAAGCAGATGCGCAGGCCGGGCAGCTGCTCGCGCATGCGGTGCAGGGCGCTCTCGGGCAGGGATTCCACTCCGGTCAGGAGCTGACGCAGGCTCAGCCCGGCCAGGCGTGTGGCCGGATCCTCGTCGATCCACAGGACGTAGGACGGGGGCAGGAACGCCTGGGTGACCTTGCGTTCGCGCAGCCAGCCCATCAGCGCCGCGGGATCGCCCCGGAGCTCGTCGGGGACCATGTGGAGCACCGCTCCGGTGGTCAGCGGCATGAGGAGTTCGTGCACCGAGGCGTCGAAGCCGATGCTCGACCAGGCCGACGACGCCTCGCCGGGGGCGTCCGCCATGAGTTCGCGCCAGTGGTCGAGGAGATTGACGACACTGCCGTGCGTCACCGCCACGCCCTTGGGGCGGCCGGTCGACCCCGAGGTGTAGATGACATAGGCGAGCCGGGCGGGATCGGCGTCGGTGTCCTGCGCTCCGTCGTGCGTCCCCTCGGCCTCCACCTCCGCCAGGTTCCGCCACAGCCGCCGGTCGTCGCCCTCGGTGTCCGTCCGGTCGGTCAGTACGAGGACCGGTTCCGCGTCGCTCACCATGGCGGTGAGCCGTTCCGGGGGCTGCCCGGGGTCGAGGGGCAGGTAGGCGGCCCCGGCCTTGAGGATGCCGAGCACGCCGACGACGAGTTCGGCGGTGCGTCCGGCGTGCAGGCCCACCACGCGGTCGGGACCGGCACCCCGGGCGATCAGCGCGTGAGCGAGCCGGCCGGCCCGGCGGTCGAGCGTCGTGTAGTCCAGCTCGGCGTCACCGGCCACCACCGCGAGCTGCCCCGGCCGTTCGCGCACCTGCGCCGCGAACCGCTCGAGGACACCCGCCGGCGCCGGTCCACCCGCCGCGGTCGCGGCGGGCCCCGCGCTGAAGGTGGCCAGCAGTTCACGCTGCTCGTCCTCGCTCAGCAGCGTGAGGTCCGCGATCCCGGCACCGGGCCGTTCGGTCATCAGGCGCAGCACGCGCAGGAACTGGCGCACGTACCGTTCGACGGTCTCCCGGTCGAAGAGCGCCACCGCGTAGTCGATCTCGCCGGTGAGCTGCCGGCCCTCGTCGGCCAGGGCCAGGACCATGTCGAACTTCGCGGGCACGTGAGCGGCGTCCTCCCGCAGCTTCACGTCCAGTCCGTCGAGTTCGAGCTCGTTCCGCATGGAGGGGACCCAGGCGAACATGGTCTGGAACAGCGCCGTGTACGCGGGGCTGCGCGGTGGGTTGGCCACTTCGACGACTCGCTCGAAGGGCAGGTCGACGTGTGCGAGGGCGTCGCGGATCCGCTGGTTCACCCGTTTCAGGGCGTCCCGGACGCTGGGTGAGCCGGAGAGGTCCGCGCGCAGGGCGAGGGTGTTGACGAAGAAGCCGATCAGACCCCCGACGTCTCCGCGCCGGCGATTCGACGTCGGGGCGCCGACCACGATGTCGTCCTGCCCGGAGAGCAGGGACAACAGCACGGACCAGCCGGTCAGAACGGTCGCGTACAGCGAGACATCGTTGTCAGCGGCCAGGTCTCGCAACGCCCGCGTCAAGTCCTCGTCCACGGTCACGGAAAGCCGGTCCCCGCGGAAGTCCTGCTCGGGCGGGCGGAGCCGGTCGGTGGGCAGGGAGAGCACCGCGGGGACGCCGGCCAGTGCGGCGGCCCAGTAGTCGGCGTGCGCGCCGGGCTCGTCCCCCGACATCCAGTCCCACTGCCAGCGGGTGTAGTCGCTGTACTGCCAGGTCAGTTCGGGCAGCGACGCATCCTGCCCCCGCTTGAGCGCGGTGTACACCAGGCCCAGCTCGCGCAGCAGCAGGGAGCGGGACCAGCCGTCGAAGATGATGTGATGGGCCGTCAGGATCAGGACGTGGTGGTCCGGTTCCAGCGCCACGAGGCAGCCGCGCGCCATGGGCTCCTCGCCCAGGCGGAACGGGGTGGCTTCGGCTTGCAGCCGTATTCGCGCGAACCGCTCGGCCGCCTCCGGCAGTCCCGCCAAGTGCGCCAGGTCCTCGAAGGCCACCGGGAACCGGGTGTCCGGCGGGTCGACGACTTGAAGCGCCGACCCGTCGGCGGGCACCAGGCGGGTACGCAGGGCCTCGTGCCGGGCCGCGAGCAGGTGCAGCGCCTTGATCAGCAGGTCCGGGTCGAGCGGTCCCCGGATGTCGAAGGGCATCGGCTCGTTGTAGGCGGCGCTGGCGTCTCCGTCCATGCGCGCCATGACCCACAGACGCTCCTGTGCCAGCGACAGGGGCGCGGACGATGTTTCTTCGCCCGGGTGACGGGGGACTGCGATTCGGGGCAAGGACACGGATCACCCTTCACGAGAAGAGAACGCGGCGAGAATCGGAGCCCGTATTACCGGAGCACCGGTGATTCACGCGATCGTGCGCGAGCACGCCCGGCGCGATCGCCTTCGCGCGATTCCTCGCACGATTCCAGACCGACGTCCGGGACGCATGCCCGTGAATACCAAAACTCCATAAAACTGCGTCGAGTTCATGCGCAGGAGAGATTGCGGAGGTTTCTGCCTTTTCGACCGACCCTACGGTGGTCCATTTCCGTCGATGTTAAATGTGCGCCGATTAGAAGGTCAACCGTGACCCATCCCACATCAATTTCGCGACATCACGTTGTTTACGCGCGGCACGCCACTTCAAGGGAACTGCCAGAAAATAGCGGGCAAAAGCGACGACAGGGCGACAGTCGGCTCGAATTCCGCCCGCCCGGTACCTTCACTCCGGACGTGCCGCGCCCACGCCCTCCGGGACGGCGTATCCGGACACGGAAGGCCACCGCACGGTCAGCACGACGGAATCGTCCTCGGCGACCCAGGAGTGATCCACTCCCTGGCCCCAGACGACGTAGTCGCCCTGTTCCTCCAACAGCACGCTGCGACCGGGGAACCGCATACGGAAGCGTCCCGTGACGAGAACCAGGAGGGCTGTCCGCACCTCGCCCCGCACCCACTGGGCCCGCTGCTCGCCGCGCGGGTGGACACCCCACTTGACCTCGACGGCGTCACTGTGCCGGGGATCCCCGCGGTCCCTGAAGTGCCCGAGCAGCCAGCCCCGGTCCACTGCCGCGTCCTTGCCCGCGCTGCCCACGTACACACCGTCGTCCACGCCGTCCATGGCCCCCCACGCTAGCAACGTCCCCCTGTGTCACCGCAGCGCCCCGGCCAGCGCACCCGCGGCCACCTCCGCTCCGTCGGTGCGGAGCCGGCTGCCCAGCTCCCCCGCCCGCGCCCGGGTTCCGGGGGCCAGGGCCGTCTTGAGTGCGACGCCCAGGGTCTCGGCGGTCGCGCTCGGACCGTCGAGTGCCGCGCCGAGTTCGAGGTCCGCGACCCGGCCGGCCCAGTACGGGTTGTCCGACAGCTGGAGAGGTATCACCACCTGCGGCGTGCCCGCCCGGGCGGCTGTCAGCGTCGTGCCCGCACCGCCGTGGTGCACGACGGCGGCCACCCTGCCGAACAGCCGCTGGTGATTGGCCTCGCCGATGGCGAAGCAGTCGTCCGCGCCGTCGGCCACGTCCAGGTCGGCCCAGCCGCGGGACACGAGCACGCGGTGTCCCTGTGCGCGGATCGCTTCGACGGCCAGGCGGCCGATGTCCGGCGAGGGGCGCATGCTGCCGAACCCCACGTACACCGGCGGGGCGCCCGCGTCCAGGAACGCCGCCAGGTCGGCCGGGAGTTCGCGTTCGTCGGCCAGGGTCCATGCGCCCGTCTGTACGACGTCCAGGCCCGGGGTCCGCCGCCACGGCCCCAGGACCGGGTCCGCCGCCAGCCATGGTTGGCCGGTGAAGACGTGGTCGCGGACGTTGTCCACCGGCGGCAGGCCGAGCGCTGCCCGGTGGCTGTTGAGCACCTCGCCGAACTGCGCGTTCACATGGCCGGCGTCCAGCTCCCACAAGGTGCGGTTGCCGGCCGCCTCCGGCTCCGGCCAGCCCGGCCGCGGCGGTGGCGCATGGTACGGCGACGGCAGGTGCACCGCCGCATAGCTCACGTACACATAGCGGACGCCCGCGTCTTGGGCGACGGACCGCGCGGCGACCTGTGCCAGACCGGCCGCCACCACCACGTCGCATCCCTCGGCCGCCGCGGGGAGGGTGTCGAACTGTGCCCCGACCAAGTCGGTCCGGTACCGGTCCAGGTCCGCCGGCGACGGCAGAGCCGCCCCGCGCATCAGCTCTCGCACCGGCGGCCCGACCGGCACCATTCGCACGTCGATGCCCGCGAGGCGCTCGGCGAACTCCTCGTCCGGCGGGGCGCACATCCGCACCTGTGCACCGCGTGCCCGTAACCGCACCGCGAGTGCCACCAGTGGTTCGACATCGCCACGCGTCCCGTAAGTGGACAACAGCACCCGCATTCAGCGTCCTCTTTCGTCGTGTCTTCCAGCGGTGGGTGTCCCCACAGCACCACGCCGGGAAACAGCACTCGCCAAGGCATTACCGCGCTCCGGCAGCGGGAATGCCGGTCTCGTCCTGATAACTCGGCCATTGCGCCGCCATCGCGCGCCGGACCGAGGTTCGGCGTCGGCCTGCTCTGGGCAGCCTGTGCTCGGCGAGGTGTGCAAGGTCCCCGAACGTCGACACAATCGGAGAGCTACTCGATGCAGGGTTCATCCCCACCCGTGCCCGATGTTTCCGTCATCCTGCCCTGCGCTGGGCACGGAACCCGTTTCGGGTCGCCCTACCCGAAAGAGCTGCACTGCCTTAACCCCGGGGTCACCGTCCTGGACCGCAGTCTGGAAGCTGTCGTCGAACTCGCCAAAAGCGGGCTCGACGTACGCCTGGTCGTCGTGTTCGGGGCGCACAAACTGGAAACAGTGAATTATCTCGCGCGCTACGCCGACGTCTTCCACATGGTCTTCGTCTACCAGAACGAGTCGTTCGGAGTGGGCCTCGACGGGGCGATCCGGTCCGCCCTGCCCATGACCCGGGGGCCGGTGGCTCTCGTCCTCCCTGACATCGTTATCACCGATGCTGATCTGCCCGGCAAGCTCCTGGAGGCGATACGGCAGGCAGAGGTGACCGGCTGGAGCGTGGTGGCCGCCGAGGAGCGGGATCCCCGCATGCTGCGGCAGATGGGCGCACTTGCCCTGGCCGAGGCGGACGGCGGCGTGAGCGTGGAGGCCGCTACGGACAAGCCTGCGGACCCTTCGGGCTTCAACGCCTTCTGGGGCATGGTGGCCGCCGCCGAGGACGAGGCGCACAGACTGCCCGACGTCGTGGGCGACGGGACGGCCAGCCCACTGACCGGCGCCGTCGCCTGCTTGGTGGAGGGCATCGTCAACTACAACACTCCGGCGGGCTGAGCCTGCCTGTGTGATGCCCCCGCTCGAGGACTGTGCAGCCGGCTTCGATGATCTGCTCGACTCGCCGGCCCGGCGGCGGGGCTTCCGTCAGCACCTGACCGGGCTGCCGGCGCCGCGTGAGCGGAACAGGACGCTGACCCGACCAGCGGCCGGGGAGCGCCGGCGGTTCCATACTGAGCACTGACGCCGGGGCCCGCCGCCGTCGCGCGCATGCGACCAATCCGCGGCTCGCGCGGTCCCGGATCACATAGGGCTGTTCCGCCTCGCCGCGCCTATGAGAGAGCCATCGTGAAGGAATTCGTATACATCGGCAGTGATCCTGCTGCCCAACCTGATCTGCAACAGCTGGTCCACGAGGTGGCCCTGGGCGATCAGGAGGCTTTCGCCGCGGTCTACGACACCGTGGCCGGCTCCGTCCTCGGGGTCGCCCGGGCCGTCCTGCGTGACCAGGCCCAGTCGGAGGAGGTGGCGCAGGAGGTGCTGGTGGAAGTGTGGCGCACGGCCCGCGCTACCGGCCCGAGCTCGGCACGGCCATCAACTGGATCCTCACCCTCGCCCACCGGCGGGCCGTGGACCGGGTCCGCTCCGTGGAGGCCGCAGCCGCCCGTGACACCAGAGCCGCGCTGCTCGAGCACCAGCCGGCCTACGACGAGGTGGCCGAGCAGGTCGAAACGAGGCTCGAGCAGGAGCAGGTACGGCGCTGCCTGCGCACCCTGACCGAGCTGCAGCGCCAGTCGGTCACGCTCGCCTACTACCGGGGCCTGGCCTACCGGGAGGTCGCCGAAGCGCTGGCGCTGCCGCTCGGGACGGTCAAGACCAGCCTGCGCGACGGACTCATCCGGCTCCGCGACTGCCTTGGGGTGACCGCATGACCACGACCGATCTGCACGCTCTGACCGGCGCCTACGCCGTGCACGCACTGCACGGTGAGGAACGTGCCGCCTTCGAGCGTCACCTGGCCGAGTGCGAAGCCTGCCGGCAGGAGGTCACGGAGTTCACGGCCACTGCCGGACGCCTGGCCCTGGCTTCCACGGTGCGCACGCGCCCCGTCATGCGGGAGCAGGTCTTGCAGCGCATCACCACCGTGCGGCAGGTGCCGCCCGGTGCCGCGCCGCTGGAGCGGGTGCGTCGTGGCGCGCAGCGGGGACGGGGCCTGACCCGGTGGGCGCTGGCCGCCAGTGTGGCCGCCGCGGCCGCGTTCGGCGGAACCGCCGTGTGGCAGTACGAGCGCGCCCAGGACGCTTCGCACGAGGCCGCCCGGGCGCAGCGGCAGGTCGAGGACGTGGCCGGGGTGCTGGCCGCGCCTGACGCCACGTCGCGTTCGGCGAAGGTGGCGGGTGGCGCGGGCACGCTGGTGGTCTCCGCCGACCGGGACCGGGCCGTGTTCGTGGCCTCGGGGATGACCACTCCTCCGCGGGGCAAGGTGTGCCAGCTCTGGTTCGCCGACGGCGGGAGGATGCGCTCGGCCGGCCTGATGGATCCCGACCGCGGCAGCCAGGCGGTCCTGATGCAAGGTGCGGTGGACGGCGCCTCCAAGATCGGCGTCACCGTGGAGCCCGCGGGTGGATCGAAGCAGCCGACGTCGACGCCGGTCGCCCTGCTCGGCCTGCCGGTGTGAAGGTGCGCGTGCGGAGCCCCGCCCGGCGGCCGGGGCTCCGCACGCGGTTGTCAGCCTCGGCGCGGCGGCCGGGGGAAGAAGCCGCTGGTGCGGGCCACGTACGCATCCCACCCGGGACGGCCGGCCATGTGCCTCTCCAGCAGCCGCTTCCCGCTTCCGCCGATCAGCAGCACGCTCATCGCCAGCGGTGAGACAACGGACACGACGGCGGCCTGCCATCCGCCGTCGCAGGCGATGAGGAACAGCCCCCACCAGACGCAGAAGTCCCCGAAGTAGTTGGGGTGGCGGGTCAGCCGCCACAGACCCTGGTCCATGACGCGGCCACGGTTGGCCGGGTCCGCCTTGAAACGGGCCAGCTGGGCATCGCCCACGGCCTCGAAGAACAGGCCGACGGCCCAGAGTGCCGCGCCGGCGAAAGCCGGGGCGGACAGCGGCCGAGGCGTGTACTGCGCTGCCTGCACCGGCCGCGACACCAGCCACACCAGGGCCCCCTGCAGCAGGTAGATCATCCGCAGGGCGTACAGATTCCGGCTGCCCCGCGCGCGGGCCAGCATCGCCTCGTACCGCGGGTCCTCGCCGTGGCCGCGCCCCCGCCGGGCGATGTGCACCGCGAGCCGCAGCCCCCATACGACGGTCAGGACCGTGACCAGCAGACGTCTGCCCGGATCGCCCTGGCCCGCCGAGACACCGAAGGTCACCACGGCCACCGCGGCGAAGGCCGGCCCCCAGGCGATGTCGACGACACGGTGCATGCCCAGGCTGGGGGCGATGGCGAAGGTGCCCAGCATGACCGTCAGGTCAGCGGTGTGAGCGAGGGATCGTTTCGGCAGAGTATGTCCTGGCATGGCGAGCAAGACGGTCGAGGCTGCGCTGTTTCCCGGGATCGATGTGCGAGTGGAGCGCGTCAGCGACTCCTCCGACGTCCTCGTGGTGGAGGCCGTGTCCACCGCTCGCCCGGGCCGGTGCCCGGACTGCCGGTAACAGGCGAGACGCATACACAGTTCATACCAGCGCGCCCTGGACGAATGGCCATTGGCATCTCGCCGGGTCATAGTCCGGCTGCGGGTCCGCCGGTACTTCTGTGACTGGAAGTCGCTGATCACTGACACCTGTTGCAGAACCTGTCCGCCGCCGTGGAGAAGACCTGTCACCAGCATCGCGACTGCCTGCGTAAACGTGCCGAGGAGGAGACGGTGACAGAGGGGCCGGAGCCGCCCCCGATGCAGTTACCGCCCGCGGAACTGCCCCGCACCCAGATCACCGAACGCACCCGCCACCGCTACGAGGACATCCACCGCCTGCTGGAGAAACGCTGGACCCTCAGCGCCATCGCCCGCCGGCTGAACCTCGACCGCAAGACCGTGCGCCGCTTCCGCGACACCGACCTCGACGAACTGCTGGCCTCCGCCCGCGAGCGCCGCCCCAACGGCGTCCTGGAGCCGTTCAAGGCATACCTCAACGTCCGCTTCACCGAAGCCCAAGGCCAGGTCAGCGGCACCCGCCTGTTCCTGGAGATCCAGGCTCGCGGCTACCGCGGCGGCCTCCAGGTCGTCCGCAAACACCTCGCCGCCCTCCGTGCGGGCACCGTCGAACCGGTCCGAGCTGACATTCCGAGCCCTCGCAAGATCACCTCGTGGATCATGCGGCCCCGGGAGACTCTCGCCGAGAGCCAGGACGAGCGACTCCTTCAAGTCCGGCTCGCCTGCCCAGACATCACCCGGGCCTGCGACCTCGCTCGGGCGTTCGCCGACATGGCCCGTCACCAGCGCGGATACCTGTTACTGGAGTGGATCCGGCAGGCCGAGCAGGACGCGCCGAAGCTTATGAAGGGCTTCGCCGGCTTCCTCCGCCAGGACCTCGACGCCGTCACCGCCGGCCTCACGCTCCCCTGGAGTTCTGGCCTCGTTGAAGGCCACGTGAACCGGGTGAAAAACACTCAAGCGAGCTGTGTACGGCCGGGCCTCGTTCGAACTCCTCCGCACTCGCATCCTCACTCAGCCGTCGATGCCCCTTCAGTGGGCCTCTGGTGGTGGGGAAGGTTGAGCTGTTCATGCAGGAGAGCCGCAGCCCGGAGTTCATTGGTGACCATCACCTGAGCCAACCTGCCCGCGAGTGCGATCACGTTGCCCCAGGCTGGAGCGTCGAGGTAGACCTCGTCCGGGGCATCGCGCCCCACTTCGTCCTGCACGGTCGAGTAGACCTCGCCCAGTTCCTTCACGAGCGCGACTTCCTCCTCGGTCCGCAGGCTCTTGCCCAGCCACGGCGCGGGATCGTCTGCGTTGCAGAAGTCGTCGAACAGTACGGTGACCACGTAGTCCAGGTCCTCGAACTCCTCTGGCCGCAGCCAGACATCGCGCTGCCACGACGGACTCGCAAGGGCGAGAACCGCTGGCACAACGTGAAGTCGGAAGACCGGGAACTCAATGCCGTGATCCGTCACAACGCGAGCCTACTGACAGGGCGAGGGACACAACCCACTGACCAGTGCGCTGTTCACGGAACTGCGGACAGAGCCAGTTTCAAAGAGCCTCATCAGAGCCGCCCCCGATGACATGGACGTGGCCGGGCTGTCGCCGGACTCGCGCTGCCCGGCACCACACCCTCGCTGCGGGCCCGCTTCACCGCCCTGCTCTTCGACTCGCCGCACCCGGCCAACGCGTCCGCTCTGCCTCCGCTGCCCTGCGAGGAGGGCAACCTGCGCACGGCGGTCCACAACGTCACGCGCGCCCGAGACCGGCCGGGACGGCAGCGCTTCTTCGCGGCCGGGCATGCCTTCCCTTCCACGAGTTCCTCCCCTCCGGGGTGTGCCGGACCCGAGCCGGTCGGTCAGGGCCTCAGCTGGACCGTGGTGATCAGCCCTGATCAAAAGGGGGCCGCCGGCAGCTCGGGATCATGCGGTGGAGTGATCGAGGGCCAGGACGGCGGCGCCCACTGCGCCGGCGCTGTCGGCCAGCTCCGCGGGGCGGATCTCGGTGGGGACCGTGTACGCCGCCGAGCGTGTCAGCGACTGGTTCAGGCCGTCGGCGAACAAGGGCAGACAGGACGCCGCGCTGCCCCCGATGACAGTCACTCTCGGCTGGTAGACGGCGTGAAGGGCGGCCAGGCCGCGGCCGACGAGAGCGCCGTACTCGGTGAAGATGCGGCGCACCCCGGGGTCGCCGGAGGCTGCCTCGCTGCCGTGCCGCAATGTCTCGCGGGCCGGGTGGTCCTCGCCGAGCCGGGCACGGAGCATACGTTGCAGAGCGCTGCGTGAGGCGGCCTGCTCCCAGCAGCCGGTCAGGCCGCAGTAGCAGACGGTGGGATCGGAGCCCACCGGAAGGTGGCCGCCTTCGGGATGGGCGCCGTCCAGACCGCGTACCGGACGCCCGTCGACCAGCATGGCGGCGCCGATGCCGGTGCCTAGCGTGATCATGAGCATGCGGTCGCAGCTGCGCCCGGCTCCGGCCGCGTGTTCGCCGAGAGCGGCGCTCACGGCGTCGTTGTCGATCAGAACCGGTACGCCCAGGCGCTTGCGCAGAGCGTCGACCAGCGGGAAGTCCGAGAACCAGGGCAGGGTGTCCTGGTTGTGGATGATTCCGGCGGCGTTGTCCACCGGTCCGCTCGCGCCGACCCCCACGGCGGCCGGCACCGTGCCGGGCGGCAGCAGGCCGGTGACGAGCCGTGCCAGTCCCTCGATGCGGTTGTGGACCGGTCCGGCGCCGAGTTCAGTGCTGAGAGCCTCGGCGGAGGCGGTGATCCGGCCGTCCTGCCAGGCGACGGCCCTGATCCCGGTGCCACCGAGGTCGAGGCCCACGACAGGGGCCGTGTGCCGCCCGCTCACAGCGTGTCCGTGATCTTGCGGCCGAAGCGGAACTCGCCCGGGGTGTGCCCGGCGGCGCGCGCGAGCGCCACGGTGAGCTGCTGGACGTGCGCCATGCCGAACACCAGCCGTTCGAAGGCGTCGCCCCCGGCCGGGGTGGCGAAGTGCTCGGTGCCCGGGTAGGCGCGGGGGCCCACCGTCACCACGGCCGAACCGCTGGCGGTCAGGTCCCGGGCGAGCGCGGACAGTGTCGCGTCGCGCTCGTCACCGGTGCCGAAGAGCAGCACGGTCAGGCCCGGCCCCGCGAGCTCCAGCGGACCGTGCCGGAAGGCACCGCCCACATATCCCTCGGCCGCCACCCGGCTGGCCTCCTTGGTGATCAGTGCGCCGGTCAGTGCGGTGGCCGCGTCGGGGCCGGTCCCGACATAGGCGAAACGGGGGTGCGCAGCGGTCAGGGCTTGCTCGGCGAGGCCGGTGGGCAGCGGTGGGTCGCCGAGCAGGGCGCGCAGTTCCCCGGCGGTACGGCGCAGTCCGGCGGTCGCCTCCTCGTCCTTCTCGCCGCTGTGCAGTGCGGCCAGGACCCGGCGGTGTGCGGCGAGGGTGTTGACGTAACTCTTGGTGCTGACGGTGGCCTCGGGGCCGCTGTGCAGTTCGATCAGTACGTCGGCGGCGCGCGCCAGCGGGCTGGTCGGGTCGTCCGTGGTCGCCAGGACGGTGCGGGGCCGGCTCACGCCCTCGAGGCGCTCCAGCAGGGCGAGCAGCTCACCGCTGCGGCCGGACTGGGAGGTGGCCCACAGCAGCGTGTTCGCGGTGATGCGCTCGGGGGTGTCGAGGAGCTGCCCGGAGTCGATGCGCCAGACGGGCAGCCCACCGGCCGCGAGGGCGCGTTCGACCGGCACGAACGAGTAGAGGGACGAGCCCATGCCGGTGAGGACGATGCGGTCGTACCCGGTCAGGTCGATCCCGGCGAGAGCCGCGGGCAGGGTGCCGTCCGCCTGCCGGAGCAGGGCGTCGGGCTGCGCGTCGATGTCGGCGAGATAGCCGACGGTGGAGACAGGCTTGGTCATCAGGGGTCCTTCCGTACGCATGTGCGCTGGTAAAAGGGGTGACCAGGGGGGCCATCAGCCCATCACGCACGAAAGCGTGCAGTCAATAAGCGAAAGCGTGCAAAGAATTCCGCACGGAGTGCGATGCGGAGGTGAGCCGGCGGAATACGGTGTGCGGGTGTCGGGTGGCGTTACGGCTGGCTGTCCTCGACAGTGACGCAGCGCAGGTTGGGCCCGTACGCGGCTCGCTGGTCCGTGGGCAGCTCGTCGTCGGTGATCAGTGCGGAGACGGCGTTCAGGTCGCACACCGGGGCGAGCGACCTGCGGCCCAGCTTGGAGCTGTCGGCCACGATCGCGACCCGCTCCGCCGCCTCGATCATCGCCTGTTTGACGGCGATCTCGACCACGTTGACGTTGGTGATCCCGGCCTTCGGGTGCACGCCCTCGGCCCCGAGGAACGCCCAGTCGACGTGCAGTCCGCGCAGCGAGGCCACGGCGCCCGGGCCGACCAGGGTGTAGACGGTGTCCAGCATGACTCCGCCGGTCATGTGCAGTTGAGCACCCGGGTGTCCGGAGAGGCACAGAGCGACCATCAGGTCGTTGGTGATCACCGTGAGGTTCTGTCGCTGCCGCAGCGCGGCGGCGACCTGGTACATGGTGGAACCGTTGTCGATGATCACCGACTGGCCGTCCTCGACCAGTTCGGCGGCTGCCTCGCCCAGCGCCCGCTTCGCCCCGGCTCGCTGGTTGCGTCGCACGTCGTACGGCGTGTCCACGGCCTCGGCCGGGTCGGCCGGCAGTACCCCGCCCCGGGTGCGGCGCACCAGCCCCGCCCGCTCCAACTGGGCGAGGTCACGGCGGACGGTCGATCCGTCGACGCAGAACTCGCGCGCCAGCTCCTGGGCTCCGGCGTACCCGCGGGCCCGGACGCGCTCCAGCATGAACCGCCGGCGCTCGGCAGAGGACTCGGACACGGGGCAACCTCCTGCGACTTGTCGGTCGGCCGACAACCCTACGGGGCGTGCGCACGGTGGTGCACGCCACCGTGCACCACCGCCGACTTACGCGCCGCGAGCAGCGGCGGCGGCCCGGAATCGTTCTTCCAGCTGCTCCAGCGTCCGGCCCTTGGTCTCCGGCATGCGCAGGCAGAACAGTACGAAGAGCACGCAGACAGCGGTGAACAGCCAGAAGGTGGTTGGCGTGCCCAGGCCGTCGAGCATGGGCAGCGAGGTCAGGCCGATCACCAGGTTGGTGGCGAAGATGACGAAGGTGGCCACGCCGGTCGCCTTGGCCCGTACATGCAGCGGAAAGATCTCCGAGATGACGACGTAGGCGACCAGGCCGGGACTCACCGCGTACATCACGATGTACAGGCTCAGGAAGGTGAACGACAGCCAGTTGGCGCCGGGCAGGTCGGGGACGGACATCACCACGGCGAGGGCGGCGAGGGTGAGCGTCATGCCGACGGCGCCCGCCAGCAGCAGCGGCTTGCGCCCGACCCGGTCCACCAGGGCCATACCCACCACCGTGAACAACACGTTGACGACACCGAGGCCGACGGTGGCCAGCAGCGAGGAGCTGGAGCCCATCCCGGCGGACTGGAGAATCTGCGGGGCGAAGTAGATGACCAGGTTGATGCCGCAGCCGTTGGCGAAGAACGCGACCAGCACGCCGACCAGCACCATCGGACGCACCCAGGGCGTGTTCAGCTCACGCCAGCCGCCGCTCGTGCGGGCCTCCTGCGCGTGTACGAGCTCGATCTCCCGCAGCTCGGCCTCCACGTCGTCCTGGCCCCGGACCCTTCGCAGCAGGCTTCGTGCGGTGTCCGAACGGCCGCGGGCGACCAGCCAGCGCGGCGACTCGGGCACCAGGAGCACGCCGGCGGCCAGCAGCAGGCCGGGTACGGCCGCGAGCCCCAGCGACCAGCGCCATGCCTGACTGTCGGCGAACAGGGCGTTGACGCCGTAGGCGAGCACGATGCCCAGCGTGGTCAGCAACTGGTAACCGGCCACGAGCGCACCCCGCAGGCGTGCCGGTGCGAGTTCGGCGATGTAGACGGGGACCAGTACCGACGCCGCGCCCACCCCTGCCCCCAGCAGTACGCGGGCGAGCAGCAGTACCGTCAGGCCGGGGGCGGCTGCTGACAGCAACGCCCCGACGGTGAACAGTACGCCGGACAGCAGCAGGGTCGGCCGGCGGCCGTAGCGGTCACCGAGCGGACCGCCGGACATGGCGCCGACGGCGCCTCCGAACAGGGAGGTGCTGACGACGACGCCCTCCATGAAGCTCGACAGGCCGTAGTCGTCGGCCACGAAACCCGCCGCGCCTCCGGCCACGCCCGTGTCGTAGCCGAAGATCAGGCCGCCGAGGGTACTGACGGCGATGGCCAGGTAGACGTACCAGGTCATTCGTCCCGTGTCCGGGCTGGACTCCGAGGAAGCAGCGGTTAGGGAGGTGGGTGCGCCCTGCGGGGCGTCCGGGTTGGTTTGCATGCGTGACCGTCCTTGATGTGCTCGCGGCGGAACCCACCCTTCAGCACGCGACTGTGTCGTGCTTGAGCGGACCCGCGGTGCGCGGAGGGTGTCCATCGGTTTCTCGGAGTTCGGGTGGCGGTCGAGGACCGACCCGTGGACCTCCGCAATGGCAGGATCCTCCGCTGCACGTAAGCGTGCAGTCAATAGCCCCAATCGTGCGGAAAATACTGCACGCTACCTGCATTTCGCGCAGGTAACGTGCGGATTTCGTCGTCTTCTGCAAGCACGACCTCTCGGCAGGTGCCTCGACTTCGGTGTCATGTGCCGGCTGCCCGCCATGGCGGCGATGTCCAGGGAATTCGACAGGCGAAGTGCCGGAACGTGGTCCGGATCTGCGCCGATCCCGGTTCGGACGCGGTCCGGCCGGGCTCGGCCGGGTTCCCGCTACTCGCGTTCGACCGGGCCCGTGGACCCGCGCACCACGAGATGGGTCGGTAGGACCCGCTGCACCGGCTCGGGGTGTTCCTCCCCCGCCGGTGTGCCCAGGCCCCTGAAGAGCAGGTCGACAGCGGCGCGGGCCGCGTGCGCCTTGGGGACGTGCACGGTGGTCAGGAGCGGGGCCGCCATGCCCGCGAGGGCGATGTCGTCGCAGCCGGTCACGCTCATCTCGTCCGTGACTCGGACGCCCCGCGCGGTGAACCGGCTTATGAGGCCGAAGGCGACGATGTCGTTGAAGGCCACCACTGCAGTGGCGCCGGAAGCCAGCACCACGTCGGCGGCGCCGGTGATGCCCCCGTCGAAGTGCGGGGCGACGCTGCCGACATGGACGATCTCGACGTCGTTGGCGGCGGCCGTCTCGTCGATGCCCGCCGCGCGCTCCTGGGCCATCCAGGTACTGCGCGGCCCGCCGGCATACGCGATCCGCCGGTGGCCGAGTGCCTGGAGGTGGCGCAGGGCGTCGGTGATGCCCTCAGCCATGTCGGCAGTGACGCTGGCGAAGCCGGGCTCCTTGCGGCGCAGCAGCACCACGAGCTTGGGCGTGAGCCGCATCTGGACCTGGGCCCCGCTGTACGCGTACGTCACCGGGGTCCGCGCCGGGCTCGTCGGTGTAGACGGCCACGATTTTGGCGGCCCGGTCGGCCGGTACGCCCCACGACAAGATCTCGGCGACCACGAGCGGCCTCCTTCTCCGGAAGCCCGACCCCGTACGCGTCCTACCCCGTACGCGCCCGACCCCGGACGCGTCCTCTCCGCACCGAATGCTGGTGAGGCCGTGGACGCACCGGCAGGGCTGGCACCGGCTCACGGCGTGGAGAGCCGGCCGGTGGCACCTTCCTGGCGGCGGTCCATGAGTTCCCGGGCTCGACGCACGAACGTCTCGTGCAGTTCGCCGGCCGCCTGTGACACGGACTCCGCCCGCCGGCGTTGCAGCATCAGCAGCACCCGGGCGGAGTCGTCGGTCAAGGGGCGGCACACGATCCGGCCACTGCGTTCGAGCGGGTCGCCGAGCACGCTGAAGTCGGGCAGCACCGTCGCCCCGAGCCCTTCCGCGACCATCAGCTTGCCCATTTCCGCGCCGTCCGTCGAGTACGAGAACGCCGGAGTGCGGCCCGCCAGGAGGCGATGCACGTAGCGGTGCATCACGTAGCCGGTGCGCATCGCGATCAGCGGCTCGGTGAGAAGGTCGTCCACGCAGACCTCGTAGAGGGCCGCCAGTGGACTGTCCGGCCGTACGCACACCACCGGCCGCCCGCGCAGGAGCTCGGTGGCTTCGAAGCCGGCGGGCAGGTCGTCGCCGTCGAGATGGTTGACCAGGCCCAGATCGAAACCGCCCTCGGCGAGCCCGCGTTGGATCTCCGTCTGCCGGGCCCCGACCACTTCGACGTGGGTGAGCGGATGAGTGGCCCGGAACTCCCGCAGGACGGGGATGAGCAGCGGGACCGTCGCGGCGTTCACCGTGCCGACGCGCACCATCCGGCTCAAGCGGTGCTGCTCCCCCGCCGCCACCCGCAGCCTGTCCACGGCCTCGAGCACGCTGACGATGTGCGGCATCAGCTCCTGCCCCACCGTGCTCATCGTCGCCCCGGTGCGTTTGCGCTCCAGCAGGTCGACGCCCAGTTCCCGCTCCAGGTTGCGCACCGTCTCGCTCAGCGCGGGTTGCGACAGGCGTAGTTCGTCGGCCGCCCGGCGCAGCGAGCCGAGCCGGGTGACGGCCGTGATGTATTCCAGCTGTTCGGTTCGCATGCCGGAAGAATGCGTCGGATTCGAGAGGTGTTCAAGGCTTTCCCTGTCACACGTTCGTGAAATTCAATGGTCCGCGATACGAGAACGGTCGGGTTTTCCTTGACGGTGCTCGACGACTGCTGCGACTATCAACGGCATGAAGAAGCGACTGGACCTCACGCGGCGACGCCACGTCGACCTCGCACGTGTCTCCAGCGCCTCCTGTCGCGCCGCGGCCTGACCACTCCGCCGCAGATCACACCCCTCACCGCCTGAACCGGGCCTGCCCGCGCGTCCCCTGCGGCGTCGCCACGCCCGTTCATGGCTCATTCGTTTTCAGGTGCACGACCGTCGATTTCGGTGTGCCCGAAAACAATTCCGCACCAGGAGTTCCGCGATGTCCGCAGCGCCCGTGAAATTCGCCTACTGGGTCCCCAACGTCAGTGGTGGGCTCGTCACCAGCACGATCGAACAACGTACCGACTGGGGGTACGAATACAACCGTGAACTCGCCGTCCTCGCCGAGAACAACGGCTTCGAATACGCGCTCAGCCAGGTCCGCTACATGGCCAGTTACGGCGCCGAGTTCCAGCACGAGTCGACCAGCTTCAGCCTCGCTCTGCTGCTCGCCACCCAGCGTCTCAAAGTCATCGCCGCCGTCCACCCCGGCCTGTGGCACCCCGGGGTCCTCGCCAAGCTCGGTGCCACCGCCGACCACCTGTCGGACGGCCGCTTCGCCGTGAACGTGGTCTCCGGCTGGTTCAAGGGCGAGTTCACCGCACTCGGCGAGCCCTGGCTGGAGCACGACGAACGCTACCGGCGCTCCGAGGAGTTCATCCGCGCCCTGCGCCAGATCTGGACCGAGGACCACACCGAACTTACCGGCGACTTCTACCGGTTGCGTGACTTCTCCCTCAAGCCCAAGCCGTTGACCAGCCCCGGGCGACCGCACCCGGAAATCTTCCAGGGCGGCAACTCCTCGGCCGCCCGCGCCATGGCGGGCCGGGTCTCCGACTGGTACTTCTCCAACGGCACGGATCACGACGGGGTGACCGAGCAGATCAACGACGTCCGCAGGTCCGCGATCGAGGTCGGCCGTACCCCGCCGAAGTTCGGGCTGAACGGCTTCCTCATCGCCCGGGACACCGAGGCCGAGGCCCGCGACACCCTCCGCGAGATCGTCGCCAAGGCAGACACGGCGGCTGTCGAAGGCTTCAGCACCGCCGTGAAACAGGCCGGCCGGTCCACCTCCGACGGCAAGGGAATGTGGCAGGACTCCACCTTCGAGGACCTCGTGCAGTACAACGACGGCTTCCGCACCGGGCTGATCGGCAGCCCCGAACAGATCGCGGAACGCATCGTCGCCTACAAGCGACTCGGCGTCGACCTCCTCCTGCTCGGGTTCCTGCACTACCACGAGGAGGTCGAGTACTTCGGCAAGCGCGTACTCCCCCTCGTGCGCGAGTTGGAAGCCCAACTCCCGCGGCAGCCCGCCGAGTCCGCTCTCACCTGACACACCGCACCGCACCGCGAAAGAGGTAACACCATGAGCACCGCCACACCCACCGACTGGCACACCCGGCCCGCCCCCGCGACCGCCGAGGAGTGGATCGCCCGCGCCGCCGAGGTCTCCGCCGTCCTCGCCACCGACGCCGCCGCCCGCGACCGGGCCGGCGCCACTCCCCACGCGGAGATCCAGCTCCTCAAGGACTCCGGCCTGGTCACCCTGCTCGGGCCCGTCGAGCACGGCGGCGCCGGTCAGGACTGGACCACCGCCTACCGGGTGGTGCGCGAGGTCGCCAAGGCCGACGGCTCCATCGGCCAGCTCCTCGGCTACCACTACCTGTGGAACTGGGCCGCCCGCCTCGTCGCAACCCGCGAGCAGTGGGAACACGTCGAGGCCGAAGCCGCCCGCAACCAGTGGTTCTTCGGCGGCGCCGTCAACCCGCGCGACCATGACGTCGTCGTCACCGAGGACGGCGACGACCTGGTCTTCACCGGCCGCAAGACCTTCTCCACCGGCAGCAAGGTCTCCGACGTCACCGTCCTCGAAGGCGTCTTCGAGGGCACCGACCAGCACGTCTTCGCGATCGTCCCGTCCGACAGCGCGGGCTTGACCTTCCACGACGACTGGGACAACATCGGCCAGCGGCTCACCGAGAGCGGCGGCGTCACCCTCGACGGCGTCCGCACCCCCTGGTCCTCGGCGGCCGGATACGTCGACAAGAAGTTCCAGCCGCGCGTCTACAACACCCTCAACGTCCCCACGATCCAGCTCGTGTTCGTGAACTTCTACCTCGGTGTCGCGGCCGGCGCCCTGGAAACCGCCGCCACCTACACGCGCACCAAGTCCCGCTCCTGGCTGCATGGCGGGTACGACCGCGCGACCGACGAACCGTATGTCATCGACATCTACGGCGACCTGACCGCCAAGCTCTGGGCGGCGGAGGCCCTCGCGGACGCGGTCGCCGCCGAAGGACAGCGGCTGCACGACGACCCGGACGCCGTCACCCCCGAGGCCCGCGGCGCCTTCGAGGTCCGGGTCGCCGCGGTCAAAGCCCGCGCCACCGATGTCGCCCTGGAGATCGGCAACCGGATCTTCGAGGTCACCGGCGCCCGCGCCACCGCAACCGACGAGGGCCTGGACCGCTTCTGGCGCAACGTGCGCACCCACACCCTGCACGATCCCGTCGCCTACAAGCGCCGCGAGGTCGGTCGCTGGGTTCTGGAGAGCGAGCTGCCCGAACCCACCTGGTACTCCTGACCGTCCCCTTCCGGGCGCCCGTCCCGCACGGGCGCCCGGGCTCCCAGAAAGAGGCAGCCTCATGGCCACCGTCCTTTCCGTCTCCGGCAGCCCCTCCGCCGTCTCCCGCACCGGCCGCCTGCTGCGCCATCTGGACCGGCGGCTGACCGCCCAGGGACACGAGGTCATCCCCCTCGACGTCCGCACCGTCCCCGCCGAGGCACTGCTGGGCGCGGATCCGCACCACCCCGCGATCGTGGAGATCGGCGAACTGCTGGCCCGCGCCGACGGCCTCGTCGTCGCCACCCCGGTCTACAAGGCCTCGTACTCCGGTGTCCTCAAGGCGCTGCTCGACCTGCTCCCGCAGTACGCGCTCGCCGGGAAGACCGTCCTGCCGCTCGCCACCGGTGGCTCCGTCGCCCACGTGCTCGCCATCGACTACGCGCTCCGCCCGGTCCTGTCCTCGATGGGCGCCGCCCACATCGTGCAGGGCTGGTTCACCCTCGACAAGGACATCTCGGTGCGCGACGACGGCACGCTCGCCCTCGCACCGGCCGTCGCCGAGGCCCTGCGTCCGATCGTCGACCAGTTCTCGGCCGCGCTCGGGTACCGCCGGCCCGTCCTGGCCGCGGCGGGCTGACCCCGATGAGCGCCCACGTCATCGCCGATGATGCCGAGGCCCTCGCCGTTGCCACGGCCCTCGCCGACGAGTTCCGCACCGGGGCCGCGCAACGCGATACGGCACGCACACTTCCCACCAGCGAGCTGGACCGGATGTCGGCGTCCGGCCTGCTCGGCGTGACCGTCCCCGCGCAGCACGGCGGCGCCGACGTCAGTTCACTGACGCTCGCGGAGATCTTCCGGCTGCTCGGTTCGGCCGACAGCAGCCTCGCGCAGATTCCGCAGAGCCACTTCGTATACGCCAATGTCATCCGCAGACAGGGCACTGAGGAGCAGCAGAAGTTCTTCTTCGCCGAGCTGCTTGCCGGGCGCCGCTTCGGCAACGCCCAGTCCGAGGCGGGCACCCGGCACGTGCAGGAGATCCGCACCCGCCTGACACCCCGGCCCGACGGCTCGTATCTGCTCACCGGAGTCAAGCACTACTGCACCGGCGCACTGTTCGCCCACTGGATCCCCGTCCTCGCCCTGGCCGAGGACGACCGCCCGCGAGTCGCCTTCGTCCCCCGGGACGCCGACGGTCTCACGGTGGCCGACGACTGGGACGGCATGGGCCAGCGGACGACCGCGAGCGGCACCGTACGCCTGGACGGCGTCGCCGTCCCCGCCGACCGGGTCCTGCCGCACCACCTGACGTTCCAAGGACCCCAACTGCACGGAGCGGTGGCACAGCTGCTGCATGCCGCCATCGACGTGGGCGTCACCCGGGGGGCGCTGGCCGAGGCGGCGGAGTTCGTGCGGACCAAGTCCCGGCCCTGGTTCGAGAGCGGGCTGGACACCGCCGCCGAAGACCCGCTGCTGATCCAGCGATTCGGTGAACTCGCCCTGCAGGAGCGTGCCTCGGTGGCGTTGTTGCGCGAAGCCGCGCGGGCGGTGGACGCGGCTCGTGATCATCTCACCGACGAGTCGGCCGCCGAGGCCTCCATCGCGGTGGCCGCGGCGAAGGTGCGGGCGTCCGAGGCCGCCGTGTCCGTCGCCGGCGCACTGTTCGAGGTCTGCGGCACCCGGTCCGCGCTCAACTCCCTGAATCTGCACCGTCATTGGCGGGACGCCCGTACCCACACCCTGCACGACCCGACCCGCTGGAAGATCCAGCACATCGGCCGGTACGTGCTCAGCGGCACCCTGCCGCCCCGTCACGGCCTGCTCTGACGGCCTCGCGATCGGAGAAATCCTGTGTCCCTCACCTTCCACTGGTTCCTGCCCACCAACGGCGACAGCCGCCATGTCGTCGGAGGCGGCCACGGCACCCCTGCGACGGCCCTGGGCCGGGAGCGGCCACCGACGGTCGCTTACCTGAGCCAGATCGCCAGGGCAGCCGAAGACGTCGGCTTCGTGGGGGCGCTCACTCCCACCGGCGCCTGGTGCGAGGACGCCTGGCTGACGACCGCGATGGTCAGCCAGAACACCGAGCGGCTGAAGTTCCTGGTGGCGTTCCGGCCCGGCTTCGTCTCACCCACGCTCGCCGCGCAGATGGCGTCCACGTTCCAGCGGCAGAGCGGCGGACGGCTGCTGCTGAACGTGGTGACGGGTGGCGAGAGCCATGAGCAGCGCGCCTACGGTGACTTCCTCGACAAGGACGCCCGCTACCGCCGCACCGGTGAGTTCCTGGAGATCGTGCGCGCGTTGTGGGAGGGGAAGAGCGTCGATCTCCGAGGTGAGCACCTCCGGGTCGAGGCCGCCAGGCTGGCCCGAGTGCCGGATCCCGTTCCCGAGGTGTACTTCGGAGGCTCCTCGCCGATCGCCGGCGAGGTCGCGGCTCAGCACGTGGACGTGTATCTCACCTGGGGCGAACCGCCGGCCCAGGTCGCGGAGAAGATCGCGTGGATCAGGGGCCTGGCGGCCGAGTCGGGACGGACCCTGCGCTTCGGGATCCGGCTGCACGTCATCACCCGGGACACCGCCGAGGAGGCGTGGGCCGAGGCACGGCGGCTCCTCGCCGGGTTCGATCCGCAGACGGTCAAGGCCGTCCAGGAGGGACTCGCGCGAAGCGAGTCCGAGGGACAGCGGCGCATGCTGGCACTGCACGCGGGCCGACGGGACGCACTGGAGATCCACCCCAACCTGTGGGCGGGGATCGGGCTCGTCCGTGGCGGCGCGGGCACGGCCCTGGTCGGCTCCCACGAAGAGGTCGCAGAGCGGATCAAGGAGTACGCGGCTCTGGGGATCGAGGAGTTCGTACTGTCCGGCTACCCGCATCTGGAGGAGGCGTACTGGTTCGGAGAGGGGGTGCTGCCGCGGCTCGCGCGGGACGGACTGTGGCGGCATCCGGCCGGGGCGGCGGCCGCCCCGGAGGCTCTGGTGCCGTTCGCGTCGTAGAGATGGACCTGCCACCGGAGCGTCGCGACGACCCCGGAGCGAGTCCAGTCGCGACTCCCACTCATCGATCGAGATACATGCCGATCGAACCGTGCGCAGCGGTGTCGGCGAAGCCGAATTTCTCGTACAGGAAGCGCGCGGGTCCGTCCGCGATCAGCGAGACGTACGCGGTGGCGGGCGCGCGGCGTTCCAGCTCCTCGATGAGTGCGGCCATGATGCGCTTTCCGAGCCCTCGTCCCTGATGCGCGGGATGCACGCACATGTCCACCACCTGGAACGCCGTGCCGCCGTCACCGATGATCCGCCCCATGCCTATGGGCTCATTCTCGTGATAGAGAACCACGCCGTACCACGCGTTGGGCAAGGCGAGCGCGACCGCTTCGGGAGCTTTGTCGGAGAGCCCGGCGTCGACGCGCAGACGGCGGAACACCTCGACGGAAGGCACATCCGCACACAGCGAGTAAGGACTCCTCATCTCATTCATGCATTACATGCTAAGTCGTGTGCCGTTCGCCGTCACTGAAGTCGTGGGCGGTCACGGGGTCTGACCGCGTTCGACGGGCACACACCGGGCAGCCTTGTGGTGCTGTTCACCGACTTCGCGACCTGCCCGCTGCAGCCCGGCGAGAACCGGCTCCCGGTCGCGATCGAGGCCGGTGACCTCCTCGGCGAACCGGAGTGGGCGGACCTCCTCACGCCCGCGGACCGGCGCGGCCTGCCCCGTTGTCCTGGTCCCACGTCCGGCCCTACGGCGAGGTGAAACTCGCCATGACCGGCAGACCCCCGCTCAACACGGGCTGACCAGTGCCCGGTTGGGGATCCCTTGCCTACACGGCCTGTGATCCGGCAGGGGTATCACGATCGCCTCGGAACACAGCGCCGCGAGATCCCTGGGCGTCCGAAGCCCGCGCCGATCCGACGTCGAGCGCTCAGCGCTTGGTTTCGTACCTGGTCAGGACCAGGCCCTCGGGAAACGTACGGGTCTCCACCAGGGTCAGGTTCACCCAGTCGTCCAGGGCCGTGAAGAACGGCGTGCCGCCGCCTACCAGGACCGGATGGGTGACGAGCACATACTCGTCGATCAGCCCGGCCCGCATGGCCGCCGCGGCGAGTGTGGCACCGCCGATGTCCATGGGGCCGCCGTCGTCGGCCTTGAGCCTGGTGATCTCGGTGACCGCGTCGCCGGTGACCAGACGGGTGTTCCAGTCGACCGTGCTGGTCGTGGAGGAGAACACCGCCTTCGGCATGTCCCGCCAGCGGCGGGCGTACTCGATCGCCGCCGGTGTGGCACCCGGCTGCTCGTCGGCGGTCGGCCAGTGGGAGCTCATCGCCTCCCACAGCTTGCGCCCGTACAGCGCCAGGCCCGTCGCGGCCACCCGGTCGGACCACCACTGGAACAGCTCGTCGCTCGGCACGCTCCAGCCGAGGTCGTCGCCGGGCGCGGCGGTGTAGCCGTCCAGGCTCATGTTCATGGCAAAGGCCAGTTTCCGCATGGCGTCAGCCTCCCGTGAGTCGGTATTCGGCGTACAGACCAGCACGGCGCGGAAAAATCATCGGTCGGGCCACACTGCCGCAGTACGTACCGGATGCACTCCGGATTCACTGCGGCGGAGCTTCTACGATGATCATCGCGACCTGCCGCGGGTTCTCCGTCCGCCGCAGGCAAGGTGTACGCCTTTACCGCGGCAGTGCCGGGAGGGCGGGCCGGCGTGACGATCGAACCGTTGACCGAACTCGGGACCGGGGACGCGCTCCGGCTGCCGCGCGCCCGGGTGGTGCCCCTGTCCGCCCCGCCCTCGTCGTACACCGGGCCGAATGCCGGCGATCAGCACCACGCGCCCGCGCACCGGTGATGCCCCCGTAACGCCGCGAAGGCGAGGCCGCGACGTCCCGGGTGCGATTCTGCGGCAACCATGCCTGGGCCCCTCGGAGTCCCGACGCGCGTTACCCATGACCCTTCGGTGAGCCGGCACGCCGAGCAGTTCGCCGCCGTCATCGCGGGCTCCCTCGCCCGACGTCGGGTCCAGTGTGACCTGCTGAGCACTCAGGCGGGCGCACTGGAACACAACGTCTCCCCGCAGGTAGCCGCCCGCGCGCGGCCGTGGCCAACGTCGCCGGCATCGCGGCGCCGGCCCGCCGGCACCTTCCTGAGCCGGGCGACAGCGCACCGCAGCTGATCGCAACCATGATCATGACCGACGGTGCCGTGTGGACACCCGCACGGCCCTCCCCGGCCATGCTCGCCGCCTACGAAGCCGACCCCGCCCTCACCGCTTTCAAGCCGGACTTCCCCGCTGCCCTGCAGGAGATACTGGCCACGCTCACCGTGGGCACCATCGCCCGCGCCTCCACCTGAGCCCGTCCAGGCAGTGGCCATGGGCCGGGCACCGGTGCCACGCCCCCCCGCGGCGGCCGATGTCGCCCTGCTCGTCCAGCGGATCCGTCTGCCGGCGGATCAGCTGGGAAAGGCTGCGGCAGGCCGGGGGCACGGCCCGCTCCCCCTGGCGTCGCCGGCCCCGCACGGGCGGGGTGCCCTGGGCGCGTGATCCGCACCGTCCCCGACCGGCACCCAGGTGCACGCCCTACTTCGGTGCCTGGAAGCCGCCGATCTTCTGCTCGAGCAGTTCGGCCAGCCGCAGCGGGGTGCGGTCCTCGAACATCGGGCCGATGAGCTGCACTCCCACCGGCAGCCCCTCGGGGGACCGGCCCGCGGGGATGGCGGTGGCGGGCAGACCGGGCATGGTGGCCACACCGGCCCAGACGTGCTGGTCGAAGTACGGGTGCCCGACGCCGTCGATGTCGATCCGGCGTTCCGGCGGATCGGGGTTGTGGTCGTGCGGGAAAGCGGGAGTGGGCGTGATGGGACACACCACGGCGTCGAAGTCGGCGAAGAGCTGCCGCCAGCCGTGGCGGTGGAGCTCGCGACGGCTGTTCGCCTCGATCCAGTCGCGGTGGCTGAACACCATCCCGCGCAGCCGCGCCGCATCGAGACTCTGGTCGTCCGCGCTCAGCCGGGCGGCGCGGGTCCGCAGTTCGTCGTAGGACTCGACGGGGAAACGCGCGACGGAGCCCGAGAACAGCAACCGCGTGTAGGGCGTCGCGGCTTCGGCCGGATCGGGCAGCAGCGGGCTGTGCCGTTCGACGCGGGCGCCGTCGTCCACGAGCGCGTCGGCCACGCGCTCCACGGCCGCCCGCACGGCTGATCCGGTCGGGATGTGCGGATGCTCGTCGAGGACCAGGACCCGGAAGTCGCCGAGCCGCTCGTGACGCGCGGGCGGCAGCGCCACACTGTGCGCCTTGCCGAGCGTCAGCGGGTCCGGTCCAGCCATGACGTCGAGCGCATCCGAACTGATGAAGTCCTCCCCAGCCACAGACACATCGCCCGGCCGCCGTTGCCGTTGCCGTTGCCGTCGACGGCAACGGCAACGAGTCCGAACGGGCAGCGGACGTGAGCGGCCGTACGCCGCCCGCATTCAGCCCTTGCCGACCAGGGCCACCACTTCGGCGGCGTGCTCGATCGAGCCCTTCACCGTCTCGACGGCGTACAGCGAGTCGACGACGAAGTGGTCGATACCCGTGCGCTCCCGCACGGACTTGATGGTGTCGGCGACGGCCGACACCTGTGTCCCGGCGTCGATGTTGACACGCAGTACGGTGTCGATCTCCGACGGGTCCCGGCCCGCTTCCCGCGCCTGACGGTCAATCAGCTCTCGTTGGGCCAGCAGGCCGTCCACGTCCACGTAACTGGGCACCACGCACAGCGGCAGCCAACCGTCCGCACGCCGGGCCACCCTGCTCAGAGCACGCTCGGACAGCGCACCCAGGTAGACCGGCGGCCTGGGCCGGCGGTGCGGCTTGAGGGGAGAGTGGTGCGACGGCACGGTGATGTGCGCGCCTGCGTACTGGGCGGGATCGGTCGTCCAGATGTTCTCCAGCGCATCGAGCAGTTCTTCCATGCGCGCACCTCGCCGGTGGAAGTCCAGCCCGGCCGCTTCGTACTCCTCGGGGGACCATCCGATGCCGAAGCCCGGCAGAAGACGCCCCCGACTGATCAGATCGATGGTCGTCAGCGCCCGGGCGAGCTGCACCGGCGGGTACAGCGGGGCGATCAGTACATGCGTACCCAGTTCGACGCGTTCGGTGACACCCGCCGCGGCACCCAGCAGGACGAACGGATCGGCCGCGGCGTTGAGTTCGGAGGGGATCGTCGTGCCCTGACCGCCGTAGCCGATCTTCGGGGACACGGCGGCCAGATTGCGGTCACTGACCCACAAACTGTCCGCGCCCGCCTGCTCCACCTGCCGAGCGAAGTCCACGACCTCGTGCACGTGGGAGGCCTGCTTGTGGAACTGCGGAAGCGCAAAACCGATCTTCAATTTCCAGTCCTTGCTGTGACGAGGTGTGCGTCGTGCCGTCGGCTCACCGGACGCCCCATACACGTGAGCAGCAACAACGTGCTCTCTGTGTCCGGGAGTTGACCCTTCCAGGCTATACCGGCGCTCGCGGGATCCGCTGACGGGACGCGCGCTTACGGGATGGTGCCGGAGCCTGGCACGACCGACCAACTCCCGCGCCCGCAACGGCAGACACCTTGTTACCACCGGCATCCACCTCCTGGCGCGACGAGGCTGCCATGGCCCTCGACACCGACGGGCCCGACAGGAAGACCGACACATCCAGCCGCACACGGCCCGGATGCACGACTACTACCTGGGCGGCAAGGACAACTATCCGGTCGACGCGGGAGCCTCCGAGCGCGTCCTGCAAGGGCTCCCGCACGGCCGCGGACCCGCCGCCCGTGGATCACGACGGACCTTACGGACCTTACGGGCCTTCGCCGCCCCTCCACCTTGACCTTGCGTCTCGATAACTTTCCCTGTCCTGTGGTCAGATGGAGCACTTGGCCACGCAGGTGCACGCGCGTGACGGTAGTGGAGTTTGCGGCAGGTCAGGACGGGCGGGTTTACGTCGAAGTCCGCGGCAGCATCCAGGTTCTGTCCGTTTCCGGCCGCGTCCGAGGGCTCCTTGCGGCATCTTCGCGCCCAGCAGGCCCACGTTGCCGCCTCCTTATCAGGCGTGTGAAGTGGGCTACTGCCCGGTGGTCCCGCCGGACGACGTTTCCACAATGCGCTGCCACTTGACGCGCTCGACCAGGATCTGCTCGGCCTCCGGGTCGGCTTCCAGCAGGCCCATCACCTCGTCGAGGAAGTCCTCAAGGGGCATGGCCACGTCGGAGTTCTGCTGGTTCATCAGCGTGGTCCGGGTGGCCGGCGGGACCAGCTCGATCACCTGGACGTTGCTCTTGAACAGCTGCACGCGCAGGCTTTCGGTGTAGGAGTGGATCGCGGCCTTGGTGGCGTTGTAGGTCGGCGTGGCCGGCAGCGGCACGTACGCCAGGCCGGAGCTGACCGTCATGACGGTCGCGGCGGGCTGGGCGAGCAAGCCGGGCAGGAACGCGCTGATCAGCCGGATCGGGCCGAGCAGGTTGACCTCGACGGTGCGCTCGGCGACGTCCAGCGACGCGGGGTCGCGAAGGTACTCGGGCTCCATGATGCCGGCCATGGTGATGACGGTGTCGAGGGCCGGGTAGCGGATGGTGAGCTCGTCGCGGACGGCGGTGATCGACGCCGGGTCGGTGGTGTCGACAGTGATCGTGCCCAGACCGGGGTGCTCAGCGGCGAGCTGCTGCCTGCCGGCTGGACCTGGCCACCTGCGAGGTCGTCGGCTACTCGATGGCCGACCACCACCGCACCGGCCCCGTCGTCGGCGCACCGAAGACGCCGCCGGCCGCGGCCGTCTCCAGCCCGGCCGCATGGCGCATTCCGACCGTGGCAGCGCACCCACCAGCACCCAACTCCCGAAAAACAGTGGGTGAGTTGAGTCTTCGCGAAGGCTGCGGACACACCGGATCCCCCGCTACGACCGTGAGCGCGGTCGAGCACGGCGCCGTCCTGTCACCGGGTCTTTCCTCCGGCTGACGGCGACTCGGCACGATGGCCCGCCCCCCGTTGCCGGTGGAGAGCGCGCAGTCCGGCCAGCATGATGCCGAGGCTGTAGTGGAAGTCGTCCTCAGGGGTGCTGCCGGAGGCGTGGCGTTCGCTCAGGGCTCGGGCGAGAGTGGGGAAGGGGAACTGGTCACCGCAGGCCGTTGCACGTTCGGTGTCCGGGGCCGGCCGGGCCTGTTCCTCGACGGTGCGGCCGAGGACGAAGTGCACCAGGGCGCCTGCTGCACGGGAGGCGTCGCCGAGGCTGAAGCCGGCGTCGTGCAGGACCTCGGTGGTGCGCTCGATGAGGGTGCCCAGCGTGCGGGCGCGGGTGACGTCGGCGCCGATGGCGACACGGGCGCCGTCACGGTGGACGAGCAGGCTGCGCCGTAGCGAGCCGAGGGTCCGCTCCAGCCACTGCCACCACGGTTGCGAGGGCACCGGGCGGCTCAGTTCCGCCAGGGCGGAGGTGAGCATGGCGTCGGTCATCTGGTCCAGCAATGCTCGTTTGCTGTCGAAGTGCCAGTACAGCGCCGGTGCTTTGACGCCGAGTTCGGACGCGACCCGGCGCACGGTGAGCTTGTCGAGACCGTGGTCGTCCAGCAGTCGCAGGGCCGTCCTGGCGGCGGCTTCCCTGTCGATCGCCATATGTGCCAGCCTCCTCTCACCCTTGACACCTTAACAAGTTAAGGGCACGCTGAGCCACCCCTTCCCTTAACAAGTTAAGGAGATGTGCTCGATGAGCACCGATGTGATCGTGGTCGGAGCCGGACCGGTCGGCCTGCTGCTCGCCGCCGAACTGCGCTTGGCCGGCGCCGCACCGATGGTCCTGGAGCGACTCGCCTCGCCCTCCGGCCGGCGCAAGGCTCGCGGCGTGGGACCACTGGCCTTCGAGGCACTGCAACGGCGGGGGCTGGGCGAGCGACTGGCCGCGCACCAGCCTCAACTGAGCGCCGAGAAGACGAAGGACCACGGCAGCGCGAAGGGCCACTTCGCCTGGATCCACAAGATCGAACCCTCGTGGCAGGAGGAGCCCGACCGCCGGGGCGCTTTGATCTGGCAGCCGGACCTGGAGGCGGTGCTCGCCGAGTACGCCGCCTCTCTCGACGTCCCCGTGTACCGCGAACACACGGTGGTCGCCATCGTTCAGGACGACCAGGGCGTCACCGCGACCGTCCGCACCCCGGCGGGCGAGCAGCAGGTTCGGGCGGCCTGCCTGGTGGGCTGCGACGGCGGCCGCAGCACCGTCCGCGGACTGTGCGGATTCGGCTTTCCCGGCACACCCCCGCTGATGACCGCCCGTCAGGCCCGCGTCGAGATCAACGGGGCGGAGCGGCTTCCGCCCTCGGGTCGGACCCCGACCGGCATGCTGCTGCACGGCCCGGGTGTCATCGGCACCTTCGACTTCGCCGACGGGTCCGAGGACCGCCACGGGCCGCTCACGCGCGAGGAGCTGCAGACCAGCGTGCGGCGTGTGACCGGTATCGACGTGACCATCACCCGGCTCAGCGACGCGCTGCGGTTCACCGACAACGCCCGCCAGGCCGCCACCTACCGCCAAGGCCGGATCCTGCTGGCCGGTGACGCCGCACATGTCCACTCCCCCAACGGCGGTCAGGGCCTCGGCCTCGGCCTGCTGGACGCGGCCAATCTCGGCTGGAAACTGGCCGCACACGTGCGGGGCGAAGCACCGGCAGGGCTCCTCGACAGCTACCCCGCCGAACGACACCCCGTCGCCGCCGCCGTACTGCACAACACCCGCGCACAGTCAGCCCTGATGCGGCCGGGGCCGCACACCGACGCGCTGCGCGACATCGTCTCCGACCTCATGGACATCAGGGAGGTCAACCAGTACTTCGGCCGGATGCTGTCCGGGCTGTCGACGCGCTACGCGTTCCCTTACCTCCCAGCGGATGCCCACCCCCTGAACGGCCGTCACTGTCCCGACCTCCGCATAACCGTCACCACCGACGGCAGACGTCGCACCGCTCGGCTCAGCGACTTCACCCGCGCAGGCCGGGCGGTCCTTCTCGCACCCGCCGACAGCCCCGCGCTCACCGCGGCCGCCGGCTGGCGGGACCGGCTGGAAGTCGTCGAGGGCACAACGGTCGACGAGCACGGCCTGTCAGGCGTTCTCGTCCGCCCGGACGGCGCCGTCGCCTGGGCCACCGCCTCAAGCTCGCCCGCCGATGCCGATCCGCTGCGAACCGCACTGCGCACCTGGTTCGGCCCCTCGTCCTGAGAGGCCGGTTCGGTCGAGGCATTCGGGGAAGGCGCGGGCCTCGGCCGCGGCCGAGGGCAAGAGCCTCAAGCAGTACCTGCACAACCTCGGGGTCCGCGAGAGGCAGCGCAAGCGGTTCGTCGTCGGCGCGGCCACGTGGGCCGAGCGGCTGCGCGGCGAGTTCGACGAAACGTCTCCCGACGAGGTGCCTGGCATCCGGGCGCCGTGAGGGGACCGCGGCCGCCTGATGCCCCTGCGCATAGACGTCTCTGGGCTCCTCGACGTCCAGAAGGCCGCCCTCGGCCACGAGGACGTGTCCATCGCGGACCACTCCGCCCTGGTCGCGGCCGTCGCCCGGCACAGAACCGAACTGCGCACCCTGGCCACCGCCGACCCGGACGCCGTCTGGCCGGCGGCCGCGCTCATGCACACATCGTGCGTCTGGAGAGATCCGTCCGCGGGCAGAAGCAACAGGACCGCAGTGTCGTCGATGATCGCCAGATTGACCGCGCCGACACCACCGTCGATGGTCACCACGCGGGCGTGGTAATCGGCGAGACAGTGCATCTCCTCGCAGTGCGCTCGCAGCCACCGGTGCAAGGCCCTCTTCCCGGGGCGCTCAGCCCGCGGAGCCGAACGCGTCGTTCATCTTGTTCGGCGCGTCCTTCGCGGCACCCGGCACGTCCTTCTTGCCGCTGACGACCTCCAGGAACACGGTCGTTGGGTTCGCCGAGTTGTCGGCGCGTCATGCCGGTCGGTTCAGGGGCCCGCAGCGAATGCTGCGTGAGGGTAGGCCGCCTGTCTGCCGTGACCTGGCCTGACGTGTTGTCGGCCGCCGTCGCGTCCTGCGGATGCCGGGAGTGGAGGCCGCAGTTCCGGTCGCCGTGGAAGCGGTGTCGGGTGATCGGCAGGGCGGCGCTCTCCTCATCACTGACCTGGACACCGGTGGGTGGCCGCGGCCGCGACGTCAGTCTGGTCGTGCTTGCGCCGTCCACCGCGGGAGAGCCCGCGCGCACCCGACTGGTCGCTGCGGCAGGCACGTCGACGACGCTCTCGCCGCGGACGATGAGCCACTGAGCGAGATACCGGCCCAGTCCGTTGGCGTTCTCCACCGCCCATCTCCGCTGCGGCCACCGCTTGTCCCAGGCCAGCAGCCGCCGGTAGTCCGTCAGATTCGCCTCGATCCGCACCGCACCGTCCCGACCTGCTGGTTCAATTCTGGCTCGAGGGCGGTGGCGGTGGTGGCGGCAGGCATGGACTTACGGGGATCGATACCGAGCCATGTCACTGGACTGTGTCTCCACCGGCGACATACCCCGGGAGAGCCAGCCCCGAAGAGCGGCAGACGGTTCACGAGTCACCCGGCCCGACGCCCTACGGCACGGCTACGAGCGTCCACCCGAGTTCGGCGCCCGGACACGTCGGCACAACCGGCCCGTGACCGGTTAGGGCGTGTGGCGGAAGTCCCGCCTGCCGCGCGACGCCATGCACGCCCTCTCGCCGCACCGGGCGAAAGCCCAAGTACGTCCAGTACGAGGTTTTCGCCCGGCACGCCGAGAGCACGCCGCGCGGCCCGCCCTTCGGGCGAACGACGGGACTTTCGCAACACGCCCTAGCCGTGCGCCTCACCCGGCCGGACACGGCGTCGGGCCCCAGGCCGGCGTGAGCCCGACGCCGTTCGCCGTCGTACCCGGCCGCGGCTCAGTCCGTGAGCACGAGCCGGCACGTCTCACCCGGCTGTACGGGCACCGCACGGTCCGGCAGACGTATGTCGATGGGCGAACGGTCGGACGACGGCACCGCGATCTCCAGCCGGCCGCACGGGCCGCCGCGCGGCTTGCTCCGGCCGCCGGTGGCGGTAGGTGAGCAGAGCCCGCGAGACCTCCGGGAAGTGCAGGTTGAGACAGGGCAGCACGAACAGTTCGTCCCAGAAGACGTGACCGCGGTACGCCTCGCCGTGCCGTCCGCGGGCCGGCACGCCCACGTCCAGGTCGGCCGTGTGCGGTGAGAGGGTCTGCAGGATGTGGAAGAGGTGCGGGCGCAGGATGCCGCCCGCCTCTCCGGGGACGTCGAGTTCGGCGCGGCGCCAGAGCTGGTCCCAGGCCGTCAGGTGCCGCTCCAGCAGTTCGTCGGAGCCGGGTGCGGCGGCGACCCGGTCGACGGCCGCGCGCAACGGGTCGCTGATGGCGGGATCGCGGGAGGTGTGCAGGGCGACGGTCTTGTCGACGGTGACGGTGTGGCCGGCGGACGACGGAGTCTCTTGCTGACGACTGCCACGGCGAAGTAGTCGTCCGGCCGTGCCGTCGGGCGGCACGGCCCCGTTGCGGGGACCGTGCCGCCGGGAACAGCCGGCGCGGTGTTTCCGCGCCAGGAATCAGGCCACCAACGCGCTCGGCTCCTCCTCGGCTTCCTGGACCAGCCGCTCCAGCGTGGCACGGGCGCGGGACACCCGGGAGCGGACCGTGCCGACGGGGCAGCCGGCGAAACCGGCCGCCTCTTCGTAGGACAGCCCGACCACCTGGGTCAGCACGAACGCCTCCCGGCGTTCCCCGGGCAGGGTCTCCAGAAGGTCCAGCAGGGCCACCCCGTCGTCGAAGCCCGGCAGGTCGCGCGGCTGGGCGTGTTCCACGGCCACCCGCCAGTCGACGGCGTCCGCGATGCGCGGGCGGACCGCGGCGCGGCGCAGGCTGTCGGCGACCGCGCGCCGCGCGATCGACAGCAGCCAGGTACGGGCCGAGGCCCGGCCTTCGTAACGGTGCAGGCTCGCGAGCGCCCGCGCGAAGGTGTCCTGGGTCAGGTCGTGCGCGGTCTGCGGATCGCCGCTGAGGTGGGCGACGTAGCGCAGTACGTCGTCGTGCAGGGCGCGGACGAAGTGGTCGGCCGCGTCGGGGTCGCCACCACGGGCGGCCAGCGCCCAGGCGGTCGCCGACGCGTCCGCGCGGGCGCGTTCCGTCCGGGGAGCGGGCAGGACAGAGATCATCACGTGATGTCCTTCTCGGGTCGTCCGGGGCCGGCCCGCACAGGGGCATGGCTCACCGGCACAGGGAGGGCGTCCGTACCCGGGGGTACGGCGATACCCGGGGCCCGTCAGGGAGCACGTGGGTGCCCCGAGGTGGGGAGTCCGCCGGTCGAGCCGCGCGCGAGGGCGCCGCGGAAGGGAGGCGGCGGGGTGGGCCCCGGTGGATCCGGCTGTCTCAACAGACAGCGGCGCCCTCGGGTGGCCCCCGGAAGGTGAGGGAAGAGCACAGCAGCAGCCGCACGGGAGCCGGACACGCGGCAGCACGGCGTCCGCGCACGGACGGGCGGCTGAGCGGTGCGGGCAGGGCCAGCAGCAACCGCAGGGGCGCCACCAGCCGGGCGGCCGCCGCCCGCAGTACACGGAAGACGGCTCGCTCGCCGTGGGCGAGCCACAGCCCGCACAGGACCGCGGCGAGGAGGTGGGCGGCGAACATACCGACCGAGGCCGTACCGCTCATGCCGGCCATGCCGTGCATGTGGCCGGAACCGCTCATGCCGTGCACCGTGTGCGCAGCCGACCCCATGTCCATGCCGCTCATGGAGCCCATGTCCATGCCGCTCATGGAGCCCATGCCCATCGAGCCCATGTCCATGGGACCCATCGAGCCCATGTCCATGGGACCCATCGAGCCCATGTCCATCGAGTGCGAGCCCGTGGGGGCGCCGGCGGGAGGAACAGCGGCCGGATCGGACGCGAGCGTCTGCGCCAGGGAGAACGTCTCGTGAAGCACCGCCTGCGCGGCGGTCACGACCGCGACGATCAGTGTCCGGCCGCGCTCCCGGCCGGCCAGCAGCCAGCCGGCCACACCGGTCCCCGCCGCACCTGCGGCCATGGCCCACCAAGGTACGGAGGTTCCCGACATCGTGGCGTGGCCGAGGGCGGCGAGCAGGACGCAGACGGCGGCGAACACGCCGGCCCGCGTCGCGCGGCACAACCCTCGGACAGTCATAGCCCGTTCATCCTCGCACCCGGCATCCGAACGTCGTCAGGGGGTACGTACGGACTCCCACCCCCCGACTCACCGAAACAGGGGTGACTCAGCTCACATCCGCCTGGCGGGAACTCCAAGTCCGCGACGGACGACTACTGGAAGGAGACGGTTCCTGGTCGCACCACCACGGCCAGGGACTCCACCGGTCCGCTGCGCCGGAACTCCAGGGTGAATGACACGAGGTCACCCGACCGCCACCCGCCCGAAGGCACGGGCACGGTCAGGTCCAGCCCGCTCGGGGACATGGCGAGGGTGTCGCCCGCGGCGACGGAGACGGAGTCGACCTCGGAGCCGTAGGCCGCGTTCCCCTGCCGCATACGGTGCCGGGAGAGTGTCACCTCGCCGGAGACATCGCGTGCCGTGATCCTGACCAGTGTGTCGGCCGCGCCGCCCGTGTTGGCTATGTGGAAGAACGCCGCTGTCTCCGGGACTCCGGCGGACGGCAGCAGCACCTTCCCTTCGGTGACCTCGATACGCGCCGGGCTGCCCGCCCGCCCCGTGCCGGCCCAGGCGGTCAGACCCGCCAGCGCCACACTGCACGCGGCGACGGGCACCAGGGCGGCGATCGTGACCTCCCACAGCCGCCTGCGGCCCATGACCCGCTTCACCGGACACCGGCCTTCGCGCCCAGCGCCCCGCCGTGGCTCCGGCCCCGGGCGACAGACGGCTGCCAGCTGCACAGCCGCAGGCTGTTGGCGACCACCAGTACGGAACTCAACGACATCGCGGCGGCTGCGAACATCGGATCGAGCAGACCGACCATGGCGAGCGGCACGGTGACGACGTTGTAGCCGAACGCCCACGCCAGGTTGGCCCGGATCGTGCCGAGCGTGCGCCGGGCGAGCCGGACCGCGTCGACGAGCGCCTCGATGTCGCCGCGCGCGAGGGTGAGGTCGGCCGCGCCGATGGCCACGTCGGTGCCGCTGCCCATGGCGATGCCCAGGTCGGCGGCGGCGAGCGCGGCGGCGTCGTTCACTCCGTCGCCGACCACCGCGACCCGGTAGCCCTCCTCCTTCAACTCCCGTACCAGGGCGGCCTTCTCCCCGGGAGTGCAGCGGGCGTGCACCTCGTCGATGCCGAGCGCGCCGGCGACGGCCTCGGCGGGCGCCTTGCGGTCGCCGGTGGCCAGCACCGGGCGGATACCGAGGCGGCGCAGCCGGTCCACGGCCCGGTAACTGCCGGGGCGCACCAGGTCGCCGACGGCGACGAGCGCTGCGGCCCGGCCGTCGACCGTCACCAGGACCGGTGTGTGCGCGGCCTCCTCCGCGGCGGCCAGTGCCTTGGCCAGCGCCCGCGGCAGCCTGCCGTCGGGCGCGCCCACCTCGACCGTACGGCCGTCCACCCGGCCGCTGACCCCGAATCCCGGGATCGTGGCGAAGTCCGTCACGTCCGGCAGCGGTCCGGCCGCGTCCTTGCGGCGCGCGTACGCGGTGACCGCCCGGCCGATCGGATGCTCGGAGCCCTGCTCGACCGCCCCCGCCAGCCGCACCACGTCGTCCTGCCCGAAGGAGCCCGGCAGTGCGGTCACCGTGGCCACCGTCATGTGACCGGTGGTCAGCGTGCCGGTCTTGTCCAGGACGACGCAGTCCACGTGCTGGAGGGCCTCCAGTGTCTGCGGTCCGCTCACCAGCACGCCGAGCTGGGCACCGCGCCCGGTGGCGGCCATCAGGGCGGTCGGGGTGGCGAGGCCCAGCGCACAGGGGCAGGCCACGACGAGGACCGCCACGCAGGCGGTGAGGGCCGCCTGCGGATCGGCCCCGGCGCCCAGCCAGAACCCGAGGACGGTCACCGCGATCGCCATCACGACGGGGACGAACACCCCGGCAACTGCGTCGGCCAGCCGCTGCGCCCGCGCCTTGCCCGCCTGCGCCTCCGTGACCAGGCGGGTGATCCGGGCCAGCTGGGTGTCCGCGCCGACCGCCGTGGCCTCGACGAGCAGCAGCCCACCGGCGTTGACGGCGCCGCCGACGAGGGCCGATCCGGGGCTCACCTCGACGGGTTCGCTCTCGCCGGTGACCAGGGACAGGTCCACCGCCGAACTGCCCTCCGTGACCCGCCCGTCGGTGGCGACCCGCTCACCGGGGCGCACGACGAAGATCTGCCCCACCCGCAACCGCTCGATGGGGATCGACCGCTCGCCCTGCCCGTCGCGCACGGACACCTTCTTGGCGGCCAGCTCCGCCAGGGACCGCAGGGCCTCACCGGTCCCCCGCCGGGCCCGGCCCTCCAGGAACCGCCCGGTCAGCACGGACAGCGGCACACTCACGGCGGCTTCGAGATACAGGTGGGCCATGCCCTCGGAGGCGGACGGCACCAGGCTGAACGACATCCGCATGCCGGTCTCGCCCGCGCCGCCCAGGAACAGGGCGTACACCGACCAGGAGAAGGAGGCCACGACACCGAGCGAGACCAGGGTGTCCATGGTGGCCGTGGAGTGCCGCAGTCCCCGTAGCGCCCGGAGGTGGAAGGGCCAGGCGCTCCACACCGCGACCGGGGTGGCCAGCATGAAGCACAGCCACTGCCAGTTGCGGAACTGCCATGCCGGGACCATCGACAGCACCAGCACCGGCACCGCCAACAGGGCCGTGACCAGCAGCCGTTCCCGTTCGCGGCGGGCCTCGGCGTCGTCCTGGTCCGTCTCCTCGGCGTCGTCCTGGTCCGTCTCGTCGGCGTCGTCCTGGTCCGTCTCCTCGGCGTCCGCGTCGTCCTCGGCCGGCGCCGGCAGCGCGGCCTGGTATCCGGCCTGCTCGACCGCGGTGACCAGATCACCGGCAGCGTACTCGGCCGGATGGCTGACCCGGGCCAGCCCCGTGGCCAGGTTGACCGTGGCCGTGACGCCCTCCAGCTTGGCGAGCTTCTTCTCCACCCGCCGCACACAGGCCGCGCAGGTCATCCCGCCCACCGTGATGTCCGTGACCACGAGACTCGCGGTCGGTTCGCCCGCCATCACCCACCGCTCCCGTGGCCCATGCCCGGCATGTCCTCCATGCTTCCGCCCGTGCCGTCACCGCTGCCTCCACTGCCACCGGACCCTCCGGTGCCGTGCATGCCGGGCGCCACGGGTCCCGCCGCCGAGCCGACGGCGTACGACACCGAGAACACCAGCGCGAACAGCAGCAGGAAGCCGCAGAGCGCGAGTGGGGGGAGATATCTGCGAGCGGTCACACCGGCGGGGCGGGGTGACCGCGGAACTTCGGCCATGACCGGCCTTTCCTGGTCGCTTCGAGCCGTCCTGCCTCAGATGGCAGTCGCAGCCGTACCGGTCCAGTAGTCGTTCCGGCAGGACGCCGAGTTCCCGGCCGTCCGTCATGAGGTACGTCACAGAGGTACGTCCGGCGTCTTCACAGCGGTACATCGGTCGTGCGCCACAGCGGTACATCGGCCGTGCGCCACAGCGGTACGTCAGACGTGCGTCACAGCGGTACGTCCGACGTGCGTCACAGCAGGAGGACGAACATCACCGCCATGCCCACGGCCATCGCGCCGTGGCAGGCAGGCTCCGCTGCCGCGTCGTGGACGAGGACGGCCGTGCCCCGCGTCGACGCCGGGGCCACGCGTCCCCGGTCGAACGCCTGCGACAGCCACAGCAGCCCGAACGCGGTGAGGGCGACGGCCAGCGAAGCGGCGGTCCACTGCTGCCCCGCACCGGTCAGCGACATCGTGCTGACCGCGTCCGTGCCGGACATGTCCATCCCCTCCATGTCGTGGTGCCCGCCCCCGGAGCCGCCGGAGGACATCGCGGACCCGCCCATCACGGCGGCCATCCACGCCATGGCCAGCATCATGACGACGTGCGGGACCGCGACGAGGAGGCGTGTCCTGAGCGGGTCCGTCACCGGCGAGCGGAACGCGGCGGTGGCCGCGAACCACACCGCTCCGACCGAGAAGAGGACGACCTGCCAAGCGACGGGGAGGTCCATGCCCCAGGGCCAGGCCATCGCCGCCATCGCGGCGCCCATGACGGCGTGCAGGAGGTGGCCCACCCGGCCGGGAACCGTGCGCCCGGGGGTCATCGCCAGCCACAGCGCGTACAGGGTGGGCAGCACGAACAGGACGGTGAGGATCCACCGGAGACCGGTCGCGTTGATCATGCGGGCACCTCCGTCCGGGCGGCGCGGCGCCGCTGCCGGGAGCCGACGACCAGGTCGACGGCGATGAAGCACAACAGGGGAAGGCCGAACAGAGGTATGTAGTAGCCGATCACGGCGGTGACCAGGACGGCGGGCGCCAGGAACCAGCCCGGCAGCCGCCGCCAGGCCCCGCGCGCCGGCGCGCGGCCGAGCGCGAATCCCCCGGTCCGGGTGGGCCTGCGCAGCCACCACATGCGGTAGCCCCACAGGAGCATGCCGATGAGGGCGATCGCGAGCAGCGCGAGAACGATCTGGTTGACCAGGCCGAACAGGATGCCCATGTGGGCGTCGATGCCCCAGCTCGTCAGCTTGGCCAGGAACGGGTAGTCGGCCCAGTACGTGCGGTCGATGATCTTGCCAGTGGCGGGGTCGACGGCCACGGTGTCGTGGCGTTCGGGCCAGGAGCGGGTGTTCTCCTTGACCACGTACGTGGCCTGGTCCTTCGTCGGCGGCGCCACGTTCATCACGCCGCGCAGTCCGGCCTCGTGGGCGGCGGCCACGACCGCGTCGACGCCGACGTCGGCCGCCGACCCCGACCCGGTGCCGGACTTCTTCCCAGCGGCGGGCAGGGTCGTGGAGATGGCCGGACTCGGCCCGGCGAGCGCCGACTGGATCTCGCCGATGCTCGCCCCGGCGTACGTGGACCAGGTCATGCCGGTGACGGACAGTCCGAGCAGACCGACCGAGGCCCACACGCCGACCACGGCGTGCCAGGACACGGTGCGCTTGCGCCCCTTCGGACCGCCCTGGGGGACGAGGACCCGCCGGATCCGGTTGCGGGCGCGGGGAGTCGTCAGCCACAGGGCGAGGCCGCCCAGGATCTCCACCCACAGCCAGCTCGCGGCGATCTCGCTGTAGACACGGCCGGGTTCACCGAGGTGCAGGTGGCGGTGCAGCCCGTCCACCCAGGCCCGCACGGGCATCCACCAGCCCGCGAAGGTGCGTTCCTGGCCCAGTACTTCGCTGGTGTACGGGTTCACGAACGCGGTCTGCGTGTAGTTGTCCGGCAGCCCCGGCTTCTCGAAGACGACCCGGGTGCTGTCGGTGCGTCCGGGCGCCGGGGTGACCGAGACCAGCGTCCCCTCGGGCACCGCCGCGCGGGCGGCGGCTACCTGCGCCGACAGCGCGTCCAGGTCGCCGTCCGGGCTCACGTGCAGTTCGTGGCGGTAGACGACCGCCTCGATCTGCGGCGTCGCCGTGTACAGCAGCCCGGTGACCGCCGCGACGAGCAGGAACGGACCCATGACGACGCCCGCGTAGAAGTGCAGCCGCAGCAGCAGCGGACGCAGAGCGTTCCACGACAGGGTCGGACCGCTCATGGGTGCGTCGGCCGTCGCCTTCACTCCGAGCGCGTCGGCCGTCGCCTCCACTCCGGTCGAGGTGTGGGCAGTGCCGGGCTCCGGCGTGTCCGGCGGCGGCTGAGCGGTGGTCGCACCTGTCGCGTCCCGCGCTGCACGGCTCTCCGTCATGACGGTCCTCTCTGCCGGTACGGCTGCCGCCGCGTTCGATCGTCCGGTGCAGTAGTCGGGCGCACGGGTAAGGAAGTTCCCCAGCCTGACGTGACGGCCGTCACGCTGGCCGTACGGAGCGTTCGGACGTACGGCGCGCGTCGCGCGTCGCGCAACACCGGGGAACGGACCGGAGTGATCAGATCCACACCGGCGCCTATTGCGAGCTATTTGCAATTACGTATTTGATGCGTGTGCCCTTGGTTCCGGAGCAACAGGCAGGAAGGAACTTCTCCATGCCGGTCATCCCCACCCGCCGCAGTGTGCTCGCCGCGGCGGTCGCGACAGGCGCCGGCCTGCTGCTTCCCGGCTGCTCCTCCACCGGCTCCGGCTCTTCCTCACCGAAGAAGGGCGGGACGCTCAGCGCGGCCTTCCCGGGCGCGGGGGTGAAGGAGACCATGGACCCGCACGCGCAGCGGCAGTTCGTGGACATCGCCCGGCACAAGGCCGTCTTCGACAAACTGGTGGAGCTGGACTCGACACTGCGGCCGGTGCCCAGGCTGGCGCGTTCCTGGTCCAGTGACGACGAGGCCCGGGTGTGGCGGTTCGACCTGCGCGAGGCACGGTTCCACGACGGCCACGTCCTCGACGCGGACGACGTGCTGTACAGCCTGTCCCGCATCCTCGACCCGGACGCCGCCGACCACTTGGCGAAGAACTCCCTCTCCCACATCGACCTGGCCAACTGCCGCAAGGTGGGCAAGCTGGGCGTGGAGATCGCCCTCACCCGGCCCAACGCCGAGCTGCCCAGCCAGCTCGCGATGACCGGCACGCCCATCGTCCGGGACGGCTGGGACGACCCGACGAAGCCGGTGGGCACCGGCCCGTTCCGGTTCGTCTCCTTCACCGCCGGACGCAGCTTCGCCGGCCGTCGCTTCGACGACCACTGGAACGGTGCCGCGCATCTGGACGAGGTGCGCATCCTGTCCGCCGAGACCGAGGCGCGCGCCGCCGCCGTCCGCAGCGGCGAGGTGCACTTCGCGCACGAGATGACGCCCACCTTCGCCCGTACCGTCGCCCATGACAGCCGGGTGCGGGTGGTGGCGACCAAGCGCAGCGGGGTGCAGGGCTTCGCGCTGAAGACGGACCGGGCGCCGTTCGACGACCCGGACGCGGCTATGGCCGTGAAACTGCTCATCGACCGGGAGCGGCTGGTGGAGGTGGTCTGCTCGGGCCGCGCGGAGATCGGCAACGACCTGTACGGCAAGGGATACACCTACTACCCGGACGGCCTTGAGCAGCGCGAGCAGGATGTCGCTCAGGCCCGGAAGCTGCTCAAGCGCACCGGCCTGTACAACAAGAAGGTCACCTTCTACACCTCCACGGCTGCGGACGGGTTCGCGCAGGCCGCCCACCTGTTCACCGAGCAGGCCGGGGAGGCGGGGCTGAAGGTGGAGGTCGTCAACGGAGCGCCGGAGTCGTACTTCACGGACGCGCTGACCAAGGGCACCGTCACCAACCACCGCTGCGGCGCCATGACCATCCCCACCTACATCAGCGAACGGCTGCTGTCCGACGCCCCGCAGAACCAAAGCGCCTGGAAGCACGAGGACTTCGACGACGACTTCACCGCCGCGCGGGCCGTGGTGGACGACGACAAGCGGACCGCGCGGTACCGGTCGGTGCAGACGACCCTGCGCGATCAGGGCGGTCTGGTGCTGTGGGGGCACCCCGAGTGGCTCAACGCCGTCTCCCGCAGCGTCCAGGGCGTGCAGGAGGCCCCGCCCAACACCGTGGACTGGGCGCGGTTCGACACGGTGTGGCTGGCCTGAGGCCGGGATGCTGCGCCATGCCCTGCGGCGGTCCGGGTGGACGCTGGTCCAGCTCGCCGCGCTCAGTGTCATCGTCTTCCTGCTGACGGACCTGCTGCCGGGGGACGCCGCGACCGTCGACTTCAACGAACAGGCGGGGCTGGACCAGGTCGCCCAGCTGCGGGAGCAGATGGGCCTCGACCGGCCGCTCGCCGAGCGGTTCGCCGACTGGGCCCACGGTCTGCTCACCGGTGACCTCGGTACGTCGCTGGTCGGCGGAGGTCCGGTCAGCGAGACGCTGTCGTCCTCGGTGCCGGTGACGGCCGCGCTGGCCGCCGTGACGATCGTGCTGCTGGTGCCGCTGGCCGTCGGGGTCGGCCTGCTGACCGGGCTGCGGGCGGGCAGCCGTACCGACCGGATCGTGTCCGCCGTGACCCTGACGCTCACCTCCGTCCCGGACTTCGTCCTCGCGCTACTGCTGGTGGGCGTCTTCGCGCTGCGCCTGAACTGGCTGCCGTCGACCTGGGTGGGCGCCGACGACGGGTGGTGGCAACGGCCCGAGCTGTTCGTGCTGCCGGTGGCGGTCCTGCTGGCCCGGACCGTGTGCGTGCTGTCCCGGCAGATCCGCGCCGGTACGGTCACCGCGCTGCACGCCGGGTACACGGTGCAGGCCCGCCGGCTCGGCGTACCACCCGCCCGGCTGGTGCTGCGGCACGTCCTGCCGGGCGCGGCCGTGCCCGGCGTACAGGAACTCGCCCGCACCGGCGACCAGTTGCTCGGCGGCGTACTCGTCGTCGAGGCCGTCTTCGCCGTCCCCGGCACCGCGACCGCGCTGGTCGAGGCGGTACAGAACCGGGACGTGCCCACCGTCCAGGCCCTCACCCTCACCCTGGCCGCCGTGGCCTGCCTGCTCAACCTGGCGGCGGACCTCGTCAGCCACCGCCTGGCTCCCCGTACGGAGGTACTGCGATGAGCGCCGTCGGACGGAAGCGGCGCGCGGCGGGCGGGGCCCTGCTCCTGGTGCCGCCGGTCGGCGCGGCCGTCGTCGGGCCGTTCGTCACGGACGCCGCCGTCCCCTCCGACGGCATGCCGTACGCCCTCGGTGACGGGCATCCGCTGGGGACGGACGGGCTGGGCCGGGACGTGCTGACGCTGGTGCTGCGCGGCGGGGCCAGCGCCCTGGGTGTGGCGTGCGCCGCGGTGGCACTGGCCGTCGCCGTGGGCGCCGTGCTCGGACTCGCCGCCGCCGCGTCCCGGAGCCGGTGGCTCGACGACCTGCTGATGCGGCCGGTGGAACTGCTGCTGCCGCTGCCCTCGTTGCTGGTGATCAGTGTGGTCGGGGTCGGCTGGCGCGGAAATCCTCTCGCCGTGGCGCTGGCGGTGGCCGCCCTCAACGTGCCGGCCGTGGCCCGGCTGCTGCGGGCAACGGCCCTGGACGCGGCCAGCGGCCCCGTCGCCGAGGCCATGCGATTGCAGGGCGAGTCCCCGGCGCGCGTCCTCTTCTCCCACGTCGGACGGGCCGTGCTGCCGGTGGCCGCCGCCGACGCGGGCACCCGCGTGGGCGGCGCGGTCTTCACCGTGGCCGCCGCCAACTTCCTCGGTCTCGGTCTCGATCCGACCTCGCCGGACTGGGGCGTGGCGATCGCCGCGAGCCGGGAGGCGCTGTTCGTGCAGCCGTGGGCGGTGCTGGCGCCGACGCTGCTGCTGGTGATGTTCGTGGTCGGCGTCAATCTGCTGGCGGACGGGCTGCTGCCGCACACCGCGCGGAGCAGGCGGAGCGAGGGGAAGGCGGCGGCGTGGAACCAGTGATCGAGGTCAGCGGCCTGAGCGCGCACGCCGGCACGGCCCGGCTCCTGGCCGGCGTCGACCTCACCGTCCGCGCGGGTGAGGTGACCGCTCTGGTGGGCCCCTCCGGCAGCGGCAAGACCACCGCCGCGCTGGCCCTGCTGGGCGAGGCCGCGCCCGGCGTCCGGCTCAGCGGCTCGGTACGTGTCGGGGGCGTCGAGGTGGTGGGCGGCGAGGGGCCGACGGGCGCCGGCCATGAGGTGCGCGGCCGGGTGGTCGCCTACATGCCCCAGCACCCGGCCCACGCCCTCAACCCCGCCCGGCGCATCGGCGCGGTCCTCACCGAACTGGCGCGTCTGCACCGGCCGTTCGACGAGAAGGGCGCCCGTGTCCGTGCCGCCGCCACCGCCCACGCGGCCGAAGCCCTGCGCACCGCCGGCCTGCCCGACGACCGAGCGACCCGGCGTCGCTTCCCGCACCAGTTCTCCGGCGGCCAGCGGCAACGCGTGGCCCTCGCCCAGGTGCTGGCCTGCGGCCCGCGCGTCCTGGTGCTCGACGAACCCAGCACCGGACTGGACACGGTAGCCCGGTTGCGGCTCGCGGAGCAGCTGTCCCGGCTGGCTTCCGACGGGTACGCGCTCCTGCTGCTCAGCCACGACCATGACCTGATCCGCGCGGTGGCCGACCGCACGGTGACGCTGGATCGCGGCCGCGTGACCGCGACCGGCCCCACAGCGAAGGTGCTTCCAGCGCCGGCGGTACCGGCCGTACCACCGGCGCCCCTCACCCCCGCGAGACCGGGCGGCGCCGTACTGGAGGCGCGGGACCTGACGGCGTGGCTGCACCCCGGGCGCCGGGGCGAGGTCCTGCACGAGGTGACTGTCCGGGTCGCGGAAGGGGGCTGTACCGCGGTCGTCGGCCCGTCCGGCAGCGGCAAGACCGTCCTCGCCCGCTGCCTCGCCGGGCTGCACGAACGCCACCGCGGCCACCTCACCCACCGGGGCGCTCCACTGCCCGCCCTCCGCCACCGCACCACCCGGCAGATCCGGGGCGTCCAGTACGTCTGGCAGGAGGTGCGCAACTCCTTCGACGACCGGCGCACCGTCCTCGAGCAGGTCGCCCGCACCGCCGTAAGGCTGCGCGGCCTCGCACCGGCGGACGCCGAGCGGCGGGCCCGGCAGCTGTGGGAGCGCCTCGGCCTGACGCCGGAACACGCCACGCGGCACGCCGTCTCGCTGTCCGGCGGCGAACTGCAACGCGCCGCCCTGGCACGGGCGTTGCTCGCCGAACCCGACGTCCTGATCTGCGACGAGATCACCACCGCCCTCGACGCCGTCAGCACCGGCCTGGTCACCGCCGAGATCACCCGCCTGCGTGAGGAGAGCGACACGGCCGTGCTGTGGATCGGCCACGACCTCGCACTCGTCGAGCGGCTCGCCGACGACCTGGTCGTCCTCGACGCCGGCACGGTGGTGGAGAGCGGCGGGACCCGTACGGTCCTGCACTCCCCCGCCGCCGGGACCACCCGTCTGCTGCTGCGGTCCCGGCACCTGACCACCACGACGCCATCCTCCGAACGAAGCGACCAGTGAAAGGAACACCTTGCCCATGACCACCACCCCCACTTCCACCACCCCCGACTGGCAGCAGTGGCAGACGAGCTGGGACCGCCAGCAGGAGTGGTACATGCCGGACCGGGAGGAGCGCTTCCGGGTCATGACCGACGCCGTCGAGGCGGTCGCGGGCCGCACCCCGCTCGTCCTCGACCTCGCCTGCGGTACCGGCAGCATCTCCGACCGGGTACTGCGCGCGCTCCCCGGCGCCCGCACCGTCTGCGTCGACATCGACCCGGCCCTGCTGACCATCGCCCGCGGCCACTTCGCCGGCGACGACCGCGTCGCCTTCACCGAAGCCGACCTCACCGACCCCGACTGGACCGCACGCCTCCCCCACACCACCTTCGACGCCGTGGTCACCGCCACCGCCCTGCACTGGCTGGACACCGAACCGCTGCGCCGCCTCTACGGCACCCTGGCCGGAGTGCTGCGCGAGGGCGGCGTGTTCCTCAACGCCGACCACATGTACGACGAGTCCGCCCCGCGCTTGAACGCCGCCATGACCACCCTGCTCACCGAGCGTCAGGAACGGCAGCGGGCCGAGGGCGCCCTGGACTGGGCCGACTGGTGGCACCGGGTCGCCGACGACCCCGCCCTCGCCGAACCGGCGGCCCGACGCTTCGCCCTGCTCGGCGACCCGCGTGAACCCCGGCCCGCCGGCGCGAAGCCCGACCGTCCCACCGCCGTCCAGTGGCATCTGGACACCCTGCGCGAACAGGGCTTCACCGAGGCACGGCAGATCTGGTGCTCGGCGGCCGACGCTCTGGTGGCCGGACTGCGCTGAACCGCGGTGCACCCGCGGACGTCGTCAGACGAGGTTCTTCTCGATCGCGGCGGCGTACTGCTTGACCGGGTGGTCGCGCAGAGCGTCACTGGCGGGAGCGAGGAGGTCGGCGGTGGCGCCCCTGACACGGTCACCGAGTGCGCCGAGGAGGGGCATCGAGTCGCGGATACGGCCGGAGGCGTCGATGTAGTGCAGGGTGTCGACGTGGGTGTAGGCCGGCTCCGGGGGGAGCTGGGGGACGATGTCGTTGTTGTTGACGTAGCGGTGCAGGCGGTCCTTGAAGTCCCTGTTGCAGGAAGCGGCCAGCAGGCGCTCGCAGGTACGGGGCTGGCCGTAGGTGTAGATGCCGTCGGCCTGCAGGCGGGGGGCCTCCAGGTAGAGGCGGCAGCCGGCGAGCATTGCGAGGGCGCCGCCGAGGCTGTGGCCGGTGAACCAGACACTCTGGTCGTCGTCCCGGAAGTCCGCGAGTGCGTCCTTGACGGCGGGGAAGACGGAGTCGAGGGCCTCGCCGAAGCCGTAGTGCACGAACCCGGTCCTCGCCGGGCCCGGCACGGGCGGGGTCGTGGCATCGGAGAGCCAGTCCTTGATCTGCGCCGGCTCCGTGCCCCGGAACCCGGTGATGATCATCTTGTCGCTGGCGATCGTGTACGCCTGCGTGTCCTGGATCGGGAAAGGCGGCGTGAACCGGGTGTGATGATGCCGGACCCGGTCGAAACCCCACTCCCGGGCCGTGGACTCCACCGTCGCCTCGTCCTTGTAGGCGAGGTCAGCGGCCTTCACCATCCAGTAGGCCAGGTCCAGGCTGTGCTCGGTCGTGTTGTGGTCGATCGCTGTCGGTACGGGCACCAGATGCCTCCATGGGACACGGCTTCTCCGACCCCGGTCCGCCGCCGGCCACCCCACCGTGCAGGCGGACCGGGCCGGCTGCAGGAGCACACGACCGTGTCCGACGAGCGCGGATGAATCAGAAGCACTGGGCAGGGCCGCCGCCGTTGGCGGGCGAGGGTCGCTTCGCGAGCGACCGTAGGCCGCGACCACCTCCGGGACGTGGGGGCGACACGGGCTGCGCGGGCAGGAACGGTCCCCCCTCACCCGAGCAGACCAACTCTCCCGCCGGGGCCGGCCAGGCCACTCTCGGACAGCAGCCGCCCGCACCACCGCCCCCTGCCGGGCCGGAGCCGGACCACGGGGCCCCGCGCGGACCACGGCCCCGCTCGGGCCGCAGGCGCTGTGAGAGGCCGGTTCCGGCCCCGGGTGGGCATTCGGCGGAGCGAGGCTGGTCAGGACGGTACGAGATCCTTACGGACGAGCAGTGCGAACCGAGTGGAAGAGACCTCCTGCTGCACGTCCACGCTCGGCGCCGGACCTTCGGCCGACGGCAGCTCGAGGGCCTTGGCCTGCGCCACGGGGAAGTCCCTGCGGGCCAGGCCGAGGGTCACGTGGGGCCAGAAGCCGTCCTCGACGATGTTCAGCCCTTGGGTGATTTCATCGTGGAGGCGGGCGAGTTCCGGGGTGTTCTCGACGCCCAGGCGGACCTGCTCCCCCTCCTGCACCGTGTCCTCGTCGTAGTGGTAGGCGGGGTCCTTGCCCAAGGACCAGCTCCCGTGGCGGACCTCGCCGGTCAGGCGGATACGCGGAGCCGTCCACGTTCCCTGCTCGATGAGGGTCCTCACCGCGGCGAGCTTGTCCTCGTCCGCGCCGTGGAGAAAACCGAGCGTGATGTGGATGTGCTCCGCCTCCTGCGGGTCGACCTGGTCGGGGCACTGGTGCTGCAGTTCGACCAGGGCGTCGACCAGCGAGCCGGGGACGCGCAGGCAGATGAAGGCGTTCGTCGTCTGGGACATGGGCTTCTTCCATCGTCGGGCCGACGCCGGTCCGCGGCAGTGTGGTGTCACTGCCGCGGCAGACGGGGGTTCGGGGCAGCGGCTTGCGTGCCGGCGGCCTTCGGAGGCCGGTCGCCGGTGTCGTGCTCGGTCGCTGAGAAGTCCGTTATAAGGGACCGGCAGCGGTCGCGGCGGTGAGGCACCGGGCCGGGCCCGCCCGGGCCCGGATGGAGCTTCGGGTGGGCGGGCCCGGCCGAGCGGGTCAGCGGTTGTCGCCGAGTCCCTGGTGCATCCGGGGCTGATTGTCCTGGTCGTGGGTCAGGGCGTGGTGCTCGATGTCGAGATTGCCCCGTCGTTCGGGAGGCGCTGTTCATCTGGTCAGGGATAGTTGACGGGGTCTCGGATTCACTTGTTCGGCCGCTGCCCGGTCGGCGTAGTACTTCTCCCCGAACTCGATGGGACTGAGCCGGCCGAGCCGTTCCTGGACGCGGCGGGAGTTGTCGAAGCCGTCGATGCGCTCGAAGAACGCGAGGTCTGGCACGCATCCAGCACCTGCCGGGCCGTCGCCCGCGCTCAGCAGCGCTCCCCCGAGCAGCGGGCCGAGTGAGATGGGCAGTCCCGAGGCCGCCGCCCACGAGGCGATGGCCCGGGCCCGGCCCTCGGCCGGGAAGAGCCGCAGGATCACCGCGAGGGTGGCCGGCATGATCGTGGCCGCCGCCACGCCCATCAGCGCGCGCGCAGGACGATGATCCCGAGGGGCGAGTCGAGGAACCCGGCCACCGACGTCGTCACGGCGAAGGCCGCCGTACCCCAGGCGAGCAGGCGCTTCAGGCCGAACCTGTCACCGGCGACGCCCGCCACGGGCAGGAAGCCGGCGAAGGTGAGGGTGTAGGCGTTCAGGAACCACTGCTGTTCCGTGGTGCTCGCGCCGAGTTCGCTCTGCATCGTGGGCAGTGCCACGTTGAGGATGGTGCTGCCCAGCAGCACCGCCGAGACCGTCAGCGTGAGCGCGAGCAGCGCCCGGACGGGACGGACGGTGGTCCGCCCTGTGCCGGTCATCGCGACATCCCTCGCTTCCCGTCCGGCTTCCCGTCCGGCTTCCCGTCCGGCTTCCCGTCCCGCTTCCCGTCCGGAAGGGCGACCACGCACTCGACCTCGATCAGGAACTCCGGGGCGAACAGCTTCGCCACCCCGACCAGAGTCGACGAGGGCGGTGGTGAACCGTGCAGGGCAGCCAAGATGCCCGGAATCAGATGCGGCTCGTGGTCCACGACATAGACGGTCTCCTTGACGATGTCCTGTCGCCGCGCGCCGAGGGCGTCGAGCAGGCGGTCGATGCGGCGGGCCACCTGCGCGGCCTGTGCCATGTGATCGCCCTCCCCGACGACACGGCCCTCCTCGTCCCAGGCCACCTGTCCGCTGATGAACGCGAGACCGAGGCCGGCCGGGACCGAAACCTGGCTGACGAGGTCCGGAAGGCCGAAGACACCGTCCGGTTCGATGCGGTGGATCATGCGTGGTCCCTTTCGGCCGGCGGATTGCCGGGCTGCGGATGGTGCAAGGTGGCTACGGCATCGGCGGCCTCGGCCGCGAGAGCGTCCGCGGCGGTCTCGTCCGAGGCCCACTCGACGTACCCGTCCGGCCTGATCAGGGCGGCGCTGACACCGGCCCACGCCGCGCGGGACCGCTCGACCGGCCGCGGGCACCGGTACCGGTCGAGGCGGGCGGCGGTGCCGTCGGATGAGAGGCCGTCGAGGCCGAAACTGTCGACGCGCGCGAAATCGACGAGTACGGGGCGCCCGTCCCGGAGCAGGTCGAAGAGGTGTTCCGTGTCCGACAGCCGCAGGTTCGGTGCCCGGCGGCCCGCGAGCGGATGGCGCCGGCCGGGCAGGGAGTACGTCACCGACAATCCGGACAGACGCTGCGCGAGGGCGTCGTTGAGCTGCGGCCGTTCCGCGATCAGTTTCCCCAGCAGGGATCGCAGCGCGGTTCCCTCCGGTGAGAAGACCGACATGATCGCGGTCTGCGCCTGCGTGTGCTCGATCGTGTCGTCCCCCACCGGATGCCGTTCCCGGTGGTAGGTGTCCAACAGCCCCTCCCCCGCCCGGCCGCTCACGACCGCAGCCAGCTTCCAGCCGAGATTCATCGCGTCCTGCACGCCCACGTTCAGCCCGACACCGCCCATCGGCATGTGCTGATGGGCCGCGTCACCCGCCAGCAGGACCCGGCCCTTGCGGTACTGCCGGGCCACGCGGCTGGTGTTGCTGTAGCGGGACAGCCAGGAGGGGCTGTGCATCCCGTAGTCCGTGCCGGCGATGCGCAGCACCCGCTCGCGCAGTTCCTCCAGCGCGAGTTCGCCCGGCCAGTCGTCGCGGACGTCCTCGGGCGAGTGCACCACGATCCGGTGCCTGCCACCGGACAGCGGGACGAGCATGAACGTGCCCCGCGTCGTCCACCTGCTCGTGACCGGGCCGGACGGCGGGTCGCCGAGCACCACATCGCCGAGCGCCCCCAGCGCGGTGAACCGGGTCCCCTCGAACTCGATCCCCGCGCAACCGCGCACGACGCTGCGCGTGCCGTCGCACCCGACGACGTACGCGGCGTCGAGCACGTACGCACCGTCCGGACCGTCGACCGACACCGTCACCGTGCCGCCGGTGTCCGCGCAGCCGGTCACCCGGTGCCCGCGACGGACGTCCGCGCCCATGGCCACGGCGCGCCGCTGGAGCAGTTCCGTGGTGCGCGCCTGCGGGATCGTGAGCGTGTACGGGAAGTCGGTGTCCAGCCCGCGGAAGTCGAGGCGGTCGTCGAGGACCGCGAAATGTCCGCTGGGTATGCGGCCGCCTTCCGCCAAGAAGTCCTGATGCGCGCCGCGGAGCGCGAAGGTCTCGATCGTGCGGGCGTGGACCGTCAGCGCCCGGGAGTTCGGGTCGATCTCCGGGTCCTGCTCCAGGACCACCGTGCGGACCCCGGCCAGTCGCAGCTCGCAGGCCAGCCACATGCCCGTCGGCCCGCCGCCGACGATGACGACGCTCTCACTCATGCCACACCACATCTCTCTATCACTGACCAAGTGAATGCCGGTACAGATATACTCGATCAGTGACCAAGAAACAAGCTGCCGCCCGCACCAAGGTCGGGATCACCCTCGACCACGTGGTCGGCGCGGCGTTCGACGTACTCGACCGTGGCGGCGTCGCCAAGCTCTCCACCCGGGCCATCGCGGCCGAACTCGGGGTCAGCATGAACACCGTCATGTGGCACATCCGCACCAAGGACCGGCTCCTGGACACCATGGCCGAGGCCGTCCTCGGGGAAGTCGATCTGGGAGACCTGCCCGAGGACTGGCACGACCAGGCGGCCGCACTGCTGGGACGGCTGCGCCAGGCGATGCTCCGGCACCGGGACGGTGCCCTGCTCGTCGCGGGCACCTTCCCCGCGGAACCGCAGACCCTCGCCTTCACCGACCGCCTGCTGACCGCCCTCCTGCGCGGCTGCCCCACCCGCAGGACGGCCGCATGGACGGCCTGGAACCTCTTCTACTTCACCCTGGGCCTCGTCCAGGAGGAACAGGCGACGCCCGCCGACCACCGGGACCGCCTGCGCGCGCACGTGGCCGAACACCACTTCCCCGGGCTGGACTCGGCACTGGACGCGTTCATGTCCGTCGACTTCGAGGCACGCTTCCGCTTCGGGATCGAGCAGATCCTCCACTCCGCCGCGACCGAAGCGGCACCCGAGCCCTGAGCAAGGACGGACAACAAGGAGGGACAACAAGGACGGACAGCAAGGACGGACAGGGAAAGCAACGAGACGACGTCGGACCAGACTTCACCGCGCCCCCTCGCAGGCACGAACCCGGCCCACGGCGGACGCGGATCGAACCCGGCCCGTGGTGCGGCCCGCGGTGGGCACTCGAGCCATCACCTCCGACCGGACGCCGACGCGGGACGGCCGCCGGCCGGATCGTCCTGAGGTGATCGGCGCGGTTCCCTTCCCGCTCCGGATCGCGACGCGGTGGGTCCGTCCTCCTCCTTCCGGAGTACGGGAACCGCCCAGGCGTCCGCGGTCGGCTGCGGATGTGGGCCGTCAGTCGGCTGCGGATGTGGGCCGTCGAAGGCGCTCGGGGAGCGGGTGCCCACCGCACTGACGGGCCGGGCCTGTGCGAGCGCCGACTTGAGTCGGGTGGTGACGGTGGGCCCCGTGACCATGCGGGTCCACCAGCGCGCGGCCGGAGCCCGCAAGAGGGGCCCGGCCAACAAGCCGGACGAATACGCTGCCGACCGGTGCCGCGGTGGGCCGACCACGAGGATCGAAGCACGGAACCCGCGCGGTGGCCCCTGCCCGTGCGAACCAGAGGGAGGAACTGCTCGATCCGGTCGCGCCTGGTGTACATGTCCCAGTACTGCTCGGCGAGGTCGTCGGGATCGACGATCGGGAACGGGAACTCCATGGTCGACCCCGCGGGGGTCCCGGCCTCGGCGATGAGTGGCCCTTCTCCAGGACTGCGGCATCCGTCCGGGCGGCCGGTATGAGGCCCTGCTCGGTGCTGAAGGGCCCGTACTCGATCACGTCGATGCGGCCGAAGCGGTCGCGGATGCCGGCGATCAGCGCCGGCATTTCGGCGGGCCGGGACAGGTCGGCGGTGAAGCCGGCCGCCTCGACGCCGTCCACCGCCAGCTGCTCGACGAGGGCGTCCAGGCGCCGGCGGCGGCGCGCCACCAGGGCGACACGGAAGCCCTCACGACCGAAGCGGCGGGCAGCAGCGAATCAGCCGGCGGGGTGCGGCCGGGCGCAGCTGCGCAAGGGTGAGCAGGACCTCGCCGCGGAGGTCCGCTCCGGCCTTCGCCGCCGTCACCCAGAGGCCGGCAGGGGGCGGCGGGGTGGAGGCGGGACGGGGGCACCGGCGTGCGTTGGCGCCATCGGGCCATTACAGATATTCACCAGAAGTGGCGTGAAAGCGCCCATTCAAGAACAATCGAATGGGCGGGCTGATTGGAGGACGCCGGTCGGGCGTCGCCCGGGAGCGGTTCGTTTCCCCGGAACGCCGCGGCTCGCCGTACACGAACTTCCGCAAGGGGCCTTCGTCATGCCTCGTAACAATCACCGGGTCATGCCTGACAACGATCACCGGACTTCGCGCAGCGGCTGTGCGGAAGCCGCCGGCGGTGGAGCGGGAGCGGTGCGCAGGCGGCGCGGACGGGCCGTGTGGAAAGGAGCACCGGAGGTGAGGGGATGAGGCTGGGGTGCAGAATCCGTCTGCGGCAGGACCCCCTCGCCTACATCGAGGAGCTGAGCCGCCGCAGCACGGCGGGGGTGATGCGGCTTCCCTGGGGCGGCTGGTGTGTCCGCGACACGGAGCTGGCGCAGATGCTGCTGCGCGATCCGGAGTACCACACGGGCGGGTCGGTCTTCTTCGGCGAGCTGCTGCCCGCCCGCGGCGCCCAGGCGGAGCTGGGCCACGCGGTGCGCAGCCTGCTGCGGGCCGGCGTGCCGCGCTACCGCGCCGCGTTGCCCGAGGCATTGGCCGCTCTGCCGGCGGCCAGCCGGTGGCCGGGCGCCGGCACGCGGCTGGTCTACCGCTGCCTGGCGGACATGCTGCTGCATCCGGACACTCCCGCCGGCAGCCGTGAGCTGATGCGCCAGGCCGCCCATGAGGGGGTGGCGGTGCGCTCGCCACACGTGTGGCAGCGGGCCCGGGCCGAGCTGGTGCGGACCAGGCTGGTCACCGCCGTGACCGAGGAGGCGCACCGCCGGCGTCGACAGCCCGCCGACGAGCCGCGGGACATGCTGGACGCCGTACTCACGGCATGCCCGGAAGCGGAGGTGACCGGCCGGACAGTGGCCGACCTGCACCTGATGATGTTCCGGGCGATCATGGCCCCCGTCAGCGCCTCGCTGGCGTGGTCGGTGCTGCTGGCCTGCCTGCACCACGCCGGGGCCGGCCCGTGGCCCTGGCCCGTCGACCACGTCGTGCGGGAGGCGCTGAGACACCGCCCGGTGCCTTGGATGCTCGGGCGCACCCTCCCGCGCACCGTGGAACTCGGCGGCACCGTCTTCCCGCCCGGTGAACTGCTCTCCGTCTGCCCGTACCTCCTGCACCACGACGCACGCCACTGGGAATCCCCCGACGCCTTCCAGCCCGACCGCTGGACCCGAAGCGGCGGCCACGGCCCCTACATCCCCTTCGGAACAGGGCCTTTCAGCTGTGCCGGCGCGGCGGTGGCACACACGCTGCTCACCGAGTCGCTGACCGCCCTCACCGACCGCGCCCGCCTGAGCGTCACCGGCGCTGACACCCGCGCCCGGATGTCGGAGGGCAATGTTCCACGGCCGTTCATCCTCCACCGCGTCCCTGACCACCGAACGCACACCACACGAGAAGGAGGTGACTAGCCATGGCCGCGATGATGCAACGCATCTTCACCAACAAGCCCGCCCGCCGCTGGTACTGGTACTGACCACCAGGGCCCTGCCCGCCCGGACACCTTCGGTGCCCGGGCCTTCCCCTGCCAAGACCGGCCGGCGCTGCCTGCCGGGTACGGGCGGCGTCCCGGTGATGTGCACCGCATCATCCGCCCCGCATGACGACTCGCACCTCCGGAGCACCGGGTCGGCGGGAGTCGGTGCCGTCGGCGCCCGCAGCAAGATCCAGACGATTGACCGAGTGAGCCGGACTTCTGGTGGTCGCCGTATTCCGTATACCGGCTCCGGTGATCGGACCACTGCCCGCCCGGCCGACCGTTGACCGGCAGCAACGGCTCGACCGCCCGCCACTGCGCACTGCCGGTGCCGCGGGGGACCGACGCCGCCGAGGCGGTCGCGCTGGGCGTGAACGCGTTCGTCGCCGAGATTGCGCTGCACCGAGCGGGGACGGCGGCGGGCGAACGCGTTCTCGTCCGCGGTGCGGGCGGCGGCATCGGTTCGCTGGCGACACAGATCGCATCCGCTCGTGGGGCCGAGGTCACTGCGGTCACTTCTTCGGCGGCCCGGGGCGAGCGGCTGCTGGAGTTGGGCGCTGCGCGGATCGTGGACCGGACCGCCGTAACCGTCCCCGATCAGACCTACGACGTGATCGTGGACACGGTCGCGGGCCCGGACATGGGCCGGTACCTGAAGCCGCTGCGAGCAATCCGTTTCCCCGAGCTGACCGATGATCAGTCACGCCGCCAGTGGAGGGCCGAGGACCGGCCCGACGAGGGTATCGAGTTCATGCTGCGCATGTGGGCGACAGCCCCCGAGACGGTGGCCAGGACGACCTCAGGGGTCGAGGAAGTCCTCAGCAGGCCGCCACAGACCTTCGCGCAACGGGCCGTCGCACACGCCGACGCCTTCCGCCTCTGACACGCAGGAAGCCAACCGGGATTTGCGCCCGGTCCGGAAGCCGACAGCGGATGCAGGTGGGTTTCGACAGCACTTCGTGATCGGTCAGCGGAGGGCTGTCGGCCGGATTCGGCAGCATCGAAGCGCCGCCCGGGCTGCTCCCCTGGTGCGATGGTCCTCTGCCCGGCGCGAGGAGTCGACTCAGTGCGTCGCGGTGGCGGTGCGGGCCGCGAGGAGGGCGGTGACCGGGTCAGTGGTGGCGGGGGCGCAGGGCCACCACTGGGCGGTGGGGCCCTGGCCTTCGCGGACGTAAGGGTGCCAGCGGTGGTCGGAGCCGAGGCGGATCTGGATGCCTTCGGTGTCGGCGGTGAGGCGGTTGCGCCAGGCGCGCAGGGTCGGGGTGCCGTCGGCGGTGAGGGCGGTGCGGGCCGCGGCCATGGCCGCGGGGTCCGGGGTGAGGGCGGCGCGGGCGGTGGCGACACCGGCCGGTCCGCTGTGGCGGTGGGCGCGGACCAGGCGGGCGAACTCGAGCGGGGGCAGACCGGTGGCGCGTACGAGGCGGTGGAACCAGTCTTCGCCGATGCCGGAGGCGGCCAGGCGTACGGCGTCCTCGACCGGGGCGCAGGTGACGGAGTCGGTGTGTCCGGTGGCAAGGCGGCGGGCACGCCGGGCGGCGTCACGGATGAGCGCGCCGAGGTCTTCGGTGGTGAAGGGGGCGCCGGGCGGGACCACGGTGGTGGGAGGGGGCGGGACCGCTGCGAAGGCGTCGGCGCCGGCGTCCGGTGTGTCTTCGGCCGGTCCTGGCGCGGGCGGCGTGAAGGTTCCGCTCCAGGCGGTGAACGCCTCCCGGGCGGGCACGCCCCGGCCGCCGGGTGAGCTGTCCGCCGGTGACGCGCCGCCGCCGGTGAGAGTCCGGCGGCGGGTGCGCAGCGCGGTGAGGACCGCGTCCTTGGTGCGGCCGCGCAGGGTGAAGAGCCAGAAGGGATCGGCGTCGAGGTGGGTGGCGGTGGCGTAGCACAGGGCGGCGGCGTGCTTGCAGGGGTGGCCCCAGTCGGGGCAGGAGCACTCCGGATCGAGCTCGCTCGGTTCGGGCAGCAGCGGGACGGCGGCGGTGCGGGCGTCGTCGACGAGGTCGGCGGGCATCTCGCCGTCGAGGAGGGCGGCGGTGCGGCCGGCTTGGGCGGCGATGGTGTCGAGGAGGGTGTCCCACTGGGTGGCGGTGAGGACGCGGAGGCGGACCGCCGAATCGTACGGCCGCGGGGCGCTGCCTTCCACCTCGGCACTCAGTACGCCGGGTGCGGCGGTGACCGGACCGACCATGCCTTTGCGCGCGTAGGTGCGGCCCCGGGAGAGGCGTCCGGCGTCGAGGGTGGAGGCCTCCAGGGCGTCCACCCATGCCTGGCCCCACCAGGTGGTGGCGAAGGCACGCACACCGGTGCGGGGCGCTGCGGGCGGGGGTCATACGGCGGGCTCCTCGGTCATGCCTCGAACTCCCCGGACAGGGCTACGAGTTCGGCCAGGTCGGCGTCGGACAGTTCGGTCAGGGCGGCCTCGCCGGAGACGATGACCTGGTCGGCCAGGGCGCGCTTGGCGCCGAGCAGGCGGGCGACCTTGTCCTCGACGGTGCCCTGGGTGGTGAGCCGGTGGACCTGGACGGGGTGGTCCTGGCCGATGCGGTAAGCGCGGTCGGTGGCCTGGTCCTCCACGGCCGGGTTCCACCACCGGTCGTAGTGGATCACATGGGTGGCGCGAGTGAGGTTGAGGCCGGTGCCGGCGGCCTTGAGGGAGAGCAGGAAGACGGGGAACTCGCCCTGCTGGAAGGCGTCGACCATCTCCTCGCGCCGCCGTACGGGGGTGGCGCCGTGCAGATAGCGGGCGCGGACGCCGCGGTCGGCGAGGTGCCGCTCGAGGAGCCGGCCCATCTGCGTGTACTGGGTGAAGACCAGGGCGCCCTCCTCCTCGGCGACCACCGTGTCGAGGAGTTCGTCGAGCAGTTCCAGCTTGCCGGAGCGACCGGGCAGCGGGCCGTTCTCGCGCAGGTAGTGGGCGGGGTGGTTGCAGATCTGTTTGAGCGCGGTGAGCAGTTTGAGGACCTGACCGCGGCGGGCGATGCCGTCAGCCTGCTCGATGGCGGCCATGGCCTCGCGGACCTGCGCCTCGTACAGCGCGGTCTGCTCGCCGGTGAGGGTGACGGGATGGTCGGTCTCGGTCTTGGCCGGAAGTTCGGGGGCGACGCCGGGATCGGACTTGCGGCGGCGCAGCAAAAACGGGCGGGTCAGACGGGCGAGCTGGGATGCCGCCTCCTGGGCCCGGCCGGCGGCCTCCGCGTCGTCGTCCGTACCGAGGGCGGCGCGCTCGACGGGTTTGGCGAAGCGGTCACGGAACGCGGGCAGCGTTCCGAGCAGTCCGGGGGTGGTCCAGTCGAGCAGCGCCCACAGTTCGGAGAGGTTGTTCTCCACCGGGGTGCCGGTGAGGGCGACGCGGGTGCGGGCGGGCAGGGCGCGCAGTTCGCGGGCGGTGGTGGCGTAGGGGTTCTTGATGTGCTGGGCCTCGTCGGCGGCCAGGAGCGACCACTTCACGGCGGCGAGGCGTTTCCGGTCGCGGCGCAGCACGCCGTAGGTGACCAGGACGAGTTCGTCGTCGGCGAGATGGTCCAGGGTGCGTTCGCCGCCGTGGTAGCGGCGTACCGGCACGGTGGGGGCGAAGCGGGCCGCCTCACGCTGCCAGTTGCCGAGCAGGGAGGCCGGGCAGACCACCAGGGTCGGGCCCGCGGTGTCGGGTTGTTCCTGGCGGTGCAGGTGGAGGGCGAGCAGGGTGACCGTCTTGCCCAGGCCCATGTCGTCGGCGAGGACCCCGCCGAGGGTGAGGCGGGTCATGTCCGCCAGCCAGGACAGGCCGCGGTGCTGGTATCCGCGCAGGGTGGCGGTCAGCCTCTCCGGTACGTGGACGGGGGCACGGCCCTCGGGGTCGCGCAGCCGTGCGACCAGTTCACCGAAGGCGCCGGCCGCCTGGACCGCGAAGCGCTCGCCGTCGTCCTCGAGACCTCCGGTCAGCACGGCCCGCAGCGCGTCCACCGGGGCCAGTTCGCGGGTGCGGCGCCGCTTGAGCCGGGCCACCAGTTTCGGGTCGGCGACGACCCACTGCTCCCGCAGCTTGACCAGGGGGCGGCGGGTCTCGGCGAGCTGGTCGAGTTCGGCTTCGGTGAGCTGGTCACCGCCGAGCGCGACGTGCCAGGAGAAATCCAGGAGAGTGTCGCGGCCCAGCAGGGTGTTCACGGTCGAGCCGGGCGCGGTGGCCGCCCCGATCTCCGCCCGCGCTTCGAGGGCTTTGACCAGCTCACGCGGCCAGTGCACGCGCACGCCCGCCGTGCGCAGCGTGTCGGTGGCGTCCCCCAGCAGCTCCATGGCTTCCTCGTCGTCCAGCAGCAGCGCGCTGGGGGCGGCTTCGGCGAGCAGGCGGGTCAGCGGCGGCCAGGCGCGGGCGGCGCGGCGCAGCGCGAGCAGCGTCTCGGCCTCGGCGTGCGGCCCCAGCAGCCGCTGCGCGCGGTCCGGGCCGGCCCACAGTTCGGCGGCGTCCAGCACCAGGGACGGATCGGCCGCCGTACGCAGTTGCAGCACCGCCCGGAAGACGCGGCGGCGCCCGGCCGGGGGTTCCACCCGCAGTTCCACGCCGACCCGCGCGGCCCGCTCGGCGGCCACCTCGTCCGCCCACGCGGCCAGCCCCGGATGCGGTGCGGTCGCGGGTACGGCGTACGGGTTGCCGGGCGCCGCCCAGCCGGTGGCCGGGGTGCGCGGCAGGGTGTCGGCGAGCGCGTCGCAGAACTCCCCGACCAGTGCGGACGGTTCGGCGATCCGCGCGGCCCCGTCGCCGGTCCGGGGCGCGGGCAGGTTGTGGGCGTACGGCGGCAGGGCGGCGGCCAGCGCGTCCAGGTCCCGCTTGCCTCGGGCGCCGGGCGGACCGAAGCGCCAGACGGGGTACGCGGCCGAGGTCAGCGCCGGGTACAGGCGTCCCTCACCGATCAGTTCAAGGGCACGGCGGGCGACGGCCGCCCAGGCGTCGAGCGACGGGTGCACTTCGGCAGCGCGCGACGGACGGGTCCCGGTAGCGGAGGACGGACGGGCACCGGGAGGAAGTGACGGACCGGCTCCAGGAGCGGGAGACATATCCGCCCCCGGGGCGGACGGGGCGGAATCGGGCAACAGGGCGGTATCGGGCAGCAGCACCGGATCGAGCAACAGGGCGGTGACGGGCAGCAGAGCGGGATCGAGCAGCAGGGTGAGCATGTCGCCGATGCCGAGCGCCCAGCCTTCCGTGCTGCGAGTACGCACTCCCCCGCCGTGCGGCAGGACCAGCGGCAGCCGGACCCGTTCCACCCGCTGTGGAACGGCGACCGCGGCGGGCACGCGGCGCGCGCCGGCGGAGGGACGGTAGAGCACCAGACGGCCGAACCGGGCCGGCTGCCCCGGATCGGCCGGGACGAACACGGCCGCCCAGCCTCCGGCGACAAGCCGCTCGCGTGCCCAGCCGACGGCGACGGGATCGGCCGGCGGCACGGCCCCGCCGGCCTCCTGTACGAGTGGGCTCACGTGGCGCTCCCCGCCTTGAACGTCGCCTTCCGCAACCGCTTGGCCAGCGGTTTGTCAACCGGTTCGACGGCGCCGGCGAGTGTGCCGAGCACCTCGCGGGCGTGCGGATGACGGGCGCGCCACAGGTCGTCGGCGCGCTCGGCGATCTGGTCGAGCGGGCGCTGCCCTTCGCCGGAACCGGCCAGCAGCCGCTCACGCACCGCCTGTTCACCGCGGCGCGCGAACGGCAGCATGCCGTCCACCAGCATCCACTCCAGCCCCCAGGCCGCCTCGCTCCCGGCGGGCTCCCCGATCCGGCGCAGCATCGAGGCCGCCGCGTGCGAGCAACCGGTGACCTGGGAGACGGCCGCCTTGCGCAGCACCGCTTTCGCCCGCCCGGAGTCGTCCGCCGCCAGTACGGCGGCCAGCACCCGCGGGGCCTGAAGGCGCCGCAGCGCGTCGGCCGGCTCCGTACCGTCGCAGGCGTCCACCAGTTGGACCGCCGCGTCCGTGGCGGAGCGCCCGGCCAGCCAGCCCGCCACCTCCGTCACCGCGTCCGCCTCGGAAGGGAAGGAAGCAAGTGCGGCCAGCAGTTCACCGGCGTCCGCCCGTGCGAGTGAGCCGATCACCGGTGCCGGGATCCCCACCTGGACGAGCAGCGTGCGCAAGCCTGAGCGCCCCAGCGGAGTGAGCCGGAAACGCTCTCCCCGCAGCAGGGCGCCCGGATCGCCGGACAGCACGACGCCCCCGCCCACCGGACTCTCGCCGCCGCTGTCAAGGCCCTCGCCGCTTTCGTAGGCGTCCTGGTCGTACGTGCCTTGGCCGTAGGCGTCCTCGCCGTACGTGTCCTCGCCGACCTCGCACTCGGCGGCGCCGAACAACTCCAGCGTCCCGGCGGTGACGTCGAACTGCTCGGCCAGGAGCGCCGACACCAACTGCCTGGCCGGGCCCTGGGGCAGCCCCTCCAGACCGTCCGCGAGGCGGCCGGCAACGTCCAGCCACTCCCCGTCCGGCAGCCCGTACGCGTCGAGCAGCATGAAGAAGACCAGAGGCGGGATCTCGTCGAGCACCTCCCCCAGCGCCTCAAGAGGCCCGTCCGCGACGGGAATGCCGAGCGAGAGGTCGGCCACCGCGCCCGCCGCCGCTTCCCGCCATGCGGCGAGCAGGGACGCGTCGTCGTCCTCGTCCGGCAGCGCATCGCCTGCGAACGCGCGGTTGCCCTCCACTTCCACGAAACCGCAGTTCAGCGCCCACTCCCAGGGCAGGTTCAGCAACTCCATGTCTAGCGCGCTGCGGACCTTCGCCAGCCGCGCCGAACGCTCATCAGGGTCGCCCCAGTCCTCAGGGGCGATACGCCACAACTCCGCCTCCTCGATCGCCTGCCGGGCGAGCACGGGCCGCAGCAGCCCCTTCGGCGTCAGTTCCCGCCCGCCCTTCACCCGCCGCGGTTGGCCCGCCGGCATCTTGCGGCCCTCGCTTCCCGCGCCGTGGCCCGCCGTGCACCAGCGCCCGAGCCGCACAGCGGCCATGAAGACGGGTACGCCGCGTACCGCTCGCGCCAGCTCCGCCTCGCCGGGCAACCGCACGGCCGGCAGCAGGAATCCCTCGGCCTCGAAGAAACCGGAGGGCAGCTCCCCCACGCCCGGCCCGTCAGGGGTGTCCCCGGACAGTCGGTGCGGCTCTCCACACTCGCAGTGGTAGGTCCCCGAAGGCACCGGCCGCCCACTCGGCCCGTCGTGCTTCGCGCGCCCCGTGCCCGCCGTCCGCCGCAGCCGGATGCCGGCGAGTGCCCGGCCGGCCTCGGCGGGATCGAACTCGGCCGGGTCGAACCCTTCCTCGTGAAGGCGGGCCAGTACCTCGTCGTACGGTCCGTCGTACTCCCGCCGTTCTCCGCCCGCACGCCGGACGACGGTGGCGCGCGGGCGCTCTTCGGCCTCGTACCGGTCGAGGAGTTCGGCCAGTCCCCACGAGCCGCCGAGGTCCTCGGCCGGAGGCATCGCCCGCCGCCCGCCCGTGCACAGCGGGACATCCCGCTCGCCCGGCCCGGCCGGGCGCACTTCCTCCACCGTGATCCGGTGCAGCCAGTCGTCACCGAAGTCGTAGGTGTAGTCCAAGCGGTCGCCGACACGCGGCAGGACGTCCGCGAGGGCGGTCTCCTCCTCGTCGAAGGCCGGGACACCGATGTCGACGGGCGGGGCGTACTGCACGCCCGAGCGGTCCACGAAGACGTGCAGGTGCGCATCGCGCCAGCCGAACACCGACTGGATCACATCGTGCAGCGAACCCAGCGTGATGTCCGAGGGAACCACCAGCCGTCGCCAGACCGGCGGCTTCGTCCCCTCGAGCCGGACCTTGAGCCGGTGGACGCAAGGGACTTGTGCGGCGGATCGGTACGGGGCGTTCATGGGCGTGCGCTTTCCACTCATCGGCGGCCCACGGGCTGCGACGGATCCTGGAGCCACCACGTGCGCCGAATGGCTGACCCGGCCATTCTGGCAGCAAGAGCCCACCGGGTCGTACGCCTGGCAAAAAGCTTCCGGCCCGCTTGCGCGCGGGCCGCGTCGTGTGCTGGGGCGTGCCGTGACGCGGACGTCTGCCAGGCCACTGGACCTGTGCCAGGCGCCCGGAGAGGCGGACGGGAAGCCTCCGTCCCGGCACCGGCTCGTCGCGTGAACGACTCGTTCGGATGGCGTCACTCGCTGCGGCCGCGAGAAATCCCCGGTCGCCGCACCCGCGCCCTGGTCCGCCGGCTGAAGGCCCTCGGCCACGGCGTCGGCCTCGCACCCGCCGGCTGGCGAGCGGCTGCTCTCCTCAAGCTCCGGCCGGCCGGCTAACGCGTCAGCGTGCCCGTGATCCGGGTGATTCTCCGTTCGGCTGCCGAGCCCTCATCCGCGCGATACCGCGATACATGGACCCACACCGCGGGCGACGGGACGCCCCGCTTGTCCACGGCCACGGTCATGTACCAGCCGGGCGGCACGAGCGCCGGGTCCTCCGGTACGCGCACGGTGAGCGCGCCGGCAGTGCGGCGGGTGATGTCCAGGGCGACGGAGCGCTGGTCGAAGTCGGTGACGTGGGTGGCGGATCCGGGGCGCATGAGCCGTACCCGGTCGATGTCCGCGGGGTGCGCGGTCCGCAGCACGATCTCGTCCCCACGTACGGTCTCGGTGTCGCCGTCGGCCGTCAGCCGGGGGCGCTTCCCGTGGTGGAGGTAGGGCGGCGAGAAGATTTCCACGCGCTGTTCGAAGTGACCGGGGCGGGAGCCGGCTTTGTCGGCGAAGAGCGGGTCGGAGCCGAACACCGCGATCCGGCCGTCGGGCAGCAGCAGGGCCTCGGTGTGGTAGTCACGGCCCACCTGCGGGTCCGCGGCCGGCGTGAAGGTGTTGGCCGCGGGGTCGTAGATCTGCGACTTGTGGATGTCGCTGGCGTGCTTACCCCGGTAGCCGCCGCTGCCGCCGGTGGTGAACACGGTGTCGTCCGGCATGATCACGCTGTTGAGGTACCTCGTCCCCTGCGGCAGGTCGGGTCCCGGCTCGAACGCGGGCCGCTTCGCGTTCAGGTCGACGACCGCCGTGCGGGAGGTGGACGCGGGCGACTCGCCGACGCCTCCGCCGCCGAGCACCATCACCTTCCCCTCCTGCGCGGGCGGCAGCAGCACGGAGGAGGAGGTCTCCAGGATGTCCGGGTCCCTCAGGCCGGGAACAGTGGTGAAGGTGTTGGTCGCCAGATCCCACAGGCCGGGCTTACGGCCCTTGTTCGCGGGACCGTATCCGGCGTTCGATCCGGAGTAGAAGACCTTTCCCCTGCCGGTCATGAAGAGGGACGGATAGGTGGGGAAGTACCGGGTCGGCGCCTTGGACCAGGTCTTCGTCGACGGGTCGTACAGCTCGTTCTTGCCGGGGACGATCTGCCCGATGTCGTCCAGCCCCGAGACGGCGAGGACGCGGCCGTCGGAGAGCGTGGTCAGGGTCGGGTACCAGCGGGCCTCGCGCATCGAGGCGACCTTGGTGTACTTCTCGGTGACCGGGTCGAACTCGTAGGCGTCCTTGATGCCCTGGAAGTCCTTCTTGTCGAGACCGAGTTTGTTGGCGATGCCGTAGAGGTTGCGGGCGTCCGCGCCCTTCAGGCCGTCGATGGCGTACTGCTCGGTGGTGTTGGTGATGCCGAGTGGTCCCTCGTCGGCCGCCTCGACGAAGACCCGGGCCTCGCTCGCGGTGACCCGGACGCGGTCGCCCCGTCCCGCCTTCCTCGCGGCGGGCACCCGGACGGCGAACTGGGAGCGGTACTCCACGCCGGCGGGGGAACGGAAGACGGTGCCCTCGGGGAAGGTGCGGGCGCGGTCGGGGTCCTCGTTCTTGACGAGCATGGCGCCGCCGGCGCGTTTGACGTCGCCCTTGAGTTTCTCGTAGCGGGCGGTGCCCCCGGCGATGAGGACCTTGCCGTCGGGCAGTTGCGCGTGCCCGCCGCAGAACAGGTCCGCCGGGGTGTCGATCTTCTTGAAGGTGTCGGCGGCCGGATCCCACAGGGTGCTCTTGAAGACGCCGCCGTCGAATTGCTCGACGTCGTTGCCGGACCCGGCGATCAGCAGCACCTTGCCGGTGTGCAGCAGGATCGCGTGAATGGAATTGAGCCGGTACTTCTCCGGCAGACCGGCGAGCGACCAATGGCCGTAGCGGGCCCTGTACTCGGGCTGGTCGATCCGCCAGCGGTGGTAGGCATGCTGGGCGAAGCCGGACATCGCGGGGGCGTTGAGCGCGGCCAGCGCGACGACGGCTGTGGCGCCGAGCCAGGTCTTGCGGCGGGTGAGACGTGCGGAACGTGCGGCCATCGGGGTGCCTCCACGGCGGGGCGGCTCGAACTGGACCTGTCGAGGCTTACCGTCGCTGCGCGGCGGACCCGGGGCGACACGCTTCTTTGCACTATGCAAATAACTCGGAGGGCTCAAGCACCAGGAGTCCGGGACCGCCACGCACGAACAGGCCCCGCGCCCGTCGCACGGTCCCGGCGGTGCACCGCCTCCGACCCGTCGCGCCCGGTGCGTTCCCATACCCCGCAGCCCACGGCGACCAGAGCGCGGCTGCGTGACCGGCCCGACAGACGCCGCACACCGGCGGACCGGTCGGATCCGGGCCGCCCGTCCGCGAGCGCGAGCGCGCGCGGCCTCGGACGTCGCTGGGGAGCCGGACGACGGCGGACCGCCGACTCGTCCTCAGCCACAAGCCCTGCCGCACACCGGCGGAGTGACCGCACGCTGAGGGCGGCCGTCACCCGCCGACGCCGCGCCCGGCTGTTCCGGCCAGTGGTACGGGATTCATGTCACCGGCTGTTCCGGCCAGCGGTACAGGGATCATGCCACCGGCCGGGACGGCGGCCCTTGCGCGGTGTCCCGGTCCGCGTAGCGCGGGCTTGGAGAGCGGCCGTCGCGGGCACTCACGCCATGGACGGCCGACTCGTCAGCTCGAACGAGCGCACCACCGCGATCGCGCACCCGGCCACGAACACGACGGTGAGGCCGGCCAGCCGAAGCTCCGCCTGGAGCAGTTCACCCGGGGCGGCGACGCCCCGTGCGGGCGCCAGCCCTCGCGGGTCGTAGACCACCGGGAGGGTGTCTCCGGGGGCGGTCGACTCACCGCAGCCGCGCCATACACGGGCGCCCGTCGGCACGGCGTCGACGCCGGTGACGGAGCAGACGACGCGCCCGTGGCCGGGTCCCGCTCGCACCGACGCCACTCGCGCCGGCTCCACCACTCCTCTCTGCCGCAGCGCGACGCCGGCCGTTCCCAGATGGCGGCCGCCTGGCTGACCCGTCTTGCCGGGGACCGCGTCGAGGTCCGCTCCGCCGGCTCCAACCCGGCCGAGCAGGTCAACCCGGCAGCCGTCGCCGCGATGGCCGAGGTCGGCATCGACATCTCCGCCGAGGTCCCGAAGATCCTCACCGTGGACGCGGTGAAGGAGTCCGACGTGTGCATCACCATGGGCTGCGGCGACACCTGCCCTGTCTTCCCTGGCAAGCGCTACCTGGACTGGAAATTGGACGACCCGGCCGGACAGGGCGTCGAGGCTGTCCGCCCGATCCGCGACGAGATCAAGACCCTGGTCGAGGGCCTGATCGCCGAGATCGCCCCGGCCGAGCCGGAAGCGACTGCGTAAGCGGGGTAGCCGACGTCGTCATCGCGGCGCACAGCCCCCGTCACCCAAGGGCCCTGCTGGCGTAGGCATACCGCAGCCCTGGAATACGTGCCTGGTACCAGCTCTCCGCACCGACCTTCAACCGGCCGACGTCCCGCCCGTCCAGGTAGGCGACGACAGCACGTCGCAGCCGCTCACCAGCCGGTGGTCGCGGCCGCCGCGTGCGCGTCCGGTACGAGCGGAAAGACAGCGGCGTGCCCCACCCGTGGCCCCGACCCGGACCCCCCCAACCCGGGGGCCCCGCCCGGGGCACCCCCCCGCGGGGGGGCGCCGCCGGCGGGTGGGCGGCCTCTCCGCGCGCACAGCCCGGGGCGGCCCCGCCGGGTGCGCCGGGCGGCCACGCCTCCAGCCGGTGGCCCGCGACGGGGGAAGCACGAACCACTGGGGCTCTATGTCACCACGGCGAGCAGCACACAGACGAGTGCCACGACGGCGCCGGGGCAAAGAGGAACTCCTCCGCCGTTGGGTGGCCCGTGCCGGGCGAAGTCCGGCACGGTCGGCGCTGCTGGATCTGCTGTGATGCGGAGAGATGGCTGCCGGCCTGGCACCCGGAGGACTGCGCCGCCGACCGCATCGGCCCAGGGGTGTAGACCCGTGGGCCGATGCCGTACGGGAGGGCATGTGACAGCGTTCCGTTGTGCGCACGGACCGGCCGTGGCGGCACGACTGACGTCCCGGACACGGAGGTCCCATGACCGCCTCGCCGTTCACCGCCTGCAGAAGCCTGACACGCCGCCGCATGCTGGGAGTCGCGCTGGCCGCCGGGGCCACCGTGCCGCTCGCCGCCATCGCAAGCCCCGCGTGGGCCGACCCGGACAGGCCCGCCCCCGCCCCGGAGCGGCTCACGCTACCCGTGCCTACCGGGCCGCACCCGGTAGGCACGGTCCCACTGCACCTCGTCGACCGGTCACGCCCGGACGGCATCGCGGGCCCAGGGCACTTCCGGGAGCTGATGGCCACCGTCTGGTACCCCGCCCGGAACGTCGAGCACTACCCGGTGGCGCCCTGGATGCCAGCCGGCGCCCTTCAGGCATTCCTCGCCGACGCCGGGTTCAGCGACCTGGTCCCCCTGGCACCGCTCACTGCCGGCCACGTGAGCGCTCCGCTGCGGCGGTCGGGCCGGCGGCTGCCCGTCGTCGTGTTCTCGCACGGCGCGCACAGCCACCAGGGCGACCACACCGTCATGGTCCAGGAGCTCGCCAGCCACGGATACACGGCTGTGACGGTGGCTCACCAGTACGACACGTACACCGCGTTTCCCGACGGCCGGGTCGCCGTCCCGCTCCACGACCCGAAAGCACCGACGCTGCCCGGGGACTTCGCCGCCGACCTGCGCTTCGTCCTCGACTGCGTCGAGCAGCTCGCCGCGGGGTGCAATCCGGACGTCGACCAGCGGGAGCTGCCGGCCGGGCTGCTCGGCTCCCTCGACCCGCGGCGCATGGGCGCGTTCGGCTGGTCGAAGGGCGGGACAGCCACCGCCTGCGCCACGATCGCGGACGACCGCATCCGGGCCGGTCTGAGCCTCGACGGTCCGATGCAGATGAACCCGCCGCTCGCCGGTGACCTGGACCGGCCGTTCATGATGATGTCCGCCGAGTTCACCCGGGCCACGGATCCCGAGGCCGCCGCGTTCTGGTCGCATCTGCGAGGCTGGCGGCTGAACATCCAGGCCCAGGGCGCCGTCCATATCTCGTACGGCGACAACGAGGCGCTGTTCCCCCAGGTGGCGAAGGTGTTCGGATGGAGCAAGCAGCAGCTCCAGGACGTGATCGGCACCCTCGACCCCGACCAGGCAGTGAGGATCCAGCAGGCGTACCCGCTCGCGTTCTTCGACGAACACCTGCGACACCGCCGGGGACACCTGCTCGACGGGCCGTCCCCGGCCTTCCCCGCCGTGACGTTCCTCCCCTGAGACCCCGACCAGCCGAGACAGACCACCTGAGACGTCATCCGCTTTCCGAACGTGATCGTCTGGTGCGGACTGGGCGGGCATGAGCGTCGGTTCACGGCGGGAGAGATGGGTGTGTCCGTCCGCTCTTCTCGGTCGTGGAGGTGGCTGGTGCCGTCGGTGATCGATCTGCCGGAGGCCTGGGAGAAGAAGGTCCGGGAAGAGGTCGCACGGTTGCGGACCGCGCTCGGTAAAGCGGAGCACGCGCTTCAGCGTCTGGTGGGTGCCCGGGTCACGGTGACTGAGGTGCTGGCCGAGCGGCCCTCCGTGGCAGAGAAGTCGCCGCTGCCCGGAGCGGTTGCGGGATCGGTGGTGCCGCACCGGACCGACGGCATGGCGGCATCCGTGCCGGCACCCGAGTACCAGCGCATCATGGAACTGCTGGACTCGGGCGTCGGCCGGGAGGGCATGCGCTGTCAGCAGCTGGCCGCAGCTCTGGGGCTCCCAGCGATGCCGGCGAAGGTCGAGGGGGTGCGGTCGAAGGCGAAACGGCTGGTCGAGCGGGGGTGGATCCGGCAGGTGCGACCGGGGTGTTCACCGCGCTGCCGCAGGCCGGCTGTGGTGGCGATGCGACCGGGGGCGTGGGCGGGCTGGTCGCGGGACGCGCGGGAGCGGGAACCGGCTCCGGGCCCGGCACGGTTTCCGCTACCGCTACCGGCTCCGGGCGGTCGCGAACGCTTTGCGGTGCGGCGGCCAAGTACCGGGTGAGACCGCCGACCGGCGGTCACGAGGGAGGGTCCGTGAGGACGGACGAGGACCGGGACGAGGGGTGCGAGGCGGCGCTTGTACGCGCCCGTGAGCACCCGGAGGCCTTCGAACCACTGGTCGCACGCCACTCGGTGGCGCTGCACGGGTACTTCGCCCGGCGCGCTCCGGACGCCGCGGACGACCTGCTCGGCGAGATGTGGCTGCAGGCGTACACCACGCGCCGGAGCTTCGAACCACGGCTGGGCACGGCGCGCGGCTGGCTGTTCGGCGTCGCGCGCAACGTGCTCTCGGCGCACTGGCGGCGGCTGGCCAGGGAGCGGCCGGGATCAGCCCTGGCCGACACCCAAGCCGTGGACTGGGCCGCCGTGGACGCCCGGCTCGACGCGTCCGCACTGGCACCGGGGCTGCGCCGGGCTGTGGCGGAACTGCCCTCTGAGGAGCGTGAGTTGCTGCTGCTCGTCGCCTGGGAGCAGCTCAGCCCCACGGAGGCCGCCGCGGCGGTCGGCGTCCCTGCGGGCACCGCGCGATCCCGGCTGTACCGGGCCCGCGCGCGGCTGCGGGAGCACACGGAACTCACCCCGGTACAACACCGCTCGGCCAACGATGCGATGAGGAGCAGTTGATGCACGACAACACCCGGTCCGAGGACCTGTCCGGCTTTCTCGACTTTCCCGGCGCCGACGACCTGGTCGCGGCCGGCCAGGTTGCCCCGCCGTCCGCGGCGGTGCTCGCGGCGGCGCGTCCGCCCGTGCCCTCGGCGCCGCCGGCCCTGGCTCCCACGCCCGTAGCGGTGGTTCTCGGCCCCAAGCGGCGCTCGCGGCGGTTGCTGGTCGCGGCGGCGGCCGTCGCCGCGATGGCGTGCGGCGCGGTGGTCTATCCGGTGGCCGGGGACGATCCCCCGGCCGGTGCGGGCGCGGCCGAATTCCTGATGGACGTGGCCCAGGTGGCCTCCCGGGCTCCCGCCTCCAAGGAGGCTCCGTACTGGAAGGTGCGGTACGAGACCAAGGAGCTGAACGCGCCGTTCGCGCTGTACACCGGCTACACCGACCGGCAGGGCCACGTCTGGTCGGTCGACGCCGACGGCACGGTGACCGGGCCGCCGAAGTCCCTGCCGAAGAGCAAGCTGAAGCGGTGGGAGGTCGGCAACCAGCGGCTGACCTGGCACGAGCTCGGCGCGCTGCCCGCCGATCCGGACGCTCTCGCGCGGCGGCTGGGCACGGCGAAGCTGGAGCAGGCGCCCGTCCTGCTGGCCGAGTCCCCGGTCGGTCCCCGGATCCGCGCGGCGCTCTTCCAGGTCATCGCGCACAGCGAGGGGGTCGAGTTGGTCGGCGAGGTCGAGGACCGCAAGGGGCGCGAGGGCACCGCGGTCGAGTTCCCCACAGGCCGGGGCGCCACGACCCGGCTCGTCATCGACCCGGCGACCAGCCGGCTGCTCGACTCCAAAACCTGGTCCAAGCGGCAGGTGGAGGACCACAGCACCTATCTGGAGGTGGGCCCCGCCTACAAGGTGCGCTGATCTGGCCGGGGGGCAGGACAGGCACGGAGGTCCGGCCGCTACCACGGGCGGCCGGACTCCGGCGGCGGGCCCGGGGTGTGTCAGGCGCCCCGGCCCGGCCCGCGAGCGCGAGGCCGACCGAGATGAGCGTCGATCGCAGCCGTTCCGTCCGCCGGCCGAACCGGCGGGTGAGTCCCGGCACCTGCTCGGCGAAAGTTCTGCGCGGACAGGAGGCTTCCGCGCATACGAACCGGCGCACCCGCAACGCCACCACGACCAACTCGCCTGCAGTTGGCAGGTCATGGGGGAATCGCAGATACGAGCCCTGTAATCGCCCTGAGGGGCCCTCGCAGCCCGGGCAGGTCGCCTGCCGGGCAGTGCTCAGGGCCCCGACCCGGACGATCATGTCGGTCACCTCGACCGACTCCACCAACACATTCCCCAGCGAGGAGAACAGCAACTCTTCGAGTTGCGGCCGTACTTCGTTCACGACGCAGCACTGTCGACCACACGGCACACCGGCCGAGCGATTCCGGGCTATCTCAGTCACCCTTACGAGAAGGTCAACAGTCACCCTGCGTACGCGGCCACACAAAGTGGACCAGAGCCGGTTCTCAGCGGGAAAGCCAGTCGCTTCACCCCGGGGGATCGGGCGGCGGAGCCGCGGATTCGAGCGCCTGTCGGGGGTCTGTCGGCCCGATGTCGGTGGCTTGTCGGCGGGGTTCGGCACCTTTGCACAGAGCCTGCCGGGTGCCCACCGGCAGGCATGTGACAGGCAAGGAGCCACCATGCGCACCCCTGACAACTCCCTGATCCTCATTCACGGCGCGCAGCACGGCGGCTGGTGCTGGCGCAAGACCCTCGGACCACTGCGCGCCCTGGGCTACGACGTCCACGCGATCACTCTCACTGGTCTCGGCGAGCGAGCTCATCTGCTGTCGCCGGACGTGGATCTGAACACGCACATCACCGACGTACTGGCGATGATCGAGACGGAGGAACTGAACGGCGTGACGCTGGTCGGCCACAGCTACGGCGGCATGGTCGCGGCCGGCGTCACCGCCCGGCTGCGGCACCCGACCGTGCGCCGTCTGATCCATCTGGACAGCCCGGTACCGGCCGACGGTGACAGCATCGCCACGGTGACCCCCTTCGGTGACCGCCTCGCGCAGCTGCGCGAGGAGTTCGACGGCGTGGGCGTGCTCAGGCCGGGCGACGCGGCCGCGATGGGCGTCCACGGCGACGACCTGGCCTGGGTGCGGCGTCGGCTGACCGCGCACCCGTACGCCGCGGTCACCACGCCCCTGCACCTGCCGGACGGCTGGGACGACGGCGTCGAGCAGGTCTACATCCGCTGCGTCACCGGACCGGAGGACCAGACCCGGCTCGGTCTGGATCTATCCCGGGTCGACGAGTCGGCCGGCTGGCGCTACTTCGAACTGCACAGCGGCCACGACGCGATGATCGACGCACCCGACGGGCTGGTCACGCTGCTGGACAAGGTGTGCGCCGCTGAGAGCGCCGGCTCATGACGGCGGCGACACCCGCGGCACTACCGGCGCACATGTGAGGCGGGCCTCCGCCTTCCGGCGCCGGTTCCCGGCCGGGGCAGTGGCGGGCGCTGTGAACCACAGGTCAGGGGCGTACCGCTCGACACACGAATGCCGACCTCGACGCGCAGATCCGGCTGCAACGGGCGGAGACGCTGTGGAGACGGGTGCGGCCACCGTTGATCATCGGTGTGTGAAGACCGAGGATCATGCGGTGGCAGCAGGTCACAGCGTAGACCCTGCCTGCCGCCGGCAGGAGGAGTTCGAGGGCCTGATGAGCCGGATCGTGGGACGGGTCGCTCGGGTCGAACCCCGGCGCCGGGCGCGGCGGTTGGTGCTCGGGCTGCTGTCGGACCTGCCGCGCAAGAACTGCTGGACCATCGCCGAATGGGCCGGGGAGAGTACCCCGGGACGGCATGCAGCACCTGCTGGGGCGGGCCAAGTGGGACGCCGACCAGGTACGCGACGACCTGCGCGACTACATGGTGGACCATCTGCACGACGACCAGGCAGTACTGGTGGCCGACGAGACCGGGGACGTGAAGAAAGGCACCGGCGCCGTCGGCGTCCAGCGTCAGTACACCGGCACCGCGGGCAGGATCGAAAATGCCCAGGTCGCCGTCTACCTGGTCTACGCCGGCCGGCGCGGGCACGCGGCCGGGTCAGGGGGTGAGGGCGGTGCCCAGGCTCTCCGTCGCGAGGTAGGGGTTGAGCAAGGGATGGCGGCCGGCCACCGCGACGTCCCGCCAGTAGCGCTGCAGGGCGTTCGACGTGCGAAAGCCACTGGCGCCGTGCAGGTCGAGCATCCGCTCGACGGCTTCCCGGCAGTCCCTCGCCGCACCCGTCAGGCTCATCTGCAGGCGTGCGCGGTCGAGTTCGCCGAGGTCGGCCCGCGGGCTGTCGTGGGCGACGGCGAGCATGGTCTGCTCGGCCCGGTCCACCAGCCGCGCGGCCTCGGCGAGCCAGTGGCGTGCGCCGGGGGACTCGCCCATGCGTGCGTAGCTCGTCATGTAGGGCTTGCGAGCGGACGCGAACATGTCCTCGATCACATGGAGCGCGCCCTGCGTCGCCCCGACCACCGGTGCCAGCGCACACAGGGCGAAGAACAGTCGGTCCTGCGGCTGCGGCGGGGCCACGGCTGCGGTCTGCCGTGCCGGCACCAGGAGGCCGTCGGCGACAAGACGCTGGCTTCCGGTGCCACGCATGCCGGCCATGTGCCAGTTCCGCTCGACGGTCAGCTCCGCGGTGGGAACCACCATGACGTGGTACGCACCGTCGATCATCAACGCGAGCTGTGCCCAGTCGGCGTCCTCGCAGCCGGACACGGTCTCCCACCGGCCGGTGACCCGCACACCGTCCGCCTCGCGGATCCCCTGGGCCGCGGGAGCCCCGGTGCCGCAGGCAAGCGCGTTCGGATCGGCGAAATACTCCTTCTGAACCGGTTCGTCGAAACTCTGGGCGAACAGCGTCTTGGCCGTGGCACATGTGCCGGCGATCCACGCGGCGGACGGACAGGCCCGGCCGATCTCCGCCAGCCGGACGGCGCCCGCCGACGCGTCGGCCCAGGCGCCGCCGTACTGGACGGGCGTACGCAGGGCCAGTGCCCCGCTGCGCCGCAGTGCCTCGACGCTCACCTCTGTCAGCCGGTCCTGCTGCTCGGTCCGCTCCGCGTGTGCGAAAAGGACCTGGTCGTGCTCGTTGTCTGGTGCGTTGCTCATCACCTGACCGAGCCAACCAGCGACTGCACCGAGCGGCCATAGCCGCATGACGCGTCGGCATACGAATCCGTGCGCCGGTGGCTGTTAGCCTTCCTGCGTGGACGTCCTGAGCGAGATGATCGGCAGTATCCGGATCGGACGCGCCCACGCTCGCCGCATCAAGGAGACAGGCTCCTGGGGCATGCGCTACGACGCGTTCACCGGCAGCGGCTTCCACGTCGTGCTGCACGGCCGGGGCTGGCTCATCACCGCCAACGAGCCGCCCCGAGCCCTGCGCCAGGGAACTGTCGTCCTCGCCCCGTTCGGCGTGAGGCACGGACTGAGCCATGCCCCCTGCTCGCTCGACGCCCTGCCTCCCGGCGACATGAGCGCGCAACCGCCACCGGACGGTCACGCCGACTTCGAGTTCCTGTGCGGGGCCTACCGCCTCGAGCACGGACAGGTGCACGAGTACCTGCTCTCGCTGCCCGACTTCATCGTGGGCTCGCCCGACGACGGCGTCCCCGAACTGGCGTCACTGGCCGCCCTGCTCGTCGCAGACGTGTCCCAGGCCGGCCCCGGCACGGAGGCGACCCGCTCGGCGCTGCTGGACCTGCTGCTGGTGCACGTACTGCGCGGATGGCTGCGCGAGCACCACAGCGCGGACTGGCCGCACGTCAAGGACCCGGTCGTCGTCGCGGCGCTGCGGCACATCCACAGCGAGCCGCACACACCCTGGACCGTCTCCCGGCTCAGCGCCGCCGTCGGCATGTCACGCACCGCGTTCACGCGCCGCTTCACCAGCCTCATGGGCAAACCGCCCCGCGACTATCTGACCGGGGTGCGCCTGTCCCAGGGCGGCCGGCTGCTGCGTGAGACCGACGCGTCCCTGGCGGCCATCGCGCGCCAGGTCGGGTACTCGACGGAGTTCGCCTTCGGCGCCGCCTTCCGCCGGGAGTACGGCATCTCCCCCGGCCGCTTCCGGGACGCCGCCCGGACCGGACCCGTGGTTCAGGACGAGCGCGACCGACACGTCGGGACAGCGCCCGGGCCGTAGGGCGACAGGAACGCGGTGCGGCTTGGGCTCTGGCGGCCGGTTGTCGATCTGAAATGTGTTGCACAAGGTCGCGTTCGGGCAGCCAGATCCTGTGAAGGCAGCTTTCTGGTCATGACGCGAGAGCGAGGTTGCGCATGGGCAGCAGCGGAGACTCGCCATGGCAGCCGGGTAGCAGGCCGCGGTGGTAGCGGTGGGGTCTGCGGAGGTTGCCGCGGAGGCGGCCGGAGTGGCGCGACGCCGACGACCAGGCGGGCTGCGCTCACCGGCCCGCGAACGGACCGCCTCGCCGTACGTGTGGGCCCGCCTCGCCGCCGACGTACTCGAGGTCCGAGTCCAGGCCATGCGCCGCGCGGACCGACACGACTCCCCCACCCGGCCACGCACTGTCGCCGTGTCGGCCGCCTCGAGGCCACGCCCGCGGCCGTTCCGCTCGGAGGCGAAGACCAGCCGCGCTCCAGAGAGACGACCGGCGTCGGCACGGTACAGCAGACTGCCGCACGCTCGCTGCGGCCGCCGCCGGGGTGCAACGGAGCGCCCGGGAGCGTGTCTCCGGGCGAAGCCGCCTTGTACGACGCGCCCACGGAGCAGGAGCCGCGCCCGCGGGACTGATCTGGGGCGGCCCCTGCTCCAGAGCCCAGGCATGCGGCCGCAGCCGTCATCACGGTGGATCTACGCTTCGTTGCTGATGCTCGCCGACTGCCGGGGGGGCGGCCGGGATCACTGCTGTCTGGCGGTGGCTCTTGCGCTGGCCGGTCCGTGGCGCGAGCTGCCGGGCATGCCTTGATCAGTTGTCGAACAGTTGCAGAGCGCTGAGCCAGATCGCCCAGGGATTGACGCGCTCGGGGTAGCGCTGCTTCATCGCGTTGAAGAACTGCGCACGGTCCGTGGACCGCTCAAGGACAGAAGCGCCGACCTCCAGATAGCGGCGGGTCTCTTCGATGTCAGAGGCCGGGTTGCCCCGTCGTGTGTCCTTGTGGCTGGCCACGACGGAGCGCGGCTTCAAGGCGGCGACCTTGTCGAGAGCCAGGTGCCACGCATCCAGGCCGCCGCCCCGGCCCTCTCCGAGGTACTGGTGCACATTGTTGTAGACCACGTCGCCGGCCACGACCAGATCCAGGGAGGGCGCGTGCAGCACGCTGGTGCTGTCGGTGTCCGAGTGGCCGACCTCATGAGCGAACAGCTCGTGCCCGTCGAGGAGCAGTCCATCGGCAGGGAAAGCTGAGCCGTGGACGGTTACGGGCGGCTCAGGAAGGGCGTCGCCGAAGAAGTTCCTGTACCGGTCGGCGAGCACTCCGCCGGGGGTCTGGCGGACGATGCGGGAAAGTACCGCGTCGCTTGCGACAACCGTCGCCTCCGGGAAACGGCGGAGCAGGTAGTTCGTCGTCGCGAAGTGATCAAAATGGGCGTGGGTGAGATAGATGTAGCGCAGAGCCACATCGTGGCTCTCGACCCAGGTGATGAGGGTGTCGGCCTGCTCGCTGGTGATCGGCGGATCGGTCAGCAGCGCCTCGGTCCGTCCGTAGATGAGCGTGTGGGACAGCGACGACCACAGTGACGGACCGTTGTCCGGCCGCGGCGGGGTCGCGACCGGCGCCATGTCGGACACGAAGACCTCGTAACGAAGATCGGTTCTGCTGCTCATCGGGTTTCCGCCTGTCTGTCAGCCGCAGCGGTGTGCTCCCACTGCGGGAAGTGCTTGCCGTAGTCGGCGTCGTCGAGGTGCATCGCGGCGTACCCCTCAAGGCACGCCGCTCATCGCGAAGGTCGCCGACGCGACGCGCGTGGTGCCACTGCGTCACTCGGATACCTCGTTCGGCCGCCATGAGCCGGGGCTCCGTCTGCCCGGATGGGCGGCCACGGCCACCTCCTCGACCACCGATGACATAACCGTATGACTTACGACTATGTCAATGCAATGCCAGGTGCAGAACCACGTCCTCTGGCGGGCCTCGGTTCAGCGCAGACAAGACGCGTACACTTCTGTCATGGAGAAGCCGGGACAGCAGGACGAAGACGTCGACGCCGGGGACACCACCGGCACCGGCAACGAGCGGTTCCGCATCGCGGTGGCCCCTGGCGAGCTGCGGGTCGTTCAGGACCTGCTGAACACCGCGCCCATCCAGAAGGCCGGTGGCGATGTCCCGGACCTCCTGGACGCGCCGGACACCGCAGCACGGTGGCTGCGCGTGTACGGAGTCGAGGGCGACCATCCCGGGATGAGCGATCTGCGGGTACTGCGCGATGCGGTGCGGCGCTCGCTGGCGGAGCGGGACCACGGCCCGCATCACGACGACGGCGGTGCAGGCTCGCCGACCTTCGAGACACGCGCCGTCGTCCGGCTCGAGGCCGACGGAAGTGTGCGGTTCCTCCCAGGTACGCCGAGCATCCCCGCGCTCATCCAACGGGTACTGCTGGCGATGTACGACGCCCAGCTCACAGGAACACTGCGCCGCCTCAAGCTCTGCCGCAACCCGAAATGCCTGGTGGCGTTCTGGGACAGCTCCCGCAACACCAGTGGCGTCTGGCACGACGTACGCACCTGCGGCAACGCCGCCAACCTGCGGAAGTCCCGTGCACGGCGCTCCACCCGGGAAGCAGATCCATCAACCTGACGCCCGAGCAGTCACCGTCCCGACCCAGGCTGTCGACGCGCCTGCCGTCACACAAGGCCGCCGACGAACGAACCTCGCCCACCAGCCCAATGACCTGTCAGGCCGAGGAGTTCGTCCAAGTGCGCGGCGGGGCGAGTCCCTCTTGCACTCCCCCTCGGCCGCGACTCGACCGGTGGCCGGCCCGGGCTGCGTCGAGGGAGATCCCTCAAGGAGCGCACGCGCACGAAGGGCTGCCGGTCGGTGTACCGCACCGGTGCGGTACACCGGGTAAGCAAGAAGGCGCCGGGGCCCGCCTCCTGCCCCCGGGACGCCAAGGCCGAGAACGGCCGGCGCCGGCGCAACGGGCTGGCCTCGCTCCAGCGAGTGAGGGCCTCAAGGGCTGCGCGACGGGGCGACCTGGACGTCGGCGGGCTGGAGTTGGCGGACGGCGACAGTGTCACGGTCGGCCGGATCGCCCAGCGTGCTGCGGACCGGGCGCGGATCGAAGCAGCCGATGCCGTCGAAGGCTTCGATCACGTCATCACGTCATCACGTCATCACGTGATCACGTGCGGCCCGGCCCGCTTCGGGGGCACCCCGGAAACCTGTGCCGGGTTCCGGCAGAGGACGTCACGGCCGATCAACAACCCGGCCCCCGCGTCCGCAGGTGGTGCCAGGCCCACCCCCGCAGGGGTGCTGAGCCGCTCGTGCGCTCAGCGGGCCGCTCATAGCGTCGGAACATGACGGATGCCACGAACGAACAGCGAACGGGAATCAACAGGCGGACGGCGCTGCGCAGTGGGGGGCTCGCGGTGGGGGGCATGGCCCCGGCCGGCGGGCTCGGAGCCTCACGAGCGGTGGCGGAGCCACGCCGCGGGCCCACCACCTATGTACTGGTGCACGGTACCCACAGCGCCGGCGCGTTCTGGATGCCGATCGCGCGGGAGCTGACGCTGCGCGGTCACCGCGTCGTCATGGCGGACCAACCGGGCCACGGCACGCAGGCCTTCGTCCCGGAGTCGTACCAGCGGCAGGACCTCGAAGCGATGGCGGCCGAGCCGTCCTCGCTGAAGGGCCTCGGGCTGGACGACTACGAGGCGCGCGTCACGGGCATCGTGCGGCGCGCGGCGCGGAACAGCCCGGTGGTGCTGGTCGGGCACAGCCTCGGCGGCGTATCGGTCAGCCGTGTCGGCAACGCCGTCCCGCATCTGCTTCACCACCTCTGCTACATGGCAGCCTTCTGTCCCAGCCGCACCCTGCCCACCGCGGACGCCTGCACGGCGGCGCCCGAGAACGCCAACGCCGTCAGCCCGGTCGAGCTGACGGTGGGCGACCCGGACCAACTCGGAGTGCTGAGGCTGAACTTCCGCACAGGCGACAGCCGTGAACTGGCCCTGCTGAAGGAGATGATCTGCCCGGACTTCCCCGACGCCGACTTCCGCCGGATCCTGGCCGGCTTGCAGAGCGACGAGCCCATCGCCGCTTACGCGGGCCGAGCGGTCGGCCGGGCTGACAGCTGGGGACGCATTCCCCGCACCTACCTGCGCTTCGGCGCAGATCGTACGATCGCCACCGCGCTGCAGGACAGGATGGTCGCAGAGGCCGACGCACTCACACCCGACAACCGCTTCCGCGTACACAACTTCCCCCAAGCGTCGCACGTGGGCCCTTTGGACCCTGCCCCCGTCACAGAAGCCCTGGACACACTCGCGCGGTAGGCGCAGCCTGATCGCGCCGGTCACGGCGCAGGCCGACCGGCCCGACCCGGTCGCCCCCTCCGGCGTACCCCCCTACGAGGAGCGGCTCCAGGGCGGTGTCTCGGACCGCGCGATGACGACCAACCACTACTCGGTGCGAGCGGCGCACGGAACGCGCGCCGGCCCGAAGAGATGCTTACGCCCAGCCGGCGCGCGACCGCGATGCGTACCGGGCCATGAGGACGACGGGAGCCGACCGCCGGTGCCGCGAGAAACCAGGCCGTCGGTGGCAGCCGCGACGCCCCGCCCGCGGGGAGGACAGCGTCTGCACGCGACAGGGCCCGCCCCGGCGGCCGGTTCAGGCGGCCGACATGATCGCCTGGGTGACGGCGGTGATGGCCGGCGCCGGGCGGCCCGCCAGGCGGGCCACGAGCACCCGGCGGACCTCCACCGGCGCGCCCTCCACGCGCAGCAAACTCACCCCGTGCGGCAGCACCGGGGCGAGCCGGGCCGGCACGGTGGTCACGCCGAAGCCGCCGGCGACCAGATGGAGTTTGGTCAGCCAGTCGCGCGCGGAGTGGACGACGCGCGGCCGGCCGGGCAGGCCGGGCCACACCCCGAGCAGCGGCTCACTCCCCGACGACGGGGCGGCGATCCAGGCGGCCTCGGCCAGTTCGTCGACGTGCACACTGGCGCGTCCGGCGAAGTCGCCCCTGGCTGGGGCGGCCACGGCCAGTTCGGTCTCGGCGACGGTGTGCAGGTGCAGGCGCGGCGTCTCGCCGTCGAAGGGGCGGTGGGGCGGGCGGGAGGTCAGCACCGCCAGGTCGAGCGAGCCCGCCCGCAACGCCCGGACCAGGGACGGTGTGGTGCCCTCGCGGGTCGTGACGGTGAGGTGCGGGTCGGTCTGGGCGAGGCGTGCCAGGGCGGCGGGCCAGATGGCGGCGCCGGCGCTCGGGACGGCTCCGCACCGCACCGGTGCGCTGTGCACGGCGCCGCCGGTCAGGTCGCGTTCGGCCGCCGCGAGCGCGGCGAGCATCGTGCGGGCGTGCCGCAGCAGGGTCAGGCCCGCCGGGGTGAGCCGCACCCCGTCCGGACGGCGCTCGAACAAGACGGCACCGGCGCTGTGCTCGAGGGCGGCGGCCTGGCGGGAGACGGCCGACTGCGTGTAGCCGAGCCGGGCGGCCGCCGCGGTGAAACTGCCGGACTCCGCGATCTGCCGCAAAACCCGCAACCCCGTACTGGAGATGTCCATGCGTCCTACGCATACCACATGTGCCAGACCATCGCTTCCCGCATGCCCCACCCCGCTCCTAGGGTCGAAGCCGAACAGCACGGACGAAAGACATGTGGAGGTCCTCACGTGCGCGCAGCAGTCCTGACACGCTTCGATGCCCCTCTTGAGGTGCAGGAGAGGCCCGACCCGAAGGCCGGTGGCGGCGAGGTGGTCGTCGAGGTCCTCGCCGCCCTGGTGGCGCCCTACGCCGCCGACGTCTTCAGCGGCGTACGCAAGTACCCGCTCGTCCCGCCGGTCGTGCCCGGCACCGGCGCGGTCGGCCGGGTCGTTCACCTCGGCCCCGACGCCACCCGGCTGAAGACTGGCGACCTGGTGTGGTGCGACCCGACCGTGCGCTCCCGCGACGACGCCCTCACCCCTGACATCGCCCTGCAGGGCTGGAGCTCACGCGGCGAGGGCGGCGCACGTCTGGCGACACACTGGCACGACGGCGCCTTCGCCGAACTCATGCGCCTGCCGACGGAGAACGTCTACCCCTTGCCCGCCGCCGCGGAGGAGGACCCGGCCCGCTGGGCCGCCCTGACCGTGTACACCATCGCCCACGGCGGCCTGCAGGCCGGCCGCCTCACCCCCGGCGAGACCCTCCTCGTCAGCGGCGCCACCGGCAACCTCGGCAGCACCGCCATCGCCGTCGCGTTCGCGATGGGGGCCGGCCGCGTCGTCGCCCCCGGCCGCAACAGGGATGTCCTGGACTCGCTCGCCAGCCGGTTCGGCCCCCGCCTGCGCCCAGTCCCCCTCACCGGCGACGAAGCCACCGACCGTGCGGCGATGTCCGCCGCGGCCGGCGGCCCCATCGACATGGTGATCGACCTGCTCCCGCCGAGCGCACCCAGTTCGGCCACCCGCACCGCCGCGATGACCGTCCGCGAGTACGGCCGCATCGTCCTCATGGGCGGCGTCGGCATGCTCGGCGGCACCGACCTCCATCTCCCCTACCCCTGGATCATGCGCAACTCGATCACCGTCCGCGGACAGTGGATGTACCCCCGCACCACCAACACCCACCTCATCCGCCTCCTTGCCAACGGCACCCTCGACCTCACCCACGAACGAGTCCGCTCGTTCGACCTCGACGCCGTCAACGACGCCATCGCCCACGCCGCCGCACACCCCGGCCCGTTCGAGCGCACCACCCTCACCCCCACAACCCACTGACAACCCCCACCCACTGGTCGAGCCGGTCCGTCCGCAACCCCGCCGGCGGCGAACGAACCGGCCACCTCCCCCACACGCCCGCGCAACACCCCCGTGACACGAACCACCGCCACCGGCTCCCGCGTTTCCTCGGCCGGCGAACCGCCACGCCGGTATCTGGTCCTGTCGGGTCAGATATCGGTACACGAGGGCCAGTGGTCCACCGCCCACTCCGGCCAACCCGGCCAGCCCCCGGGCGGGCCGGAGATCTCGTCCCCGGCGAGTTCGTCGGCGTCAGGCACCTGGAACTGCTCCCGCCACCGGTCCACATCGGTCTCGCTCATAGGAAACGTCCGATGCGGTGTCGTCGCCTGGCGGTGCGCGATGCGGGCGAGTTGGACGTCCTTGTTCACAGGCACGTAGACCACCTGACATGCTGCCCCGGCCGAGCGCGCCAGCCAGCGCAGTGCCGACCGTTCATCGCGGCCCCACAGCCCGTAGTCGAGCACGACGCTGGTTCCCAGCCGCAGCGCCTGGAGGGCGACCGAGATGAGCCGCCCTTCGAGCACCCAGCGCTTTCCGTCGGCCACCGAATCGCCGAACAGCGGGAGCATCCAGTCATCCGGTGTCAGCCGCAGTGCCCGGTGCGCTGCGGCGAGCTCTTCTGCTCGGGTGGTTTTCCCAGCTCCGGGCAGCCCCACCATCAGGAACAGGGTGGCGGCACACGGATCCCGCGCGACGAAGGAGCCGGCCCCATGGGGGCAAGGAGATGAGGTTTCGTACGGTGAATCGAAGCGCTGCGACTGAGACATGACTCCCCTGATCAGGCAGGATGGCCCGGCAGCACAGCAAGAAGCCAGTGGCTGCCGGCAGGACACTGATCCGGCGGTACGTCATGGCACTGGCCCCGGCCGGGGCCAGCAACGAGGCCGCGGTTACGGGCAACCGCGAATACCGCCGCTAAGCGGCGGTTCGGGTGGTCATGGCAGCACAGCAACACATGTCTCCACCCTGGCCGACACCGCACAGGCACTCACCGAACTCACCGCAGACAGCGCCCAGTCCCCGGCCGGTGAACACCGATGACCACACACCCCACACCGCCGGCCACACCTCCAAGGGCCCGCACCGCAGACGTGAGCGGACCCCGGGGTGCGCCCGCGCGAGCCCACAGCCGCCGAACGGATCAAACTCCGAACGCCGCGACGTCCCCCACGGCCACGCGCTGCCGCAGGCCGCTCGATCACCATGGTGTCCTCCCGCCGGTCCACCAGGTGATCGCGGGCACGGGCAGGCCCTCGGCTGTCGGTGCCGAGGCGGAGCAGGCAACCGGCCTCCCCCGACGGGCGCCGGGCGAAGACGGCCGCGCGGACGACCGGTTCCCGTCCCGCCCGGCATGCGTCAGCGCACGTCGCCGCCCAGAAGACCACCAAGCAGATCGACCGGTGCTCGCCCCACCGGTGGTACAACACGCGGGCCAATTGACGATCTCCAAGCAGAGCGGGATCGGCGCCCGCTGGTCAGCCCACTGCTGCCACCCCCGCCGCCTTCCGTGATGGCCCTCCTGGCGGACTTCGCCCGGCGCTCTATGGTGTGCATCGCGAACGTCCACTGATCGGCCCGGAGATGTCATGCCCTTGCAGATGAAGCTGTGCGCGATAACACTCGACTGCTCTGATCCACTGGCTCTGGCGGCGTTCTATCAGCAGGCCACCGGCCTCGAACCTCACCCGAAATCCGACGTCAACTTCGCCGGCCTCAACTGTGCGGACGGACTCTTCATCGGCTTCCAGCGAGTCGACGACTACCGGCCTCCCCGCTGGCCTGATCAAACTGTTCCTCAGCAGTCCCACCTCGACTTCGCGGTCGATGACCTGGACGAAGCCGAGACCCGGCTGCTTGAGCTGGGGGCGAGCAAACCTGAGCATCAACCGAATGAGGACAGGTGGCGGGTCCTCACCGATCCGGCTGGGCATCCTTTCTGCCTGGTCAGACGCTGACGCGACGACGTGCGTACGCGACTACGGCCGTTTGGGCGTGATGTAGCCGTAGATGACGAAACACCCGACCTTGCACGATCCAGTGAGACTCGCTGTGTCACGTCAGCCGCACGGACACAGATGAGACCAGCGGCGAATCCGACGAAACGCGATAACAAACAGACACGATCGTGTGAGACGGGACAGCCGCGGACCCCCCGGGCCGACGTCAACGACGTCGTCGAGCTGGACATCGTACGCGTCGAGCCCACCGGCTAACCCCGCGCGACCTCGGCGGTGTGCGCGGGGGTGTAGCGCTCGCCCCTCACCTGGTCGCTCAGCGGGTCCAGCGCGGCCAGCGCCTCGGTGTCCAGGGTGAGCTCCAGCGCGGCCGCGTTCTGCTCCAGCCGGGCCGGGCTGCGGGTGCCCGGGATGGCCGCCACCGCCACCCCGAGCCGCTCCGCCTGGGCGTACACCCAGCCCAGCGCCACCTGGGCCGGGGTGGCACCCAGCCGGTCGGCCACCTCGCGCACGGTCTGCGCGATCTTCTCGTTGGCCTCGCCCGCCGCGCCGGCGAAGCGGGGGTTGGTGCGCCGGAAGTCCTTCTCGCCCAGCGTGGAGCGGTCCAGTGCGCCGGTGAGGAAGCCCCGCCCCAGCGGCGAGTACGGCACCAGCCCGACCCCCAGCTCGGCCATCACCGGGGTGAGGGCCTCGACGTCGCGGGTCCACAGCGAGTACTCGCTCTGCACCGCGGCGATCGGGTGCACCGCGTGCGCCCGGCGCAGCAGCTCGCCGTCGACCTCGGACAGGCCCAGATGGCGGACCTTGCCCGCCTCGACCAGCTCGGCCATCGCCCCGACGGTCTCCTCGATCTCCACGTCCTGGGGCGGGCGGTGGGCGTAGTACAGGTCGATCACCTCGACGCCCAGCCGCAGCAGCGAGGCGTCACAGGAGCGCAGCACGTAGTCGCGGGCACCGCGGATGCGGCGTGCCCGGTCGCCGGCGCTGCGGTCGATGCCGAACTTGGTGGCCAGCTGCACCTGGTCCCGGCGGCCGTGGACGGCCCGGCCCACCAGCACCTCGTTGTGCCCGGTGCCGTAGGCGTCGGCGGTGTCCAGGAACGTGATGCCCAGCTCCAGGGCCCGGTCGATGGTGGCCAGGCCGCCGTCCCAGTCGGCGGCGCCGTAGCTCTCGCTCATCCCCATGCACCCCAGGCCCATCGCGCTGACGGTGAGACCCGGCGAGCCGAGCGTGGTTCGGGTGATCATGCGCGGATACTCCTCCTGCCCGGCGAACCGGGCGGTACCTCGAGGGCTGACGAACGCCGCCGACGCTAGGACTTAGAGCGCGCCCGAAGTCAAGCCGGAGGCCCCCCGCCGGCGGGACAGGCACGGCGGGAGCGGGTGAGGGTGCAGCGGTCCACCGGCAGCAGACCGCCGCAGGGCCCGGACACCGCCGTCCGAACGCGCTGCCCCGGACCTGACTCTCTTACCCGGCACGTCCGGTCCTTCGCGACCATGCTTACCGGCAGACAAGGCGAGCGCCTGCCGGACTGGCTGTACGCAGTCCGGCGGGACGACTTGCCCAGCCTCCACAAGCTCGCCGCCGGCATCGACCGAGACCGTGACGCCGTCATCGCCGGCCTTACCCTGTCCTGGAAGGCGGGCGTCGTCGAAGGCCATGTCAACCGGATGCTGAGGCGCCAGATGTTCGGCACGGCCGCCGGCGAGATCGTCGGCCCACGAGCCACGCACATCGATCGGCTCAAAGCTCACGTGGGCGAGCTCAAGGATCGGGTCGCCGAACGCAGCATTCAGTTCTCCGAGTTGACCGAGTTCAAGCAGTACACACTGTCTCGCATCGCCGCCCAACACCGGGAGATTGAGCGCCTGCGTGCTCAGATCGGAGCAGGAAGCAAGGTTACTCCGCTACCTAGGTGATCAATTTCCAAGAGATACCTGCGGAGGGTGTGAGGGGTGGGCGGTCAGGCGGTGCAGGGAGAAGTTGCCGAGCACGATCGCGATCCGAATCTCAGCCGGGTAGAGGCTGCACAGGTAACGGCAGAACTTCAAAAACCTCGTCCGGTTCTTCCTCGGCTTGATGTGACTGTGGAGCCTGTCCCGGGCCAGGCCGTAGGCGGCGAAGAGGTGACGGACGCCCTGCGGGAGGGTGCAGGTCGCCCGTCGGCGGGGGCGAAGTTTCCGGTCGGGGGCCTTGTGCTTCCCGCCGCGCTCGATCCGTTGCCGGCCGGGATCGGGCTGGAGGTTGAGCGGGCCGAACTCAACGCAGCAGAACACGGCTTCAGCTCACCGAATCCGGGTACGACTTCGCCGCCGGCGATGGCGCAGGGGTGCTCGACGCGGGCCTTTTTGGCCGCGTAGTCGCGGTTGCGGAAGGTCTTCCAGGTCTTCATCGGTTGCAAGAAGACGCCCTCCTCGCGGAGGAGAACCCGAAGGCCCTCGTGGCCGATGTCGTCAACCACCTCCTCGGCGATCTTCGTGGTGGGGCATGCCCCGAGCGGACAACAGCACCATCTGGGCGTGCCGCCAGGTCACCACCGACCCGGTGCCGCAGCGGTCGCCCACCCTCGCCGTCACCGATCTCACGGACGCGTACTCGTTCTGCCACCCGCACAGTTCGACGGGCGGGCGATGCACGCTGAGCACGTGACCCGGGCGGCAGCCGGTACAACTGCCTGATGCGGCACACGGCTACGCCCTGTGGGTCTATGTCTGGTCGAAATCCCAGACGAACACGACTTGCTTGTCTTCCGGCGTGCCCCCGGCGTGGCTGTACGTCGCCAGTGCCGCCGCGTTGTCCTCGTCCGTGACCACCCACATGCCGTAGCAGCCGCGTACGCGTGCCAGGTCTGCGAGCGCCGACGCCAGGGCCCGGCCGACACTGCGGCCACGGAACGACTCGTCCACGCCCAGCTCGTACAGGAACATCTCAGTGCCCTTGTCCGGGTGCGTCATCTCGACGCCCGTGACCATCCCCGCCGGGACGCCCTCCACATAGGCGATCAGGAGGTGATGGCACTCGTCTGCAAGGAACCGCTCGATTGCCTCCGGCCGAGGGGGCGCGTCGAACAAATGCCCGGCATCCTCGATGGCCTCGACCTGAGTGACGCGGCGGATCTCCATGCGGGGATCCTGACAGGTCTCGGCACGGAGGGCACCGGGTTTCTCCCCATCAGAGCCCTTCCGACCCTCAGGAACAGGCTCCGGGCCCCAACTCCGCGATTACAACTTCCCGGCCGAGCACTGGACCCACCTGCGGATCAAGAACGCCATCTAATCGACGTTTCCCACGGCCATGCTGCGGACCAAGGTCGCCCGCGGAGCCGGCAGCCCCGCCGCGGCCTCGGCGATGGTGTGCAAGCTCATCGAATCCGCCCAGGCCCGCCGGTGTGCTATCCGTCGAGCCCACCCGGTCGCCCCGGTCCGCTCCGGAGCCAAGTTCGAGAACAGCCTTCTGGTCGGACGCAAGGAGACTGCCGCGGCCTGACACGGGCGGGAGCCGGGCACATGATCAGTTGCGGCCGCAGGTCGCCCTGGCACCATGACCGCCATGAAGCGTGTCGTGATCCTCGGCCGTGGCGGCGCGGGCAAGTCGACCCTCGCAGCCACCCTGGGCACCGCAACCGGAATCCCCGTCATCGAACTCGACGAACACTTCTGGGGGCCGGACCTGGAAGCGACCCCACCTGACCGGTGGACCAACGTTCAACGCGAACTCGCCCGCGCCGACCGGTGGATCATGGACGGCGACCTCGGCCCCTACGACGTACCCGAAGTCCGCCTCCGCGAGGCGGACACCATCCTCCTGCTCGACTACTCCTTCCCGCGCTGCGCCTGGCAGGCACTGCGCCGCTCGCGGGAACGGGCCGACTTCTGGCTCTGGGTATGGTCATGGCGCCGCCGGAGCCGACCGCTCCTCCTCCAGGCGATCACCGCTCATGCCCCGAACGCGAAACTGCACACTCTCCGAAACCCCCGCACAACGGCACGCTTCGTGGCACAGGTTCGGAACGACCAGACCGGCGGACCGGCGTGACGATCCACAGTTCTTGACAAGTACTACCCCTGGGCTGAGGGGGTCCGGGCCGACTACGAGCGCCTCGCAGGCTGAGAATACGGGTGCAAGGCGGACGCGCTGGCTGGTAGCGTCCCGCCGTCTACAGCTGGGCGCATCGCCCCCGACCCGAGCAGGTGCATTGTTTGAAGGTCCGACCGAGCTCCTACGCATCCCGTCCCTTCCTCAAGGACTCAAGGAGCCCGTTCACCGATGTCCGACATCACATCGACGACTTCGAACAACGACCTCGCTAACCTCCTGAACCACCCTCGCCACCCGCGCAGCAACCGCTACGACATCCGCTGGACCATCGAGAACCAGATGGGCCCACACGCCCTGTGGCTGCTGGAATGGCTGTCCCCCGTGCTCGGCCTCGAGGAACTGCGCCCCGGCGCCCGCGTCCTCGACCTCGGCTGCGGCCGCGCCATGACGTCCGTCTTCCTCGCCAGGGAGTACGGCTTCCAGGTCGTCGCCGCCGATCTGTGGGTCAAACCCGACGAGAATGCGGCGCGCATCGCCGAGGCGGGCGTCGCCGACCGTGTCCTGCCCGTTTCCGCCGAAGCAGACGACCTGCCCTTCGGGCAAGGCCACTTCGACGCGATCGTGAGCATCGACGCCTACCAGTACTTCGGCACGAACGACCTCTACCTGCCCACCCTCGCCAGGCTGCTGAAGCCCGGCGGTCGGATCGGCGTCGTCGTACCCGCGCTCCGGGAGGAACCGGACGGCGCCGAGCCCCCCGAGCACCTCAAGCCGTACTGGAGGCCGGACTTCTGGGCCTTCCATTCCCCCGCCTGGTGGCGGCGCAACTGGACACGCAGCGGAGCCGTGGAGGTAGAGGCCGCCGACTGGCAGCCCGACGGCTGGCGCGACTGGCTGCTGTGGAGCGAGGTGTGCGCCAAGGAGAGCCCGTACGAATGGATGGCGCGCATGGCCCGCGAATCGGTGGAACTGCTTCGCGCCGATGAAGGCCGCGCGCTGGGCTTCGCACGGGTAGTGGGGCGTCGCCTCTGATCAGCGCAACGCCCGCGCCGCATCCATTACGGCGTGCGACGCGGGCGCACAGGCGTACTGTTTGGCATGCTGCGATCAAGAATGGGCACTGGAGTCACCGCGATCTCGGTGGACGGCCAGTCCAGAACGGTCAACTCGTGCCACTCCACCTGCCACCGCACCGCCTTGGCCTCATAGACAGACCGCGGGGCGAGTACCGGGTTCGGCCCGAGAACGAGGTGGATCACGTCCGACAGCCCATGGGCCGCATAGACACGCCACCGCCCGTCCGCCTCCGCGCGTACTCCCAGACGGCACGTCGTTGCGGCGAAGCTGTCGATCGCCTCCTCGGCGGAGTCATACGGAGGACCCGGGACACCGAACTTGTCCCCCTGTCGGGCACCGTCCGCACTCCCGGGAACGGCGCAGCCGCAGTGCGCCGATCGACGATGGCGCGCCGCGCGGCGGACCGGTCGCACATCAGGCGGTGCGTCGTCCGTGACGTCGCCGCGAAAGAACTCGCCGAAGAAACCGATGTGGACGGTGTCACGTTCATGATCCGCACCTTCCTGCTGGGCATCTCCACGCAGGTGTGCGACGACACACCCGCCCATGACCTGCACGCCGCGGCGGACGCCGTCCTCGCCACCTGGCGCGCACCCGGGCACGGGAACTGACCGGCATACCGTACGGGGCACGACCGCACTCGGCGTCTGAGGTGAAGGTGTCGGTGAAGCCGGCCGGAAGATCCGGTGAACCGTTCCGGGAGGAGCAGATCACAGCAGTCTGCGGGATCAAGTCGCGGGGATATCTTCTGGGCGGTGCCGCGGCCGTCGAGCTCGGCGTCGGTTTCGTTCCCTTCCGCAAGGGCGAGGGCCTCTTACCAGGCGACGAAGTCGTGCGTCAGTCGTCTGCCGACCACCGACGCCTTCGTCACACGCTGCGCCTTCAGCAGCACCATTCGAGGGCTGTTGACTGCGCAGGAACTCCCACCGTGCGAGTCGTGAGTTCAGCTTCCCAACGTCGAACCGATCTCGAACCTGAGGCAGGTTTCCGCAGTTCAGCGGACGCGGGGACGACCTCCGTCTGATCATGCGCTCCGCGCATCTCCTCGGCGGCCGCTTTGTCGTCGAGGATGTGCGGAGCCGCGTCGTCTCGGTGGAGGCCCGGCCGAGCCGTCGTCGTAGGGCCCGGGGTCACGCCCGCCGGTGCTCACGGCGTGGCGGGGAGCCGAATGGTGACGAGGAGACCTCCGGTGGGGCGGGGTGTGAGGTCGAGGGTCCCGTCGTGTGCTCGGACGATGCTGTGCACGATGGCCAGCCCGAGGCCGACGCCGGCGTGCTCGTCCGTGCGGATACGTGCTGTTCCGCGTTGGAAGGGTTCGGTGAGGGTCGGCACCAGTTCCGGCGGGAGCCGATGGCCGGTGTTCTCGACCCACAGCACGCTCGCGTCGCGTCGCGATTCGGTGTGGACCGTTACGGTGCCGCCGGCACGCAGATTGTGGACAATGGCGTTCTGGACGAGGTTCGTCACCATCCGAAGCAGGAGCGCCGCGGAACCGGCGGTCTGTGTCTTCTCGCCGGTGACGTTGAGCGTGATGCGGCGCTGTTCGGCGAGGGGCAGCAGTGTTTCGGTGGCTTCTTCGACGCTGAGGGACAGATCGACGGGCTCGCGGGTGAAGCTCCTGCGGTCGGCGCGGGTGAGCAGCAGGAGGGCCTCGGTGAGGTCGATCGCCCGCGTGTTGACGGTGTGGAGGCGTTCGATCAGTTCGCCCTGGTCCCGTGTGGGGTCGTTGCGGGCGACGTCGAGGAGTGTCCGGGAGATCGCCAGCGGGGTGCGCAGTTCGTGGGAGGCGTTCGCGGCGAATCGCTGCTGTTCGCCGAGGTGGGACTGGAGTTGTTCGAGCATGGTGTCAAACACGTCGGCGAGTTCACGGAATTCGTCTTCGGGGCCTTCCATGCGGATCCGATGGGACAGCGATCCGTTCGAGGCCGTCCGTGCCGCGTCTGCGATCCGTGCGAGGGGTGCGAGCATCCGGCCGGCGAGGACCCATCCTCCCAGGAGGCCGAACGCCAGCAGGAAGGCCAGTCCTGTGGCCGCGGCGGGAGCGAAGACGCGCAGGAGGAGGTAGCGGTTGGGCGCGACTCCTAGAAGGCCCTTGGGGCTGTCGGGTACGTAGCGCAGCAGGAACATCCATACCAGGGCCAGCAGGAGAGTACTGGCGAGGAGGAGGAAACCGGCGTAGCTGATGGTGAGTTTCAGTCGGGCGCTGAGCCCTGGGCGTCTACTCATGGGGGTTGCCGGGGTGGGTGGGGTTCGTGCCGGTGTCGATGCGGTAGCCGACGCCGGGCACCGTGACGATGAGCCGTGGTTCGCCGAGTCGTTTGCGCAGGGCGGAGACGGTGATGCGGACGGCGTTGGTGAAGGGGTCGGCGTTCTGGTCCCAGGCCCGCTCCAGGAGTTCTTCGGCGCTGATGACACCGCCTTCGGCGGTCAGGAGGACTTCGAGCACGGCAAACTGCTTGCGGGTGAGCGCGACATAGCGGCCATCACGGAAGACCTCCCGGCGGAAGGGGTCCAGTCGCAGGCCGGCGATCTCGCGGACCGGGGGCCGGGCGTACGCGCGCCTGCGGTCGAGCGCCCGCAGCCGCATGACGAGCTCGCGAAGCTCGAACGGTTTGGTGAGGTAGTCATCGGCGCCGAGCTCGAACCCCGAAGCCTTGTCATCGATCCGGTCGGCAGCGGTGAGCATGAGGATCGGGACACCGCTGCCGGAGGCGACGATGCGCCGGGCGACCTCGTCACCGGACGGGCCGGGAATGTCGCGGTCGAGGACGGCGATGTCGTAGACGTTGATGCTCAGCAGTTCCAGGGCGGTGTCGCCGTCACCTGCGATGTCGGCGGCGATCGCTTCCAGCCGGAGACCCTCACGGACGGCTTCGGCCAGGTAGCGCTCGTCCTCCACGATCAGCACACGCATCCCTGAAGCCTAAGCAGCACGGCATATCGTCGGCATATGCGCCATGACCTCAACGGCATGCAAGTCTCCCACCGGCTGATCCTGGGCAACGCCTGGCCCGGAGGCCCTACTTCTGATGGGCGGCCCCGTCCAGGTCTTCCGGTGAGTGCGCGCCCCGCCGCCGCGTTCCCAGGCGTTCGTGGTCCAGGGCAGACGTGCGGGCGTGACGATGCCGGTGCCTCGGTGTATCGCGGGCGTATCGAAAAGCGCATACGCCGCCGCAACACTCTTGCGTCTTCAGTGCAGGCATGGACAGCAGCAGACCTGCGACGGCCGACTCGTCGATCGGGAACGGATCGTGATCATGGACTCGGATTCCACACGTGGTATCGACCGGCGGCGCCTGCTCGGGCGGGGCGGGCTGGCGGCCGCCGCCGGCGTGGTGGCGGCCGGCGTGCCGCTGGCGGGCGCCCGACGCGGCCACGCCGCAGCCGCGGGACAGCACCGTCCGGCCTCGACCGACCCCGACGTCCCGCCGGACACCCGGCCCGGCGGAGCCTACGACCGGTACGTGGCGAAGCTGGCCGACGAGGGCAGCTTCTCCGGCGTGGTGCTCTTGTCTCACCAGGGCCGGACGGTGCTGTCGCGCAGCTACGGCATGGCCGACGAGGACAAGGGGATCCGCAATCACGAGGGCGTCGCGTTCAGCCTCAGTTCCGCGGGCAAGCCGTTCGGCGCGGTGGCCCTCCTACAGATGGCGCAGCAGGGCAGGCTGAAGCTGTCGGACACGGTGGGCACCCATCTGACGGGCTTCCCCAAGGACATCGCCGAGAGGGTGACCATCCACCACCTGCTCTCCGGCACCTCCGGACTGGACAGCCCCGGTGACGACGTGCAGCGCGTCTTCCAGAGCCGGGACGAGGCGCACACGTACTACGAGCAGCGGGCCCGGCAGGCGAGACTGGTGGGCGTCCCGGGCACTCCCGACACCGCTCACGCGGAGGCGGAGGTCACCGTTTCCGCGCTGATCGTGGAGGCCGTGGCCTCCACGACGTACTGGGACTACGTCGAGGAACACGTCTTCAAGCGCTGCGGCATGACCGGCTCGGCGTTCTGCACCAGGCCGCAGTGGCTCACCGACCAGCACATCGCGCACCCGTACATGACGCTGGCCGACGGCAGCCGGGTGGACGCCGTCCGCAACCTGGACAAGAGCAGCCCGAACCCGGACGTACTCGGCAAGAACCCGGGCCGCGCCTTCATCGATGCCCCCGGAGACGGCGGCTTCGCCACCGCGCCGGATCTGGTCCGGTTCGCGCACGCGCTGGGCGACGGCACCCTCCTGGACCGGCCCTGGGCCGACGTGCTCACCGGGGCCAAGATCCCACACGGACCGGCGTCGTTCGGCGCGTACATGCTTCCGGTCTCCATCGTCAACGGCCAGTGGAAGTACCAGCGCGCCGGCGGCAACCCCGGCGTCGCCGCCAACTGGAACATCTACCCGTACACCGGCTGGGTCGGCGTCATCCTCGGCAACATCGACGGCCTGCCACTGCAAGACATGATCGGGCGGGAGACACAGGCCATCACCGGGGCTACGTCCGGGGGCGGGTCAGGTGGCTGAAGTGATCCGGCGGCTGACCCGATGAGAAGAGATCTCCGCCAGCGATGCGCTCGGTGCTGGGACGGCCGCTGCGGCCGGAACGCATGCGCGAGGTGACTGCGCGGATCGAGTCCGAGGCCGACCAGGTCGCCGAACGGGTCGTCGGCCGGGGCCGGTTCGATGTCGTCACCGAACTGGCGGAGTACCTGCCCATGACCGTGGTGTCGGACCTGGTCGGGCTCCCCGATCACGGGCGGGAGAAGATGCTGGAGTGGGCCGCGGCCATCTGGAACACCCAGGGGCCCGCCGACGACCGGGCAGCCGCGGCCGGACCTACCGTCGAGGAGTTCATGGCCTTCGCCATGAACGACGCCGTGCCGGGAAAGATCGACCCCGACGGCTGGGCGGCGCAGCTCTACGCGGCAGCCGACCGCGGCGAGATCGCACGCGACAAGTGCCCGGTGATGATGCTCGACTACGTCACACCCAGCCTCGACACCACCATCCTCGCCATCGCCAACGCGATCGCACTGTTCGCCCGGAATCCTGATCAGTGGGAACTGCTGTGCACGGATCGCTCGTTGATTCCGCACGCGATCAACGAGTCGTTGCGCCTGGAGACCCCGGTGCCGCAGTTCAGCCGGGTGCTCACCGAAAACCACGAGATCGACGGAGTCCCGCTGCCCGCCGGTTCTCGGGTCGCGCTGCTCTACGCCTCCGCCAACCGCGACGAGCGCCACTACCCGGACCCGACACGCTTCGACATCGCCCGCCGGCCCTCGGACCATCTCGCCTTCGGGCGGGGCGAGCATGTGTGCGTCGGAATGCACCTCGCCAGGCTGGAAATGGGTGCGCTGCTCGAAAGGCTCGCGGACCGGGTCGCCCGGTTCGAAATTCTCGGGCACCAGCCGATGATCAACCGCCGCCGCCAACCCCGTCACCCAGCAACGCTGGCACGACCTGCTGCTGAACAGCTCCTGGTTCGCCACCCGCGAGAACTACCTCACCAACCAGGTACGCCAACTCCGCGCGACGGGCCGGCTCGCGGTCGCCACCTACGGCCCCCTCCAACAGCCCGCCATGGTCAGCGACATCGGACCGACGAAGACACCATGGCTGCTCAACAGCCTCTGCACCAACCTCGTCGCCCAACCCTCGGCGTACGGCGCCACGGCACACCACCCCACCTTCTTCGACGCCTTCCGCACCCTCCAGGACACTTCCCAGGGGTAGGGCGGCCCGGGGTGTCCCCGGACGCTATCCCAGCAGGAACCGTGCCTGGGAGCCGGGGCCGGTGGAGTCCATCCAGAAGGAGACGATCGCGCGCCGGCCGGCCGCCGCCCAGCCCGACGGTGCGCGCCTCGCCAGGGGAAGCGTCAGCGTGGACCCGTCGGCCCGCGTGCTGTCGAGTGCGCGGGTGTCGACCAGCACGTCCGCGGTCGCACCTCCCCGCCCCCAGGGCAGGGCGCCGGTCCGCGAGCCGGTGAAGGTGTCACCGTGCCAGAGCACGCTCTTCACGGCCTTGTCCCCCTGCAGGTAGTCGACCCGGATGCCGAACACCGACTCCGACGACAGCGGCTCGGCGGCCAGACCCTCGGCCGATATCCCCACCTTCAGCTGGTCCGGCAGACCGGTGTACTCCGCGCCAACCAGCGCGGTGCCCTTGTCGCCCTTGACCCCGACGTAGGCGATGGCGCGTACCGCGTCGTAGCACCCGTAGGCGTTGCCCCGGACGGAGACCTTACCGTCCTGGTCCGCGATCCGGTCGGCGTAGGTGTGCTTGCGGACCAGCGCGGCGTCCAGTCCCTCGCGGTCCAGCACGGGGTGTGCGGACTTGGCGCCCACCTCGACGTAGGCGATGCCCGGCCCGGCGACCGTCACCGTCTTGGTCAGCGATGCGGACACCTGGTCCAGGGCGGTGACCTCGGTGGGGGCGAAGGTGTGGTCGCTGCCCTCCAGCGGGCTGCCGTGCTCGCTGTCGATGTGGTGAACGCGCACCTCGGCATCGTCCGCGCCGGCGGTGCGCAGGTGGGTGAGGCGCACGTCGAAGGTGTGCGGCTGGTCGGTCTCGTTCCACATCAGCACCGCGCTGCGGTGCTCGTCCCCCGAGACCATGGCGCCGACACCGGACGGCAGGTCCCCTTGCAGCGTGCCGCGCCGCTCCGGCATCCGCGCGAAGAGCTTCAGCGCGTTGAACAGCGGAAGCTGCAGCGCCTCGCCGCCCTTGTAGGCGATCAGGTGGGAGATCCAGCCGCTGAACGTGAAGGTCTGCAGGTCGGCGACGCGCAACGCCTTCTCCAGCGACTTCATCGACCGCGCTGCCTCCAGCGTGCTCCCGGCGCGCTCCTCCCACTCCCCGGGCAGGAACACGCCGGACTGCGCCTGGATGAGCGGAACGGTGTTGAAGTCGGTGCCCAGCGCGTTGCGAGCGCCGGCGAAGAGGGCGCTTAGGTCCTCGCCGTAGTTGTTCAGGGTGAGGTAGTCGAAGGGCAGGCCGGGCTGGGCCTCCAGACGTTCCCGCAGCGCGTCGGTCGACGCCTGGAGGTGGGTGCGGTTGCCCAGCGCCGGGCGGACGGTGGCGCTCGGCGTGATGAAGCTCGCCATGCCGAAGAGTCCCTGCGGGGCGATCGCGTTCGTGTAGGCGGCGTAGATGTCGGTCATCTGCTTGACCGAGACGGTGTCCGGGGACCCGGTCAGTGTGTGACTGGGCTCGTTCCACATACACCAACTGATCGGATGGTCGGCACTGTAGAGCTTGGTCCACTTGCCGACGGCTTTCGCCGCGTTCGCCAGTTCGTCCGGCTTGGGGAAGAGGTGGGGACGGTCATCCTTGTCGTAGTCCCAGTACTGTTTCGGCGCCCCTTCGAGCTGCACCATGATTTCTATGTTGCGCCGACGCAGTCCGCTGAACAGGTCGTCGAGGAAATCGTTGCGCGAGACCGTGACCTCGCCGTCCTCCGCGACCTCGAAGGGATACGGCGTCAGCGAGGGGTAATCGGTGTCCGGGAAACGCAGTTCCCCGTCATAGAGGGCCGGCCGGATCTGGTCCATGAATGGAAGGCTGTCCAGGATTCTGGTGGTGCTCAGCGCCCTTCCCACCCCGGTCTTCGACTTGAGCAGCGGAAAGAAGTCCGTCTTGCCGAAGTCGACCTCGAGCGCCGTCGAGGCGGCCTCGGTCGCCCCTCCGGCGACGTCACAGCCGCTGAGGAAGGCTGCGGCCCCGACGCCGAGGGCGGAGGCCAGGACACTGCGGCGGGTGAAAGCGGCGGGATTCGACCGGTTCGTATGGTCCATGGGTGGCATGGATATGTGCGCCCCTCGACGGTGGTGTTGGTGATTCGTCTGGCTCTGATACCCAACAGTTCACGGAGGGTACCTACGTCGCGGTCCGGCTGCCGCCGGGTGCACGGCGAACCCGTCACTCTCGGCCTTGAGGTCCGCAACCTCCACCGTCTGGGAGATTTGCACCGCCGAGGGCATCGGTCCGGCGCCCGCCCGGGGCCGCCGTCACCTGAGCCGACTTCCCTCGCACCCAGGCCGACGCCCTCCTGGCTTGCGACTGCATCGAGACCTTTCCCCTGACGGGACACGTCAGTACGTCTTTCCGGTGATCGAGCACGCCACCCACCGCGTGCGCGTCCTCGGCACCACCGCCCACGCCACCGTCCGGCCCGACGTCGGACAACAGGATGGACGGCGCCGGCGGAGCAAGGACCATGCGAAGCCGGTTGAGGTCGGCTCGCCACTGCTTCCAGTCTGCCGGGTCGCCCCAGGTCGAGGCCGGCCCGGCGTCCTCACCGATGACGCGGGCAAGGGCTTCTTCCGCGAGCGTGCGCGACTCGTCGGGGACGGCGGGCAAGGTTGTCCCGGAGCCGCAGAGTGTGCCGATCGGCTCGCCGCCTGGTCAATGCGCCGCAATCAGCGCGGCTCCGGCGACCGCTTCTTCTGCCTCCATGAGCTGCTTCCATGAGCCAGCCGACGGCGTCGAGGGTGCGCGTGAGGACACCACGGATCAGTTCCTCGCGCTCCTCGGGCGTGGCGTCGTCGAGAGCGTCGGCGAAATCCGCGGCTGTGTCGTTGTCGAACGGGCCAGCGCCCCAGGTGCCCATGCTGGTCTCTTGGTACGCGGGCCGGTCGGAGAGCGCGCTGGATGCATCGCTGGGGAGACCTCAAGACTGTCAGGAAGTACCTGACGCACGGATCGCTGACATCGACTCCCCACCCCCTGCCACACAACTGGCCACGGCATGAGCTTCGCTGTCACACCGGACGAACTCCTCAGGGCGTTCGGCCCGTCCGGCGTCGTGTACTTCCCCCGTCACGCATCCTCCGACAGCCGCCTCGACGCCCGCACCGCACAGTTCCTCAGCCAGGTCGGTCTCCCCGACGAGCAGTACTTCATGTCGAAGGCAAGTGTCGGCTCGCAGGAGTCGATCAACCTCGCCGCATGGTTCCGGGCCAAGGACGACACCCTGCCCGAACAATGCCGGTCATGGCTGGTGCTCGCCTACTTCGCCGCCTCCCTCATCGCCCTGGACCCCGAAAGCGGCAAGGTGTACGAGTTCGGCGAAGGCGAACCCCTCGCCTCCTACCGGCAACTCCACCGCGACGTCGAATCCCTGGTCCATGTCCTGCACCTGTTCCAGGCGTTCACCGAACACGAGCGGGACGACGATGCCGATATCGAGCAGCAGGTGGAGCAACTCCGCGCCAGGATCGAGACCTTCGACGCGCTGCCTTTCGCATACGACCGGTCCCAATGGAACCTTGTCCTCGACGAGGTCATCGAGGGCATCTGGTAGACAGCCACACAGCGGCTTCCGCCGGGCAGTACGGCTCTTGCTGAGTGACGGTGTCGATCAGGCTGTGAGGACCTGTACGCCCGGGTCAGGTGGTCCGTGCAGGCGGTGATGTCCGCGGGCGAGGTGGTAGTCCCAGGAGGCGTCGAACGAGGAGTTCTTCCAGCTCCTGGTGGCTGCGCTTCTCCCGCGCCACTACCCCGGAGAAGATGTTCATCGCTCAGTGGCAAAACCTGGCCACCAGGCTCGACGACTACAAGCCTTGTCTCGATCAGCGCTGGCAGGAAGGCTGCACCGCCTGGAAACGCGGGCGGACTCCGCTCCGACATCCCGGCGGAAGACATCGCCGCCGCCCTCATCGGCATCTTCACGGTGGCCCCTTGGCCCGAGCGGGAAGCCCAGGCCAATCGCCTGTTGCACCTGCTGATGGACCGCCTCCGGCCCGCCGCACGGCCGTCCTGAGGCCGATCCGGGCCCACTTGAAGGGCAATCACTCACGGGTGCCGCTGAAGCCGCCGCCCCGGCACCCCCGGTCACAGCACCAGGCACGCCACCGGCTGACCCCACGGCCCCAACCGGACGACTGCTGGCCGTGCTGCCTGCCGAAGCGGCGAACACCTGATGCCGATCATCGGCTCTGGCCAGATCGGAGCGTCATCGGGCAGGTCGCTTCGCGCCTGTGATCAGACTTGTTCCTGGTAGATCTGAGTTCCCTGAGACGGAAGTTGCGGATGACTGTCCGAAATCCCTGACGGCCGAGGCCGAACGGCCCTTCTTGACGCGGCTCACGGCGCCTTCCGTGCCGCCTGAGTTCCACTGCCGGGCGAGGCCGGCGATCACCGCGCCGAGGTTCAGGAGCAGGTGGAGGGCGAAGTCGGTGAGGCCGGGCAGGGGGCTCGCACCAAGGGCCTCGATCCATGCGGGGATGCTCCGCGGCCCTGGGCGTGCCGGGCCTCGGGTCGACCCCGCGCCTGCGGGGATGTTCCCCCACCGACGAGGAAGTCCCGATCCGGCGGACAGCCCGCCGCGGCGCTCGTAGGATGCCTGGATGCCTGAGCCGATACGGACGAGCCGCCGCCTGGGGATTGCCGTGTGGGCGGTGCTGTGCACGGCCGGCCTCGCCGCCACCGCCGCACTGAATGCCTCCCCGGCACCGGACCCGCAACCCGAGAAATCCGTCAGTGCCGAGTGCGCCGAGCGCATCCAGGACATCGAGAAGCAGCTGGCGAAGGCCGAGCGGGAGGGCAAGGGAGACGCAGTGCTGGTCTTCTCGCGAATCCAGGTCGGCACCGAGGACGACTGCAGTGACGAACTCCGTGACCACTTCCGTGGCGATCAGTGAGCCGCGGCATCCGGCTCGCCACGATGGCAGGGCTCGCCCTCCTCGGTGCCGGGGCAACGCTGTTGTCGTTGATCGGGACGGCCTCGCAGTGGTGCAGGGGCGGTCGAGGATCGCGGTGGCCAGGAATTCGTCGCCGAAGACCTGGCCCACTTACCTGGGGCTGGCACTTGTTCGAGGTGAGGATGACCGAGCCCCTCTCGTAACGCCTGGAGATGACCTGGAAGACCAGGTTCGCCTCGGGCCGTTCCAGTGGCTGGTATCTCACCTCGTCGACCACGAGAATCGCGGGCCGGAGGTAGCCGGTGAGCTTGCTCGTCAGCCGGCCCCGAGGGACATGGTCTGCAGGTCGGACGCCTGGAGCGTCGACGGAGGCGGCCTTCCCCGCTGCTGTGCATGTCCGTCGCCTGGAAGTACGGGGTCGAGCGGGGCGGCCGACTGCATGCGGGCGGGGATGCGGATGCGTCAGTACGGAGTCGGATTCCGCACGGTCAAGGCCGCATGGAAGTCGGTACGACCGGAGTCGCCGCCCGCAGCCAGATGTCTTACCGCGGGTTCCCCGCCGAACTTCTGATGGCCGAGTGCGACGACCGTGCCCGCCGCCGCTCCGAACGACGCATCGAGGCGGCACAGTTCCCGCGGGAGAAGTCCCTGCGGGCCTTCTCGCTCCGGCGCAACAGGGCGTTCCCGCCCGACCAGTTGCCGCCCGTCGCCCACGTCCAGGAACTGCTGCGTGCACTCGCGGACCCCGTACGCATGGGAATGGTCCGCCGGCTGGCGACACACCCGCTGCCGAAGCTCCCTGCTCGGACCTGTACGGGGGCCTGAACAAGTCCACCGCGACCCGCACCGCCCTCCAGGAAGCGGCACCAGGCCTGCTGGACGCGTTGATGGCAACCCTGGCGCGAGAGGGCTGACGGTCTCGGGACCTGGCGCGGCTGCGGTGCTGTGTGGCACCGTCCGTCGCAAGCCCGGCCGGTGTGTTACGTCGTCCTGCTGCCGCGTTCGCGGAACGACTCGCGCCTTCGGTCTCAGCACGTCGTCGACCAAGTCGTCCACCAGATCGCGAGGGATACCCGCGCCCGTCAGCGCGCGATGGACGAGTGGCCCGGCCGAAGCGTCCAGCACCGCGAAGGCGAACGCCCGTCTCCTCCGCCGTCGGACACACCGGAGTGCGCGGAAGCCGTCACCACCGGTGGCTTCACCCAGCGAGCCTGCCGGGCGGCGGGACGACATCGTACGAGCGGCCGTCGGCGTCGTCCTCCGCTACGGCCCCGCAAAACCTCGACGGACGACGTGGCCCGTGCCGCGGACACCTCCCGGCAGGGTCACTGTCTGCGTTTCAAGACCAAGAACGCCCATTACCTTCCAAGTAGAGCCCGAACGGGGCTCGTGGCCTCCGGGGCCGGTATGGCTCTTTGCCCCTGTCGTGGATGATCCGGGGGGTGCT